>JADJGQ010000001.1:1114616-1486155 GCA_016708025.1 bacterium | reverse complement strand
GCGCGACGATGATCATTCCGAAAATGAAAAAGCCGGAAAGTGCTGGTGATGATCGGCGGCGTTTTTTGCGCCTCCCGGAAAGCGGATGGGCATGCCGCGCGATTGTCGAGGGGACGATGGGGACGGCGAAAGCAGCAGCTGGAGCAGTTGGCAAAATCCAGCGCACGCCTGCCGCACATCAGAGATATCCCGGAGACGCTGAAAAAGCTGGGGGTGTAGGGGGGCTTCGTAGGTCAGATCCGTTTTCGGACCTGACACGACTGCTGGCAGACCGGAATCGCTCGGCTCACATTGCAGTCAAAACATGAAGGGTGACGAATTGGCGGGGAATAGATTGAAGTATTTGGAAGTGGTGACAACACGCGGGCTGTGCTGGTCATCTTACCAAATCCTCCTTTTGCGCTCAGACCACCGGCAGGTTTGGAGGACGAGATAATCTCGTAGTCACTTTGAAGACTTTGAGGGAGAACCCAAGCAAGTACATCGTTTATCGCGACTTGTGGAAAGGTCGATTCTACGCTTGAACTCGATTCGCAAAGGATCTGAAATGAAGGGAATTTTGGATTGGACAGCCTAACCGTGCTCTTCGACCACTTCCTGGAGTTGAAGTATGCCTGAGATGTGACGGCTTGTCGCTGGGAGGATATGCGCTCATCTGTGTAAGCAATGGAAAATTGCAACTTAGCTACGCCAGTGCTACTCGGATGTATTTGGAAAGATGACTGCCTGGGACTGTTCCGAAGAAGATGCTCTTGTCGATCCAGGCTATGTATCCGCATTGATGGACGTTTCTTCAGTGTGCAGTCGCTCGGAAGAAACGTACAGGTTGACAATCGTTGACCACTATCAATTTGAGTCCCCGTGCGAACCCGACACGAATCATTCGACACAGACGGTCTTTCACCGACTATGGCGTCTTCTGCACAGGATCGGACACGGTCAGTGGAAAGTTCGAATCCTTCACTAAAGGACACGCCAGGTGGGAGGACCGAACCGTTCGCTCAGACGTGCAGGCACTCATCTATCAACTCTATGAAGAGGATGTCCCTAAGTTTTTCATCGATGGTTACTGGTGGTACCTCGATGTAGGGACGTATTTTCGGATACATGCAGGAGAGTGTAGCGATTAGAATCAGACAGTCGCGAATTGCGTGGAGCATGCCCGGGTGGCAGGTGGCCCACCATTCATGGTGGGCTCCTGAGCCCGCTCCGTCGCCAGACACTCCGCTATTCATGTACATCTTCGCATTGAGGAGATATAATCATGACCGCATAATGAAGCAATCGTAGTCTGAATGTCCGAGGCAGGGAGTTTGTCATCGAAAGCAAATACCGTAATTGGTCATCTTGGTCGCGGTGGTGTGAGATCGAACTGGTTCGTGCTTCTTATGGTTTGAATGGTGATAAACCGATTTTCCCCTGCTGTACTAATAGTCACTGCGCAGGCTTGATCTCGACAAATCTCGTGTCGCCAACATTTCGCCGGGTCGTGAGAATTCCAGAGGGGCCACTTGGATGGCTTGGGCAGGGGGACAGACCGACGTCAGCGCACCGGAAAATCTACGCACTGATCCGAAATCGGGCGGAAAATTCGGCCATGGTACTGGTGGTTGTGTTATCTCTGCGTGGCATGACCTGGGAATTGCTTTGCCAAACTGGACGCAGAGCTGATTGTGTCTATCCGGGCCAGTGTCGATTATTGACTCATGCTTCGTTGTCAGCGTCTGCCGAGGTAGAGATTGAGAATCGATGTCCGATTTTCCGCCTCGCGCGGGAATGATGCGCTTAGAAGAATTCACGTGGAAGCGGGTCGACGAACAGTCTTGCTCCGCGCGCAACGACGATCGTTAGGTGGCGCTCTGCCAAAAACCGGGTGGTCCGATGCAAAATCGCGTAGTCTTGTTCTTTGCTCCCGTCTCCTGCTTTTGTCGCTTTCCGCTACTTCGGGCGCGGTGGGGCAGGTGCGTCGACCGTTCAAAGGTCGGCCGCTACGCATCGGCCCGTTCAAAAGAATACTCACTATCGCTTCGGTCCTCCAGGATTAGTGGTAGAGAACCAGTCTGCGCTGTCTCTTGGCTCCACCAGTGCCAAGGGGGATTTTGTTCGGCGGGTTTTGTTACCATACCGGCTTGATGAATCAATTCTTCGATTCAGCCGGAAGTCAGCTTCAATCCGGAAGGGGGGAAGGGGACGCTGAAGACAGATTTTCGGCAATCAGTATGCGGCAGATGTAACTCCCTCAATAATTCCGAGTTGAGTGCCCGGGTTCTTTTTATGGTTGATACCGGGATTCTTAATTCCGCTGTCCGGAGCGACGTTTTTAGTAGGACCCGCGCCTTGCTCTGCTGCTTTGCCCGTCAAAGGAGGTCAGGCGGAACTGGAGGCATGGGCGGGCAATCGCAACGTGAGATCGCCAATCTCAACAATCCCGACTTCACGATAGCACTGGGAATTGGCATTGAGATAGAGACCGGCAAAAAACTACTGGCTATCGAATTGCGGACCAGCTACAGTCAATTACTATCGGAGAAAAACAATAAAGCCTCCGGTCATCCGGTTCAATTCGCTCGACAAAGCGTCGCTGACCGGATTGATTGAATCGCCACCGCGGACGGGCGGCTAATGGTGGGGTATAGTTTCGGTTGTGGGGCTCCGCTCGCAAATGGGACGTATTCTTTGCATTTTCGTGAGCCCGGCGGGGTGGGGGATCGTGGGGCTCGGGTCTCACTTGATATCCTGTCGATTCCAAGAATCTTGCATTCAAGCAACAAACTGCGAAGTCCGCGGAATCAGATCGGCTTGACGTTAAGTCGATCGATGATCGTGCCGTAGGAGTCAACGCCCCTTTACTTTGCAGCATCGGTAGCCATCGAGGCCATTGCAGACGATCCGGCAGGGGGGAGCGGCTTTCGTCTCCGTGATCAACGCGCCAACCAGAAATGACGCGGCGAATACTACCACCAGAACAGTAGCCATCATCTTTTTCATACGACTCTCCCTTTGGAACGCCGATGACACGTCGCGTGTGACGATTACTTTGTGAGCCCTGGGACTACCCCACCTGCGATAAAGTAGACAAAAATAGTCCGGATTGGCAAGAAGAAAGTGGGTGGTGTGTAGGTGGAGAATCGGGCTGAGCGCACAGGCAGCCCAGTTCTCATCTCTCCCCTTAAAACGTATTACGTTTGTCAGTACTTAGTGCGCCCCATTATATAGAGGCGATGCTCCGACTGATGTCCTCTGCCTCAATTCAAATCATTCTCCGGAAAATACATCCCGCTCAAACCCAACAACATGATCATTCCGAGCTGGCATCCCCATGGCTCGAATGAAAACGGCAGACCAGGAGGTCTGCCGTTCAAATCGAGGTCTGCCGTCAAATTCAAGGTTAGCCGCTCAACCAACAGAAGTCCAAAGTCATTCCTGACCCCTCGCCTGGCCCGTGACTAATTGACGAGCGGGCCTCGCGATGACGAATTTCAGCTTAAGCAAGCCACTATACTTACTTGCCCATCATTTCTTTCGCGAAGTCTTCGAAGCGGCGAGGAGCGTGGCCGAGCACCGTCTCGGTCTCTTTCAACTGCGCCGGGGTCGCTTTCAGGCCGCGCGTCTGGAAGAGTTCGTACATAATGCGGAATTCGTACGCCATCCAGACCGGGATCCACTGTTTCCACTGCTCATACCAGGCATCCATATCATGGCCGCCATACTTGATCTCTTTCCCAAGCAAACGGGAGTAAACCTCGGCGGTTGACTTGCCGGTGACCGCTTCGGGGCCGACCAGGGCATATGTCTTGTTGGTGTGGTTGTCGGTGATCATGGCGTTGACGGCGGCATCGCCGATATCGCGGATATCGACACGCGAAATGCCTGCATCGCCGATCGGCTGAGGATAAACGCCATACTGAAGGATCGGGTCCTTAAACCAGTAATCGTTCTGATAGAAATTGTTCGGCTGGAGGATCGTGTACGGAATGCCGGATTCTTTGATCGCATGCTCGATATTCTCTTTGGCGCCGAAATGGGCAACATGGCGTCCCCAGTCGGGGAAATGCACAGAAAGGTAAACGATCTTTTTGTATTTCAGCTTCTTTGCTTCATGCAGAGCTGAGAGCGCCTCAAACGTCTCGGTGATCGAGTTGGCGGTCAACAGGAAAAGGGAGTCGGAGCCTTTGAAGATGGCATCATAGGTAAGCGGGTTGGTCAGATCGCCGACCACGCCGGTTGCGCCCGACGGGAGGGCTTTGGATTTCTCTTCGGAGCGGGTCAGGACGCGGACAGTCTGGCCTTTGGCGAGCAGTCCCTGGACGACGGCCGAGCCGACCGTGCCGGTGCCGCCGAGAACGAGATGGTTCATGTTCGATTCCTTCGTATGAGTAGGTTCAAGTGTCGATCTCTCGTGCCACGGACTAAGGAGAAAACAGGGGAGACGGGCGGCGGGTTCCGCTAATCGTGGAGTAATACGGTAGACAGTGAAAGAGTTTGAGTGGTCAGGAAGAGTTTCATCATATATATTCCGTCAAACCCAAGCCCAAATGGAGAGTACTGAGTGGATTCAGCCATACTGTATCGAAATCTGTCCATGCGTGCGCGAATTGCGCTGCTGACGGCCATCTTCTTTGTTTTCTCTCCGATAGCCATGCTGATGGTCGCAAATGTCGGCCAGGGATGGCACTGGGTGGATGTGGCCGGGTGGTTGATCGGGTCAGCAACCATCGCGGTCTGCTGGGCATACGCTTTTTTCAAGGGACGTCACTATTGGCTGCCAATCATCCTCAATGCTGCTGTCCCGGTCTCTCAGAGAATGTTCTTCTCGGGCTCGCTGGCAACAGGGAATGCCGGCTTCACCATCACAGGGTTAGTGATGGTGGTTGCAATCGTGATCGGGTATGTGATGTTCGTCATATTCATCAGGGGTGAAGGCGCCAAGACGGTGCACCTTCAGGCGGAGATGGAACTTGCCAAGGAGATTCACGATCATCTCGTTCCGGAAGTTACACTCAACAATGAGCAGTGGGAGATTCTGGGGAGTTCGTCAGCCTCGAGCGAAGTGGGCGGGGATATGCTGGATGTGATGCTGATGGAGAAGCGGGTGATCGTGACTGTCGCCGATGTCTCCGGGCATGGGGTGCGAGCGGGAGTAATGATGGCGATGATTAAAAGCGCGCTAAAAACAACGCTGCTTCGGAAGACAGAGCAGACGGTCTGTGCGGATCTCAATAATGTGGTGTATGCGCTGAAGCGCCCGGATATGTACGCGACCGGGGTGTATCTGGAATTGCACACGGACCATTCGGTGACATACACGGGGGCGGGGCATCCGTCGCTCCTGCATATTAATGGAGTTGACAAAACCTGTGCATCGCATGAGAGTCAGAATCCGCCGTTGGGGGTGGTGAAGGACCTTCCGTTTGCCCAGACTCAACTGAGTGTTAAGCCGGGCGATTTGCTGGTGATCCTGACCGACGGACTGACCGAAGTCGAAAACAAGTCTGGTGAGATGTTTGGTGAGGAGCGGATTCAGCATCTGATCCGGGAGAAGGTCGGCAGACCGTTAGCGGAGATCAGGGCGGAGTTGTTGAAGTCGGTGGACGGGTTTGGGGCGCAGGAAGATGACCAGACGCTGGTGCTGATCCGGGCGAAGTGAGTCATGCGATGAGTGACCGGAACCGTCGAGAATATGATCGTCATGCACGGGTCTATCACGAGAAACGCGCGGATAACGCGCGAAGTTTCTACAATGACCAACTCGAATGGCCAATGATGTCAAAGCTCCTGCGCGGGAGGGTGCGTGGGCGAAAGATCCTGGAGCTGGGGTGTGGATCAGGGCTTTTGACGCGTAAGCTCATGCGGATGGGAGGCAAAGTCACGGGGGTAGATAATTCGGAATCGATGCTGGCGATCGCACGGGAGGAAGTGAGCGGCGCCAGATTCGTTCATGCCGATATGCGGCGAGTGAAGGCGAAAGCGGGTGAGTATGATCTGGTGGTTAGTTCACTCGCTTTTCATTATATCCGGAATCTGGATGGTCTCTTCAAGCGGTGCGGTAAGTTGCTCAGGTCAGACGGGGTGCTGATCTTTTCAATTCACCATCCATTATCTTCCTTCAAGATGCTTCAGGAACAGCGAAAAACAAAATCCGTGTACTTCAGTGTTGCTGAGCCATATCGCTGGCGGATGCTCCCTGGCATGGAACTGGTGAGTTATCATCAGACGTTCGAGAGTATCAGCGGCGGACTCTCGCGGGCGGGATTTCATATTGACCGGACGCTGGAGGCGAAACCATCGCCGGGAAGTCGTCGCATTAACCCACAGGCGTTTGACGCGGCCCTGGCTACCCCGGCGTTCCTTGCAATACGGGCAGTCAAGGCTGTCAAAGATTAAACTTTCGTTTCACCTCTGAATATCTACCTTAGGCGTGCTATGGACATGAAAGTAATACAGCAGACCATACCCAAAGGGGCGGAGCCGGGCGCAGTGATCTATCGGGGGTCGGTAGTCGAAGCGACGCATTATGCATCGATCGCCGTGGTGGATGACTCGGGCAGAGTGACTCATTGTCTGGGCGACCCGGAGATGGTGACGATGACGCGGTCATCGATCAAGCCGTTCCAGTTGGTGCCGCTGGTGGCGAGCGGGGGAGCAGATGAGTACGGGTTTTCCAATCCGAATCTCTCCATCATGGCTGGGTCACATTCCGGAACCGATGAGCATATCGCAGTGGTGCGATCAAATCTCAGGAAAGCCGGCAATGAGCCATCCCACCTGAAATGCGGATATCACTGGCCGCTAGGGATGCAGACCGATAACAAGTACCCGTTGCACGGGGAAGATAAAGACCCACTCCGGCACAATTGTTCGGGGAAGCACTCCGGATTTCTGGCTCTGGCGCGGCATCTGGGTGTCCCGCCGGAGAGTTACCTTGATCCGGAGGGGGAGGTGCAGCGTCTGGTGAAGAGGGCGATCTCGGAGGTTTGTGACTATCCGGAAGAGCAGATGCTGATGGGGACAGATGGCTGTTCGGCGCCGAATTTTCCGATGCCGCTCAGAAATCTGGCGATTGGCTTCATGCGGTTGGCAGTGGCCAACCACAGTGCAGACCGAACGGAGAAGTCGTTGGCTCGAATACGGGAGGCGATGGCGGAGTTCCCGCTGCTGTTTTCTGGGGAGAACCGATTTGATTTCAACCTGATGCGGTCATTTCCTTTCAATGTGGTCTGCAAAGGGGGAGCAGAAGCGCTCCAGGCGATCGGGTTCCGCGACCAGCGGATCGGGATCGTGGTCAAGGTGCATGATGGTGGCGCAAGGGGGCTTGGCGTGATCTGTCTGGAGGTTTTGCGCCAACTGGGGATCGTGCAAAACATGGATGACTTTGCGCATCTTATTCGGTATAATAGTCCGGAGATCAAGAACAACGCCGGTCTGGTGACCGGCCATATTGTTCCGGTCTTTAAACTGAGATCGGTCTGAGGATGAACGTGTTGCATATGTCTGTAATCCCGAACCATCTTGACCTCAGGTACCATCGACGGAGGATCAAGGCGGTCGACTAGTCTGGGTTGTTGAAGTAGTGAAAGTGTGCTAACCAACAACGTGAGACAAAGGAGACTATCCCATGGGAGTCCGACGTCAACCTGCCGAACCGTATCGAATCAAGGCGATCGAGCCGATCCGGCTCATGAGCCGTGGCGAGCGACTCGCCCGTATCCAGGCAGCCAAATACAATCTTTTCAAAATAGATGCCGTTGATATCTATATCGATCTGTTGACCGATTCAGGGACCGGGGCGATGTCCAATGCGCAGTGGGCGGCGCTGATGATGGGGGATGAGTCATATGCCTGCGCGCAATCCTATCGGCGGTTCGAGAACCGTGTCCAACAGCTTTTCCGCAAGAAGTTTGCGATCCCGGTGCATCAGGGGAGAGTGGCTGAAAACCTGATGTTCAGTTCGATGATGAAGCCTGGGCAGTATGTCATCAATAATACCCATTTTGATACAACCCGCGCCAATGTGATGCATAAGGGGGGAATACCGATAGACCTGCCGTGCAAGGAAGCATCATCGAATGAGCCGATCCCATTCAAAGGGAATATGGATATCGTTCGACTTGAGGAATTCATCAAGGCAAAGGGAGTGCAATCGATCGCGGCGGTGATGTTGACTGTCACCAATAATTCTTCGGGCGGTCAGCCAGTCTCGATGGCGAATATTCATGAGACGGCAGAGATCTGCCATCGATACAAGCTTCCGTTCTATTTCGATGCGGCACGATTTGCGGAGAACTGCTATTTCGTCAAGCGGGATGAGGCGGGGTATCATGAGAAGTCTATCCGGGAGATCGCGCATGAGATGTTCGACTGCTGCGATGGTGCCCTGATGTCCGCCAAAAAAGACGGCCTGGCGAATATCGGCGGATTGATCGCGATCAACAATGAAGAGCTTTATAACAAGATCGCAGAGTTGATGGTGGTGATTGAGGGATTTCCGACCTACGGCGGGCTGGCGGGACGTGATCTCGATGTGTTGGCGGTGGGACTCGAAGAGGTACTCGAATTCGATTATCTCGACTATCGCATAGGCCAGGTGCACTATTTTGGCGAGAAGATCAAGGATGCCGGAATGCCGATCATTGAGCCGACCGGCGGGCATGCGGTGTTTGTCGATGCCGGGCGGTTGCTGCCGAATATTCCTGTCGATCAATTCCCCGGACAGGGGTTGGCGATCGCTTTCTATGTTGAGGGGGCGGTGCGTACGGTCGAGATCGGTTCACTGATGTTCGGCGGGGTAGATTCCGCAACCGGCAAAAAGTACAGTGCCACCAAAGAACTGGTGAGAATGGCGATTCCGCGCCGGGTGTTCACCAATTCACATCTGGATTATGTGGCAGAAGTGGCCGAGCGGATCGTGGCCCAGAAAAACCAGATCCCCGGTTACCGCATTACACGCGAACCGGCGCTGTTGCGTCACTTTACTTGTGAGATGGAGGCGTTGCAGTCGCAGCCTGCACACGTATGAAGTTGGCATATCAAAGAGGGGTGACCGCGACGTTCGTGGTCATCCTGCTGGGATTGTGGGTGAACGGTTGCGGCGTGACCATTCAGACCGGCCCCGAAGATAAGCAGCGGTTGGCGGAAGTCTCCGATACGCGAGCGCGGGAGATTCGATCCGAGTACAGCGAGCGGATTCGCGCAGCGGACCCGGTGCAAAAGGCAGAGATTCTCAAGACTTTGGTGGATTCGGTATCGGCGAATTATTTTCGCTATGGCGAACGGGTGGCCGATGACTGGGATGCGGGAAATCAGGCGCGGGGAGTAGAGACACCGGCCGCGGATATGCGATCGATGGTTGAACGGTCGAACGAATCTCAGCGCTCGATCTTCGCCGCCTACGAAGATGTGGTTGATCTGGCTATGGAAGAGATGAAGATCGATCGCGTTTTTGACCAGTCGAGCATGGAATTGTTGGAGAAGTTCCGTGGCCAGTTCTTCAAGAACTATAGTGTTGTCTTTTATCCGTCAGGCAGTGCGTCGCAGTATCGGGATGCGGTTTATGACGCACAGTCCGAGACCGAGAAACAAAGTAGGGAACTTCAGGACGACCTCAGGCGCTATTAGGGGTAAGGGGCTGGAAAAGACGGCCGATTTGTGAATTGAAGTTCAGTTTAGTTGAATAAATGGGGAGCGACCGGGTCCTACAGATGAAAGCGGGTTGGAGTCCTCCTGTTTTCTAAGTCGTTGCAAATCAGAACCATTCATCGAAAGTTCGGGGATGGAGCCGATTGTTGGCCGGGAATTTGCGACAACAAGCCCAGGGAGTGAGGGGGAGATATTGACTTTTTCGACGGAAGTTATTAGTTTTCGGCGATTTATGTCGCTTAACGTCTGTACAAACAGAGGAGAAAGATTATAGCACGTAGCTAACGAACAGAACAAACCGTTTCAGCCAGGATAGCAATTGTTGAATCGGCAGTTAGCCAGTGCTAAAATCTTAGGAAGCTCCCTGACCGGGTTGCGGTCGGGCGGGTATCTCTTTTTGTGGCAGTCGTTTTTTATTGTCTGCCTCTGTTTTGTTGCGCCTGCCGCATTTGGTTCTCCTTCCTCCGGTAAACTGCTCAGCGCTTCCCCTGATGAAGTCAGTTTCAGCTATGAGATCACCGATCTCAGTTCCCTGACCAAAGTTGCATATCCTGATTCGACCGTCGCATTTGTCGCGACAGTCCAGTTGTGTATGCCGGTCGGTTCGACCCCCCGCCTCGTTTCTGCAAGTGGAGAGGATTTGAAGGGGGCCGCTGAGTTAGTAAGCGATCTGTCAGCCAATGTTCCGCTGGTCAGTCTGGACAAACCGCGAGTAGTCCGCGGACGGCAATTGGTTGCTCTGAAGATCTCGCCGGTAGTGGGAGATGCCTACTATCGCAAGGTGAATATCCGGGTGGCGTTTGATGGCGGGGATAAGTCCGGAACCGGATCTGTTGCTGATCCCATCTTTGATAGAGTTTTCTCACGTTCGGTCATCAATTTCGATCAAGCGCAAAAATGGCGCGTGGAGTCAGATAGAGCCGCTGGAAAGATCGCGGCGGAAGAGAATCCGTTCGTGCTGTCATCGATCTGGCTCAAACTGGCGGTGACGCAGACTGGACTTTATCGGGTGACCGGCGCACAATTGCAGGCGGCGGGGATCTCGCTGACGAATCTTCGGTCCGACTCGATACGAGTTTTCAACGGCGGCGGCCAGCCGGTGGATATGCGGAATGAAAATCCGCGCCCCGAATTTAACGAGCTGGCGATTCGAATCGAAGATGGTGGCGATGGAATTATCGGAGCGGGTGACGCGATCTACTTCTTCGGGGAAGCGCCCAATCGCTTTCTCTATTTCGACAACCAGCCGACCCAGTGGCTCAACAATATCTACACCAACCAGAATATCTACTGGCTGACGGTTGCTTCCGGTGGATTCAGTGGTTCGCCGGTGCGTATGGCTGTCGCTTCAGTAGCGCCATCCGGCACAGAAGATACCACGATCACAACAGTGCGCCGTCGCGTGCATGTTGAGCAGGACAATCTCCTCTCCGAAGATGCCAGCAATCACGTGAGCGATTATTACAACTGGTACTGGACCGATCAGCGGACATTGAGCTTGTTTGTGCCGACGCCCGGCGTGATCGCCAATGATTCGGCGATGCTCTATCTGCAGGGGAAAACCGGCGTTTCCGGGACCGGGTCGTACATGAGTGTGTCGGTTAACGGAGTGATCGGACTGAATCCGATCAGGACGGCAAGTTTCTGCCGGTTTGGGACTCGCTCGCTGGTGGACGGATTGAATGATATCGATGTCAGCTTGACGCCTGTCGCCAGTGACGTACCACCATATTTCGATTATGTCGAGATCTCGTATATGAGCCGTCTGCTTCCGGCGAACAACCAGATCGACCTGGATCTCAAGTTGTCAAATGGGCGCGGGCTGGTGCAGGTGCAGGATAATTTCACGGTCGCACCCTGGTTGCTTGATCTGGCCGATCCGCAGAAGCCGGTCTTTCTGACCGGTTACCAGCGCGGAGGCGGGCTGTTGTCGTTTGAAACGATGCTCGAATCTGCGGGTACTAATCGGTTCTACGGTGTCACCACAACGGTAGCCCTGGCGCCGGTCTCTATCCAGAGCGTCACTCCAGTCGCGATGCGCGGGAATTCGGCACAAACCGATCTGATCATTGTCACCCCGCAAAGCCTGGTAACGGCCATGGATGAATATGTGGCCTACCGGGAAGCGGATGGGATCGCGATCAAGGTTGTGACGCTTGAGTCGCTATATGACAATTTCTCATGGGGGATGCCCGATCCGACGGCGATACGCGACTATCTGAAATTCGCGTATGAAAACTACCCTGACCCGGCTCCATCGGCAGTGTTACTGGTCGGTGATGCCAATTACGATTGGCTCAATCGTCTGCGTACCAACCAGGCGAATTATATCCCGACATACATCAACGCACTGGAAGGGAACTCTCTGGGGACCTCATACGGCGACGACAACTATGTTTACTTCGGTACCTACGGAATACTGGACGGCGACCGGAGTTATCTCCTGGGAGACCGCGGATTTGATATGATGTCGGCCCGCTGGCCGGTCCGAAGCCGTACGGAAATTGCTAATATCGTCAACAAGATCAAGAGTTACGAATCCAGCACCGATCTCGGACCGTGGCGGACCAATGTCACGCTGGTGGCGGATGATGAATATGGTCAGTTCAATACCGAGACATTTCACGCAACGCAAACCGAACAATTACAGCGCGCTCACCTTCCGGCCCATTTCATGCGGAACAAGATCTATTTATGGGATTATCCATTCGTGAATGGTGAGAAGCCGGCGGTCAATACAGCTATTGTCGAGGCGATCAACAAGGGTTCGCTGGTGGTGAATTATGTCGGGCATGGAAATCCGGATGTCTGGGCGCATGAGCATGTTTTCACCCGAACCGGTGATCTGCCGAAGCTTCGCGATATCGATCGTCTCCCGCTGATCTTCACGGCATCGTGCGCCATTGGTTTCTTCGATGATCCAGGTCGTCAGGCGATGGGAGAAGATTTCCTGACGATGCCGTCGGGCGGTGCAGTCGGCGTTATCTCCGCCACGCGTCTCGTCTTTTCGTCGGACAATGCCGCATTTAATCGAGAGGTCTTCGACCTGTTAATGTACGACGATTCGTTGACTATCTGTCAGGCGCTTTTCGCGGCGAAAATGCTCAGGCAGTATGGAAATGACACAATACCATCTCCCGAGGACAACGACCGGGCATATGTCTATTTCGGAGATCCGTTCCTGAAACTTGGGATGCCGCGTTTGCGGATCGAATTTACCCAGGACCCGGATAGTCTGATGGCGCTTGGCGGGAGCCGGGTTGCCGGACGTGTCCTGGACCGATCGGGTCAGCCGGTCTTGTCTGATGGTGAGTTGATCCTGACGGTCTTTGATTCAGACCGCGACCGAACGTACCGTCTGGTGAACAGCGCCGGACAGGTGACGCAGGAAGTCAATTACAAGTTAGCCGGGCCGACATTGTTCCGTGGCTCGGTTGCAATCACGAATGGTCAGTTTGAAGCAGACTTTATCTCGCCTCTCGATATCAGTTTTGGTGGCCAGGGGGCGAAGGTGCTCGCCTATGCTATTCTGGACAGCATAGATGCAGTCGGTCTGGTCGACTCAATTCCGGTGTCGACTCAGGTTGCGGTCACCACTGATTCTACGGGCCCAAGCATAGGGTACAGTATCAGCGGGCGGCCCGATTTCCGGGACGGGGATTACGTCTGGTTGCAGGATACTCTGCTGGTGGAAATAGAGGATAGTTCCGGTATCAATGTCGCTGGGGGACTTGGACATGGGATATCCCTGATACTTGATAATCGGGCCGATCAGCCGATACAATTATCAGATGACTTCTCCTATGACCAGGGGTCCTATCGGAGCGGCCGGTTGGCCTATCCACTAGGCTCGCTCAGCCAGGGGGAGCACACATTCAAGATAAAGGCCTGGGATAACGCCAATAATTCGTCAACAACGGAGTTTACCGCGACCGTCTCGAGTCCGGGACGTCTGGCGATTCAGGACCTGTTGAACTATCCGAATCCCATGCAGGAGCAGACGACCTTTTATTTTGAATTGACGGATGATGTTGATCGGATGTCGGTGGAGATATTCACCGTGGCCGGTCGCAAGATCAGAAGTTTTTCCGGGCAGAATCTTATCGCCTCGATCTATCCGAACGACCATTTCCGCGTGATGTGGGATGGCCGGGATGTCGAAGGGGATCGGGTCGCCACCGGAGTGTATGTATACAAGGTCAGTGCCGTCCCTTCCGGGGGAGGCGAGACAGTCGAATCATTTGGCAAGATAGTGGTTATTAACTAATAGTACTGGAGTCTGAACTAATGAAGATCAAAGTGACCTGCCTGTTGGCTATCCTTCTTCTGGTGACCGGAATGGTTTCCACGAGTTACGCGGATATCTCCAACGCTGCGGTGTTATTCCTGAGAATTGCACCCGGTGCGCGCGCCGCAGGTATGGGTGAAGCATTTGTGGCTATCGCGGATGATGCGACCGCTACGCACTACAACCCTGCCGGTTTGGGAGCTTATCCGCTCTCCAACAGCTCCATTGAAACGAATATCCCCGCGCAGTATCGCCCGATCAAAAGTCTGGCGGCCTTGCGCTCCGGCAAGGGAAGCAGTGTTGAGGATTACGAGATCTGGGCGATCACCTCGCAGGGGTTGCTTCGCTCCAAGGCGGGAAAGTGGTCGGCCGGTGAAGTACAGGCGACCAGAACTGACCAGACGGTTGCTCAACTAACAACCCGGTATTACAACGTGACCAATCCGGATGAACTTCCGGCTTTGATAGACAAAGTCGCGGCGGCCAACAATCGGACACCGAAGTCCGATGTCCAGGGATTCCGCGATGCGGTGATCGCGATGGCGCCGTCCGATTATTCTGACCGCGCCGGGCTCGAGCAGTCACTCGACTCGATTCTTGAGGCCTGGTCACAGGTGCGTATAAATTGGGATCGATTTGCCGAGGCACAGTCGATCTTTAACGATGCCAAGAAAGATTCTGCGCTAACCGCGCGGGAGACCGAGCGGATCCAGTTTGCGGTAGAGCGCTCCAGGAACCGGTTTATCCCCGAAGAGGTGACGTTTCCGTTTTCAGTGAAACTATCGGGCGAGCCTACCGTGCTGACCTCGCAGGACAATTTACTGATCATAGGCACCACGGCCGGGATGGTTCGCTACAACGGCAAAAATTGGCAGACCTTCACGACCGAGGGCGGATTGCCTTCCGACTCGATCACCTGTCTGCGTACATTCAGTTCTACAACGCTGATCGGCACAACTGCCGGAATGGCTAAGTTTAATGGGCTGACGATCGAACCGTTTGATACCTCATCCGCTGCCCCCATTGGGCGAGTATCGGCAATGTCTGCCGGTACCGGAAACGAACTGTTTGCGGTCGTGGATGCAGACCTCTATCGGTTTGACGGTGTCAAGTGGTCGAACACATTCCCCTATACCGTTCTGATCGACGACACTTCGGCCAAGATCGCGGCGAAATACACGATCTATGGTTCGCCGACTGATCTGCGGAGATTCGAAGAGAAGTATCGCGCGGCCAACGTGGGCATGGAGAATCTCAATAACCCCGGTCCGGGGACGGTGATCAATGTCCCGTACCTTGGGATCCTGAACGGAGAGGTCTCCTCGGTACTCGGTGGCATTCCGGGACAGAGTGTCTGGATCGGAACAGATCAAGGCGTGATCATGATGACCCGTGATGGTTGGCAGATGCCGGGCTATCGCGAGTATACAGCTGATTCGATCATGACGATCGCACAGGTTGCGGCGCTGCGCAAAGACCTCAGCGGCACCACACTTGCAGAGTACACCGAAGGACTCAAAGTGGTCAATGACCTTCCGGAAGGGATCATTCCTCCGGGACGCACGGTCCTCATCCACAAAAACGCGGCATCCTCGCCGGTTACTTCGATCGACTGGTATGACGAGATCGTCTATGTCGGGACGGAAGCCGGATTGCTGGAGTATTCGCGGGAAGAGTGGCGGCGGAGCGATTTCCGCGGCCTTGGTGACGAACCATCGCGACGTGTTTCGATGGTGAACTCACAGTTGTGGGCGGCGAGCGATCGTCGTATGGTGACAGGCGCTTCCGCTCATCCGGAGATCTCCACGATGTATGTGAAGTGGTTGCCTGAACTTGCGGACGACCTTTACTACACGTATTTCTCTGGCGTCTTCCCGGTGGGGAGTATTGGCGGGACAGTTGGCCTGTCGACCTCTTTCATTTCATACGGAACGATCACCCGTACCGGTGAGAACGCAGAAGATCTGGGCACATTCGATGCGTTTGATTTCGCGTTCCAGGGTTCCTACGGAACATCCCTGACCAACAAGCTCAAGGGCGGACTTTCTGCCAAGTTCCTCTGGTCGCATCTTGCCGAGCAGGGAGCGGCGGCGGAAAAGGGGAAGGGGACCTCGTATGGGTTTGCACTCGACTTCGGATTGCTGTATCATGCCAGCGACAAGCTGAACCTGGGTATGGCGCTGACCAATCTTGGTCCGAAGATGACGTACATCGATGCCAACCAGGCGGACGATCTTCCGCGCAACCTGTCGGTTGGAGCGGCCTACAAGCTGCTGCGCAGCCGCGACACGCGAGTGACCGTCACGGCCGAGTACAACAAAATGATGGTTGGACTGAATGACAGCTTCACCGATGAGCTGCTCAAAGAAGCGGTCTTCAACGGTGGTGTCGAAGCGACCTTCCTGAATCTGATCTCTGGTCGATTCGGCTATGTCTACGACGAAGAGGGTGATGTCAAGGTCTGGACGCTTGGCGCGGGGATCAATGCGCTGGAGCGGTTCCGTTTTGATGTCGCCTATATTCCGAGCGGTGAGTCGGTGGCATTGGCCAATATCACACGCTTCTCGTTGTCCATTTTGCTCTAGACTGCAACTGGAAGGATGTTCGTTGGTGAAGAGACAGAGGTGGGTTGGGTCAATAGGATTGGCCGGCTGTTTGATGGTGCTGTTCGCGACTGCGGTAGTGCCGGCAGACAAGATCCTGATCGGAACGAAAAAACCGGTTTCGGCATCCGGCGAAAATAAAGTAACGCATCAGTGCCTCACGCCTGAGTGTGGCCCGATGCATACACCATCCGCGCTGCAAGTCGAGCGGGATAAACCGTGGTCGTTGCCGAAAGCGGCTTTGGGTGAGAACCAGCAGGCGGTGGTCCGGGTGCTGGCGCTTCGGTTTAATTTCCAGGAAGAGACGACGGACGATCCCAATACGACTGGCCGCGGGGTAATGGACTTCTCGCGTCCGCTGGAAAATCCAACTGATTCGGCGGCTTACTATAATCAGGTTGGCCACTGGATCGACCCTCCTCCGCACAACAAAGAGTACTTTAATGCCCAGATGATGGCGCTGGATCGCTACTGGAACCAGGTCTCGGAAGGGCATGTATCGCTTATCTGGCACAATTTCCCGGAGGTTTCCGATTCTGCGTACACGCTGCCGCATCCGATGTCGTATTACGGACGTTGCGATTCGGTGGTGATCGGACTTGAGGATTATTTCGAGGACTGCATCCGGCTCGCCGATACGCTCCATATGCTTGGCGACACCAATATCGACTTCTCCCTGTATGACGCGATCATTCTCTTCCATGCCGGATCGGATCGGCAGAATGATATCGGTTTTCCGGAGACCTGCTCTGACCTGTTCACCGGGTTCATTCGATTTGGCGATTCCATTCCGGTGGATGGCGGGGCACGGTATGTCAGAACGGCGCTGTTGATGCCAGAGACCTCGAGTCAGGATAACCGGGCGACAGCACTCAACGCAGTGCTCGCGCATGAATTCGGCCACCAACTTGGGTTGGTGGATATCTACAGCACCACCAATTTTCTGTCGCAGGTCGGCGATTTTTCGCTGATGGACAACAACGGGTTCTCGACCGGGATCGATTTTGGATTTGAGACCGGTCAGGTTTTTGGCGCGATCCCGATCTATCCGGATGCCTGGTCGCGTGCCTATCTTGGATATGTCCCGGTGGTGGATTATCGCCAGGGTTCGGATATCCGAGTAGTGGCGGCCGAGGTCGCCTCGAACGGGACGAAGATCGCGCGAGTGCCGATCTCGGAGAATGAATTTTACCTGATCGAGAATCGCATTCAGGAGACGGATGGGTTGCAGACAGCCGCTCTGGTTGATTCAGCGACCAATGTCATACAGGGTCCGGTCAACCTGGCGCGGCAGTTCACCGGGGAGTATGATTTCCTGATTCCCGGTTCAGGAATGCTGATCTATCTCGTAGACGAGGCAGTGGCCGGATTGGACTGGGATGGTGACGGGCTCAATAACTTTGATGACAATGACCTGCAGATAAATCCAGAGCGGAAATTCCTGACGCTGATCGAAGCCGACGGATTGATCAATTTCGGTGGCTATTATCGGTCCGGGTTTGGTAAAGCGGAAGATATGTACCGGGATGATCGCAACCGATCCTTCACCCCGAACACCAATCCACCATCGATTGATAACAGCGGCAACAATAGCCGCGTGTTTATTACCGGGATCACCCGTGACACGATCCGAGCTCCGCAGGCACACGATGTCACATATCTGGACAGTGTTATGCTGTTCGATCTGGAAACGGAAAATCTGGCGAGCGGTTTCCCGGTGCGGGTGGGGAAGCCGGTATATGGAATTTCTCCAATAGTTGAGGATATGAATAATGACGGCTCGCCTGAAGTGATCGTTGCATCGGGACGGTTCCTGCATGTCATGACCGAATCCGGCGGGAATTATCTTTTGGATGTCGCAGACACCTGCGCAGCATGCCCCCGATACAGGGACAGTTCATTTGCTTCAGTACATCCGGGGCGCGAGCATATCATGCCGGCCTACTTCATTGCCAATAGCGATATCACTACTCAGCCGGTGGTTGGGACATTTGGAGCCGACACGATGAAAATGATCGCGATCGGGTATCAAGTTTCTGCCTCGGGCGGTAAGGTCGTTTTCCTTACGCAGTATGATGATGCGGGTAACGGCTTGGCAGATTTCACCGGTAATACCAATGATGTAACCGGGGTGCCGATCGCCATGGCGTTCAGTAATCAGTTTGTTGTTCTCACCGACTCTGGTCGAGTGTACGGGTTCGACAATCCAGTATCGCCACACAGCGCTTTCAACGTGATCGATGAGCAATATCATGGGCTCTGCCTGATGGGCAATAGAGCAGTGGTGATGCATGGCGACAGTCTGGTCACCCGATTGACGGTACTGGATACACCTTCGGTGACGCTGGAACTCCCGCGATATTACAATTGGGGTCCTGTGGTTTGCGATATGGATCGTGATGGCCAGCCGGAGATTCTGGCGGCTTCGCCCGATGGCTGGATCATCTACGCGACGATCGATACTGCCGGGACAGATCCTGTGCTTCGGATTCTGGAAGAGGGAGAGACGGGCTTTGGTTTTTCGGCCAACCCGGTAGCGGGAGATGCCGATCTGGATGGCTACGCCGACATGATCATTGGCGGCCGCAATGCGATATACGCATTTGACCGTCGAGCTCAGTTGCTGACCAATTTCCCGGTGGAGATCAATGATCGGTATCCATCGGATTCAGTGATATCGGCGCCGATCCATGGCGATCTAAATCATTCCGGTGTACCGGAGATGATCTTCCCGACCGGGATCGGGAATATCTACTCATTCGGTCTGGGGAAATCGTACGGATTCCCGCTCTCAGCGGGTGAGCTTGGCGTTGGTTCGCCGGTAATATTCCATTCGGATACAACCGCCAAGCTGGGGTATGTGGGAGTGGATGGCTGGTTTTATGCTTGGAACATCTCGACCGATTCAACGCGCAATTACTGGCCGATGGCCGGGCATGATGCCCAGGGGAGCTTTGCGCTCCCGGTCGATCAATTGGATGATCCGGTGACCTCGCCGGACAAGTTCGCCGAAAAGAGCTTCTTTAATTATCCGAACCCGGTGACGGAGGGTTCGACAACCTTCCGCTATATTCTCGGGGAGGCGGCCAATCGGGTTGAGATGACCATCTATGATCTGTCGGGGAGAGAGATAGCGTCAATGAATGGTCCGGCTTTTCAAGGGACCAACGAGTATGGTTGGCAGTGCAGCGATGTGACCCCCGGAGTGTACCGCTGTCGAATCGTCATCGATTTTGCCGGGGAAACCAAAACGGCCTTCACCGATGTGGCGGTGATCCGATGAGGATACCAATGAAATGTTCGCTTTTTCTAACGGTACTGTTCTGTCTCGTCGCGGGATCATTGTCAGCTAATTCGGTAAGTCTGACTCAATTTGAGCAAGCCGGGCTGGAACTGAAATACGGCTCGACCATGGCATTCGCCGACGATGCGCTTGGGACGGTTGATCTCGCCGAGAAGGAGACCAAGTCGGTTGGACGTAAATCGCCCGGCAAAGCATTCGCGCTCTCACTGGTGGTACCGGGACTTGGTCAATACTACAACGGCAGTAAGATCAAGCCGTGGGTCTTTTTGGGCGTCGAAGTGACCGCCTGGACCATGTATTTCAAACTGCATGGGGATTACGACGATATGACGGTCGCATTCGAGAACTTCCAGCGTGCGCACTGGAGTCGGGAGGCTTATGCCGATTACCTTGAGGCGGCATATGGTTACTCGGATGATGATTCGATCGATGCAGTGGAGGTGAGCCATCACCTGCCGGACACGGAGACCGGACAATATTTCGAAATGACCGGGAAGTACAATCAGTTTGCGTGGGGATGGGATGACGCGACCCGCAATGGCATGCCGCTGGACGACTGGCTCGGCAATCCGGATCTGGCGATAGTTGACCAGGCGCACACACCATCATCTCCCCGGCGCGAAGCGTATCTTCAGATGCGCAAAGACGCCAATGACAAGTATGATCAGGCGGAGCGAATGATAGTGGTATCGATCGTCAACCACCTGATCTCCAGCTTTGACGCGTTTTTTGGAGCAAAGAGGCATAACCGGAAGGTGGGAGGCGGCGACGAAGAGTTCTCCAGCCTGGGCCTGAAGGCGAGTCTTCGTTCATACAACTCCCTGAATGACACCCCATACCTGACCGCGACAGTGAGGTTCTGAGCAGATGAGCAAGCAGTGCATTACAGTCATTTTTGCAGGGTTGCTCATGGTGGGGCTCTTTCCCTCGATTGCGGACGCGCAGACAATTGAACTTTCCGCGCTCGATCTGGCATCCAGAACAGAGCTGGCATGGGCGGATGATGAGTTCGACAACAAAAAGCCCTCGACAAAAGACGTTGAATCCAGAGCTCAGTCAGGCGACAAGAAGTCCTTATTCAAGGCAGGACTTTATTCAGCGCTGATCCCAGGGCTGGGAGAGTATTATGTCGGGAATCGGAAGAAGGCGCGGATCTTCTTTGCGGCCGATGCAGTCACCTGGATCGGGTTCGCTTCGTACCGGATCTATGGCCATGAAAAAGAGCAGGACTATGTCCGCTTTGCTCAAACAAATGCCAACGCGCAATTAGAAAACAAGAGTGATGAGTTCCGCGATCTGGTAGGTTTCTACACGAATATCAACGAGTACAATACCTTTGGCCGGGTGTTCGACACAGACCGCCCATATCTGGTTGATTCACCAGAGAATCACTGGCAGTGGGAATCTGAGGCGGATAGGGCGACCTATCGTCACCTGAAGAATCGGAGCCGCGAGGCGTATCGAACCTCCGACTTCTTCATCGGGATCGCCCTGGTCACCCGTGTGGTTTCGATCATTGATGCCGTCCGGGATGTCAAACGTTACAACAGCCGGCTCGATCGGGAGTTTTCCGAGGCTCCGGTCAGGCTGGAACTGAATCCATTTTCGCCGACCAAGCAGGTGGTGCTGTCAGTTCGCACGCCATTCTGAACGGAGTCAGATGAGGCGATTTCTTTGCTTAATGATCCTGCCGGTGTTCCTCGGCAGTTGCGGCGGTCCCGCGATGAAGCGGGAAGCTCCTACTCCAGCACAATCTCAGCCAGTAGCTATTCTGATCGAGCGTGCTATCGATGGGCCGATGATCGGTCAATCACTGCGCGCACCATCGGCGCTGGTGAGCGACCACCGGGGGGACAGCTATCTGTGCGACGAGGGGAATAACCGGATAATCAAGTTTGATACCGCTATGAAACCGGTGGTTGATCGAGGGGGATTCGGCAATCAGCCCGGTCTTTTTAACCGCCCGCGCGCTATTACAATCGATAACCAACTCAATCTCTGGATCTGCGACGCGGGGAACCGACGACTGGTCCGATTGGATGGGCGGCTGAATTTTGTCGATGAGATCCCCTATTCCGATGAAACCGATCCGCTGAAGTATGGTGAACCGAGCGGCATTGCGGTAACCAATTATGGTGCGCTGTGGGTGGCCGACCTGGAACGCGACCGTGTGGCGGCGTTCGACAATGTCGGACAATTTGAGAAGTTCGTGGGAGACTTTGGCGCCGGCGGTGGCCAACTTCGCGAGCCGGAAGGGATCGCCACCGATCACGACGACAATTTTTATGTCTGCGACGGCGGTAACCGACGCGTAATGGTTTACGACCAGTATGGCTCCGATCAACAAGCGTTGACCGATGATGAAATGATCCTCCCGGTGGCTGTCTTGATGGGGCGGGGGCGGACGGTCTGGGTTTTGGACAAGTTGGCCAATCGATTTTTCTGTTTTGATGCTGAGGGGAGAAATCTTGTAGTTGGTGGGATTCGCCTGATCGGGCCAGGGGCGGAGGATGTGGTGCCCGCGGGGTTCAGTCGACCGACCGATTCCACGATGGTTATTTCTGATGCGGCCAATGCGAGGCTGCTTCTCTGCAAATTGATCTACAAGTAGCGCGCACCGGGAGCCGGATGAAATTTCGCTGCGTCTGTCTGATCGGTCTGCTGATGCTGATTGCCGGGTCAGCACAGGGGAGAGTCCTACAGCAATTCACCGATCGCACTCTTCCTGCTAGCCTGACACTGCCCACCGCAGGGATATTTCTCCATAGCGATACGCTTCGACTGAATGGTCGGCTGCTTTCGCGATCGATAGACTATACAATTGATCTCCAGTCCAGATATATCGACGTTTCACAGATCAGTCTGAATTCAGAAGATACGCTGGTGGTCAGTTATCACGAGGTACCGCTCTGGGCCGCGTCGGTCTATGGGCGAGAACTTCCGGATGCATCGGTGCCACAATCGCCGATCCCGATCCCGGTTGACCTAGGTGAGTCTTCGCGTCCTGGTAATTTTGCCAAGGATATCCGGATCTCGGGTGCCAAGACATTTCGGTTCAGCAGTCGAACTGCCGGGGAGGCGGACTTTGGGCAATCGCTGGATCTTCGCATCAACGGCGAACTCTCCCCAGGGCTGGAACTGACCGGCGCATTAACGGACCGTGGGTATGACCCGTCATATGGGACCTCGACCAGCCGGCTCAATGAACTGGATAAGTTGAATCTCCAACTCAAATCACGCGTGCTTCTGGCACAACTGGGAGATATCACATTGCCGCGCGAATTCGGCGGTAATGCAAAGACAGTCTCCGGGGGATCGGTCCGACTTATCTACCCATCTTGGCAAATGCAGGCGAGTGCTGCCCGGCCGAAAGGGAGATTCCAGTCGACCACAATGAGCGGTCAGGACCGCTTCCAGGGTCCGTATCGTATGGGAGGCTCGCAGGCAAGTTCACCGGTGGTCCCCGGTTCGGAGATCGTCTGGCTGGATGGACAGCGAATGGAGCGCGGCGCAGACAAGGACTACACAGTTGACTACCCGTCAGGACAGATCACCTTCAGCGTGCGACACCCAATTGACCGGCGAAGTCGAATAGAGATCGATTTCGAACCGCTGGCGACAAGTTACCGACAGGAGATGTTAACGCTGGGCGGTGGAGTCAACATTCGTGACTCTCTGCTGACTGTGAGCGCCTCGGTCTATCGCGAGGGTGACGACAGAAACCAGATGTTGATCGGGGAGTTGAGCGATATTGACCGCCAAATGCTCGAGGAGGGTGGCGACGCCGAGAGCTACCGATCTGGCGTGGTCGCGGATACCGCAGGGGATTATCGGCTTGTTACGGACAGCCTCCCCGACACGGTCTGGACCTATGTTGGCATGGGGATCGGAGATTTTCATGTCACCTTTTCATATGTCGGAAGCGGCGTTGGAAGTTACCGTTACGTGGGCGGGCAGAGCTATCAGTATGTCGGCGATGGGCAAGGTGACTATGCTCCGATCCGGATTATCCCTCGACCGGAACGGATCGATCTATATGCAAGTCGGATCGGTCTGAAGACCTCGGCCGGTAATCTGTCGGCAGAGTTTCGGCAAACCTCGCGCGACAGGAATCTCCTTTCGTCGCGGGATGATGGGGATAACGACGGCCTGTACTATTTCCTCAATTACGTAAAGGATTGGCGAATGAACGGGGCGCCGAGTTCAGTCAATGCTTCGCGACGGTTGCGTGAAGCGGCATTTGCTTCTCGTGAACGTCTGGTTGAACCGGATTTTGCACGCTCATTTCTTCTCCCCGATAGCTGGATCAGCCAATCGGATGAACTGACACACTCTGCGCAGATGTCTTTTTCACCAATTTCAGGATTGACCATAGCGCCGCAATTCTCCCGATTGACTTACCAGAATGAACTTAAATCAAACTTGGGGGCGCTTGGCGTTGAGATGAAACCTTTCGACCGATTGATCATTGGCGCGGAGGTCAGTTCGGTATCGACAGAGTTTGATACCAGCGGCATCGCCAGCGATGGAAGCGCAAACACGTATTCTTCCTCAGCAGCGTACCGGTTTGGCGCAGCGAATTTCCTGAAGGGGACATTTGAGAGCGACAGTCGCCAACATCGATATACCGGAAACGAAAGAGGATTGCGATTCAACCGCTGGGAGTTAACAGCCGGATCACCGACAGAATCGATTCGGTTGGAGCGATATGACGAGGACAGTCTGGAGACTGACTGGTTCGGTTCAGGGAGTCGAGACCGAATTTCTGCGCTCTCCAATCGGCAGATCAGGAATCTGAGCATTTCGTCGGAGATCGGCTGGCAACGATTGACCGATCGGGTCAACCGAACCTCTTATTTGCTGGGGAGAAGTTCACTGTCTTACAGCGACAGCCGTCGTCGCCTTCAAACTCAGGCGAGCTATCTGATTTCAAATGAACTTCGCAACGAACGGGGAATCAGTTATCTGGAGGTCGAGCCGGGTCGCGGAAACTACAGCCTCGAGGATGGGAAGTACATTCCTGATCCTTTCGGTAATTACATCCAGGTCGAAGAGTTATTGTCGGATCGCGCATCGGTGAGGCGAGGCGAGAAGAGTTTCCTCTTCAACAAGGAGTTCACGGGGATGACGATCCGGCTGTCATCGAATATCCGGGAAGAATTGCTGGATGAGGGGAAACGTCCTGTCTGGTGGGTGATCCCGTTTTACTCAGATGAAACGCAGCCTTACCTGCTCTTTTCGCGACGCTACGACAGCGAGCTTCGATTCTTCCAGTGGAAGAACTTCTACGCCGTGAATATCACGCTGACTGACGATCTGGAAAAACGCTCGATTGCCGGAAGTGGGAATCGACGTCGTGACAGTCGAGGGAGCGTTTCCCTGAAGCAGGCGGCGGGAAATTTCCTGCTCGAGGAGACGGGTGAGTTGTTTCGGTCGGAGCGGGATGATTATTACGTGGGAGCCGGCACGGCCGAGGGGGTAAGAGGTTTGGCCATGATCCGGCAATTACTGGAGAGATTTGAGTGGAATAGCGGAGTCGCGGTTCGTCGGGCCAAGTCGACCGAGCAGGATCGGGCGGATCAATATGCGCTATTGGTTGGAGTGAGGGTGCGATCCATCGGCAAAGGGGAGCTTCGCGCTGATCTGGAGTTGTATCGTCAATCGCTCACTCTTCGCAGTTCCAGCTATTCATACGAGTTGACTGACAATCGCAACGGGAAGCGTGGGGCGATCTGGACAGTCGGACTCCGCTATGGGATCAGACAAGGGTTGCAGGCGAATCTCAATTTCAGCGGCCGGCATTCGGATGACCGCCCGGGGCGTGTCTCCGGACGGGGAGAGGTGGTGGCGACATTTTGAGAAAGCTATTCTGCAAAATGGCTGTGCTACTGCTTTTCGTGGGAACGGCATCTGCGGTTGAAGTGCGGATCGAGGGGGAACGCACTGAGCAGATCAGCAAACTACTGAAACGACTCCAGGTCACCAATGGGACTACGTTGGCGGCGAATCCGGATTCAGTGAGAAATCTGCTGATGAAAGAGGGGCATCTTGATGCGGCCGCTACTCTGGTAAACGATACACTGCGGGTGAGCGCGGGGCCGCTATATCTTCTGACGGAAATGGTAGTTGATTCGGCAGAGAACGATCGCTTCTCATTTACTGTCCCATTCACCGAGGTCAATGTCAGGTCGGTAATCGATGATATCCTCCGGGCGTATCATGCGCGTGGCTATTATTATGCTCGCGCGACGATTGGGTCGATAGCCCGGGATGAGAACAAGGTTACGATTCATCTGGAGTTGATTCCGGGGCCACTCGTGACTTTGAATCAGGTGACCATAGAAGGACTCCAGCGGACCAGAGATGAAACGGTCTTACGCGATCTTGAGGTGGGGCCGGGAGATACGCTGACCGATCGGTTGATCGACCGATTGGAGGTGGATGCCCGAGAGATACGATATGTCGAGTACGTTCCTTCGGCCAGAGTGAAGCCGCTTTCCGGATACAATCAGGCGGATGTCGAGCTGCGTTTCCGCGAGCGTCAGCAGTTGATCTTCTCTGGCGGGATTGGGTATCAGAACGAACAGGAGCAGGGTCTGCTCTGGGACCTCTCGATGCAGATGCCCAATCTGTTTGGCGAAGGGAAACAGGTTTCGCTGCAGTCCGAGCGAAGTCAAAAGGGGAGGAATCATCTCTATCTGTCTTATCGTCAGCCGGCGCGGATTGTCGGGAGATCTGAGGTGATGGCGGAACTATCGACCCGAGATTTTCGGGATGACTTCTATGAGTTTGCCCTCAATATCGGGCTGGATATTCGCTTGTCGCGCGGCACCACTGCCGGCCTGACTGTTGGCTGGAAGCGGGTTGAGCCGGTTGATTCCTCGGGATACAGCCGGTATGCAGTCGGAGTCGGCTTTGGGAGGCACGATCTGGACTTTCCGCAGAATCCGACGAGTGGATATGCGCTCCGGTCGTCAGTCCTGTACGCTTATCGTTCTGTCGATGCAGATAGTCTGAGTGCCGGGAGGAGCTATAGTGAGACGCGAGCCGAACTTGAGGTATCGCACTATTTCCGGTTGATCGGGCCGGTCGTCCTGGCAACGGGTGTTGGCTATCACGGTGTCGAATCCGAGGATGACGAACTGCCGGTTTCAGAATTGATCCTGTTTGGCGGGCCCGGGAGCATTCGGGGGTTCCAGAGCGAGCAGTTTGCGGCACGCAGGGGAGTCACCGCCTCATTCGAGCCGCGTGTCCGCTTTGACGGCGGTCACCTGTTTGCGTTCTGGGATGGCGCGTTGATGCAGACCTCGTCAGGGGGAGGGATTGAAGAGATCTATCGCCAGGGGTTTGGTGGCGGGATCACACTGGCGACAGCCGAGAGATCGATCCAGTTATCGCTTGGCTGGAATCGTGATCTGGCTATCGATCAGCCATTTCTTTCGGTCGCTTTCCTCTCCGGTCTCTAAATCTTGCGGGCGGCAATCGTCGGTGTTAGATTGCGGCGTGTCAATCCATTTAGTCCTCCAGCTCATCAGATTCGGTAATTGTCTTTTGGCGGCTCTTTCCGTTTGGGTTGGCGCATATATGACGGTCGGTTTTGGGATATCTCCCCAGTTGAGTGTCGCCATGGCGGGGGTCTTCTTCATTTGTGCTGGTGGAAACCTGATCAATGATATTCGGGATCGGGAGACTGACCGAGTGAGTCATCCGGATCGGCCGTTGCCTTCAGGAAGCGTGACCGAGCATCAAGTCTGGTGGTTGGCGGGTGTGGTCCACGCACTGGCGATACTACTCATTCTCTTTTCAAATCGACTGGTTGGACTGATCGGGCTGACGGCTATCGTCCTGTTGCTTGCATATAACTTTGGACTAAAGCGCATACCGCTGGTGGGAAACCTGATTGTGGCCAGTTTGGCAGGGATGACTTTTGTGTGCGGCGGCCTGGCAGTTGATCCCTTGGCGGCGCTGACACTTCCGGGGCCACTTATTGCGACCGTTTTTGCATTCCTGTTTCACTTAATACGCGAGATTGTTAAAGATGTGGAGGACAGGGAAGGGGACCGCCGGGTGGGAAGCTCGTCACTTGCATTGTGGCTGGGAGTGCGGCCATCACTCGGGATTGCCCTGGGGTTGTATCTGGTATTAGCTGCATCGACCTTTGTCCCCTATGCGATGGAGTGGTATGGTCTGCTCTATTTACTCATTGTGTTGGTGGGGCTCAATATCCCATTGACCGCGGTGCTTCTGCTGAGTCTGATGCAACCGACAGTCACACATCTCGCGTGGGCGCGGCAGTCGCTGAAAATCGGGATGTTGGTTGGATTGGCTAGCCTGTTGATCGGCTGAACGTTAAACAATGTTAACGGCTGAAACCTCCGTTGCCGGGACCAGTATAAGTCGAATGATAGCGGGGTTGTCCCGGACAGCAAAGAACTTGACAAAGCGTTATCAGGGTTTAGTTTAGTTGACCCGCCCGAGATCTGGCCGGGAAACCTTTCAGGGACTATGACACAATTGATATTCAGGCTGTTTAACATATTCAGTTTGCTTCTGCTCGCCACCACGGCGATGGGGATAGATCTATCCCAATCGCTCGACAAGACGTCGATGGCATTCGAAGAGCAGGCGACCCTCACTATCACAGTCGAATGGCCAGGTGGACAGACGGCATACCTGTTTGACCGACCGCTTCAGCCCACCCTCGAGAAGCTTCGGGTTCAGCGCTTCGCCACTTCGGTCGCATCGCAAGTGACTGCTACCGGAGAAGTTACACGGAAAACATTCACGTTTACTTTAGTTCCGACCGGTTCCGGGACAGCTCGCGTTGAGCCAATGACGATTCATTATCTGGCCTGGCCGGATTCGATTCCTGGAGATCTGACGACCTCGTCAATGATGCTGACCGTCGCGGCGGCCATTCCGAACTCAACATCGACTGGGTTGTTTGGGGTATTACCGATTTGGGGATGGATTCTGATCTGGGTGGTGGTATTGGCCGTTGCCGGGTTTGGGGTGCTTTTATTCCTGCGGGGGCGGAAGAGCCCGGTCCCGGTAAAACAGGTACCATCGGCAGAGTTTCTGGAGAAACTGACGCATCTGGCGGGTGAGTCGGCTGGCGATTTGAAGCGCTTCCAGACCGGATTGTATAAGCTATTGGTGAAGTTTGCGCAGGATCAATTGAAGGTAGATTGTACGGGTCGATCGGCGGAAGAGATCGCTTCCGCGATTCGGGAGACCAAGTTGTCGGAATCCGACAAAGAGAAGCTGACCGGCTGGTTGCTTCGTGCCGATCGTGAGAAATTCAGTCCGTTACCCCCGGCGCCGGGCGAGACGATCCGTCTCGAGGCAGAAGTCCGGCAGTATTTCGAACAAATGCAGATGAAGAAATAGAGTGGAGGATCGATGCACACGGATATTCAACAGATCCAGGCAGTGGTCGAGCGAGAATCCTCGTTTGTCGACAAGCTGCAGGGTCAGATCAGCAATGTCATCGTCGGCCAGCGTTACCTGATCGACCGACTGCTGATCGGTATACTGGCGAACGGTCATATCCTGATCGAGGGTGTGCCGGGACTGGCGAAAACGCTGTCGGTGAAAACTCTCTCGGACGCGATTCAGGTGAAGTTCAGCCGACTGCAGTTCACCCCCGACCTGCTTCCGGCCGACCTGATCGGCACGATGATCTACAATCCGCAGAAGGCGGAGTTTACTGTTCGCAAGGGTCCGGTCTTTGCCAATATCATCCTGGCTGACGAAATCAACCGCGCTCCTGCCAAAGTGCAGTCAGCGCTGTTGGAAGCAATGCAGGAACGTCAGGTGACGATCGGCGACACCACCTATAAGCTGGATGAACCGTTCCTCGTGATGGCAACGCAGAACCCGATCGAGCAGGAAGGAACCTATCCGCTTCCGGAAGCTCAAGTCGATCGATTCATGTTGATGTTGAAAGTAACCTATCCGACTCCGGCCGAAGAGCGGGAGATCATGGACAGGAATACAGCGGTCGAGACACGTAAAGTAGAGAAGGTGATCTCTCCGCAGGATATCGTGCGCGCGCGCGAGGTGGTGCGCTCGATCTATGTCGATGAAAAGATCAAAGAGTATATCATCAACCTGATCTTCGCGACCCGCGAGCCGCAGAAGTACCGGTTGAATGACCTGTCGAGCCTGATCTCATTCGGAGCGTCGCCGCGTGCGACGATCTACCTGAACCTGGCGGCCAAGGCGCATGCGTTCCTGCGTGGACGCGGCTATGTGACGCCGGAGGATATCAAGGCGATCGGCCCCGATGTCCTGCGTCACCGCGTGCTGTTGACCTATGAGGCCGAGGCTGAAGAGATCACCTCGGATGATATCGTCAAGAAGGTGTTTGACGCGATCGACGTTCCATGAGCAGAGCATGATCCCGAAAGAGATACTCAGAAAAGTAAGACGGATCGAGATCCGCACGCGGCGACTGGTCAACGACCTTTTTTCCGGCGAATACCATTCCACTTTCAAGGGACAGGGGATGGAGTTCGAGGAGGTACGCCAGTATCAACCGGGGGATGATATCCGGTTGATCGACTGGAACGTGACCGCCCGGACCGGGCAGCCGTATATCAAGAAGTTTCGTGAAGAGCGCGAGCTGTCTGTCGTCTTGCTGTTTGATGCGTCGTCATCGGGTCGTTTCGGCACCAAGGAACGGTTCAAGTCTGAGACAGCGGCGGAACTCTGTGCGCTGTTGGCATTCTCAGCCATCAAGAATAATGACAAGGTCGGGCTGATCATCTTCACGGACCGGATCGAGAAATTCGTCCCGCCCAAGAAGGGTCGTGCCCATGTGCTCCGGTTGATCCGGGAGATACTCTATTTCAAGCCGACCGGGATAACAACCGATATCGCCGGGGCGCTTCAGTATCTTTCGCGCGTTATCCGTCGCAAGTCAGTGATCTTCCTGATCTCCGACTTCATGTCGGAGGGGTTCTACAAGCCGTTGCAGGTCGCCAACAATAAACATGATATCATCGGGATCAAGGTGACCGATCCGCGCGAGACTGTATTCGAGGATTTTGGATTGATCGAACTTGAAGATGCCGAGACCGGCGAAGTGATCCTGGTAGACACCGGGTCAAAGGCGTTTCGTCGAGAGTTCGCGGCGCGCTCGCAGGAAGATGTTTCCGCTCTGAAGCGGAGTTTCCAATTGATCAATCTCGACTTCATTAATATACGTACCGATCAATCGTACATCGTGCCATTGATCAACTTCTTTAAGATGCGTGAACGGAGACTGTAACGATTATGCAGGGATATCGTCCGGGCAAACAGATACTGATCGCTTTGCTGCTGTGCGGCCTGGCGGTGATGGCCGGCTGCAATGCGGGTGGCCCCAAGTTGGATGTGGACAAAGCCAAGAAGATCGCCGGAGAACTTCGGGACAACAAGCTGTACGCGGCGGCGATCGAAGAATATCAGGCCATTCTACAGTATGGCGGGCTGGACGAAAGCCAGAAGGGGAATATCAGCTTCCTGATCGGGAAGGTCTATTTCGAGGATCTGAATGATTATGCCAGTGCGGCGGCCTGGTATGTGCGCGCGCGCGAATACGATCAGAACGGATCGTTCGTCACCGAAGCATCGCAGAATCTGGTCGTCTCGCTCGAAAAAATGGGACACCACCTTGACGCCCGCCGCGAATTGGGTGCGGCAACCGATATCGACGCAAAGCCGCAGGTGCCCGGTGATTTGGCGGTAGCCAAAGTGGGCGGCAGGACGATCTATCGCTCGGAAGTCGAAAAACAGATCCAGTCGCTGCCGGAGCAAACGCAACTACAGATCACGTCTATGGAATCGAAGCGTGAGTTTCTGCGGCAGTATGTCGGAGTCGAATTAATGTACCGCGCGGCCCTTCGCGAGGGGATGGATCGTGACCCGGAAGTTGCCGAACGGAAAGACCAGATGATCAAATCTTTGGTCGTGCAGAAGTATCTTGCTGAAAAGGTCTTTCCGGAGATGGAGCTGGATTCCGCGGATGTCCGCAATTTCTATCTGGCGAATCGCGATACGCGCTATGCCAGCAAGCCGTATGATTCTGTGCGGGCAGAAGTATTTATGGATTATCAATCGCAGAAGGCTCAAGCGGCCTATGCGCAATACCTGGATGATCTGGCGAAAGCCGAAAATGTGGAATTTCTGGATCAGAACCTGTAGATGAAGATTCGACCGACTATACCCTTTCTTAAGCTTCTGATTTGCCTGTCGCTCTGTTTGGCGACTGGGGCGGTGTATGCCCAGTCTGGGGCAGACACAGTGCAATCAATTCCAGGGATCCAGATAACAACCTCGGTGGACAAGGCGGAAGTGTTCATTGGAGACCTCATCACATATGAGGTGACAATCGAACACGATTCAGCGATCACCTTGATCCCTCCGCCACTTGGCGCCAATCTGGGGGCATTTGATGTCAAGGATTACGATCCGGACAAAGAGAAGAAGCTGGAGGGCGGCCGAGTTCAGACAACCACGACTTTCGTGCTGAGCACATTCACGACCGGCGACTATGTGATTCCGGCGATCCCTATCCTATTTGAATTGCCTGACAAAACGCGAAAGGTGATGTTAGCTGAGCCGGTTCCGATCAAGATCAAGTCGATGCTGGAGAATGCGGGAGATTCGGTTGATATTCGCCCGGTGAAAGACCCGTATGAGTTTAAACGGAACTGGGTCCCGTACTATTTGCTGGGCGGCTCGTTGATGATTCTCCTCATCGCGTTTGCGTTGTGGTGGAAATTGCGCAAGCGTCCCGAGGCGGGAGCCTACGTTGACCTTCGCCCGCCATGGGAGATCGCTTATGAAAAGCTGGCGCTCCTGCAGTCATCACCGACTCTGGCTGACGAAAAGTACAAGGATTACTATGTCGCGTTGACGGAGATCATCCGCGATTTCCTGGGGCGCGTCTATCGAATCACCGTTCTTGATATGACCACCGAGGAGTTCCTGGTCATATTCAAGGGGATGGACCTTCCGGAAGGGCTTTACGGGCAGACCTCGGATCTGTTACAGCACGCCGACCTGGTGAAGTTCGCCAAATACGTTCCGGAACGGAGCCGTGCCGAACAGGACTTTGAGGCCGCCCATACGATAGTCAATCTGGTACGGATCGAAGAGGAGCGCCGCCAACAGACTCAGATGCATCTGGCATCGAATACAACGCCGACCTCCACGGATACAGGAGGCAGGAAATGAACGCGATGGAATTTGGCGGTCTGGCGCTCAATCTCTTCAGCGAATCCGGGCTGGTGATCCCGGCCCTGGTGATCCTGCTGGGTGGATTACTGCTCCTGGCTGTAATGTGGTTTTTCTATGTCAGGAGACACCGCTTCCAGTCGGCGACCATAAAGTATTCGGATGTACGGATCGTCAAGCGTGCGGCACGGTCCAATCGACAGCGGTATCGTTTTGTACTGGCGTTGTTGCGAATCCTGGCGGTGGCGTTTCTGATTCTGGCCTTTGCCCGTCCGCGCTCGGGAACCGAGGTAACGGACGTGACATCAGAGGGCGTGGATATCATGATGGCGCTCGACGTGTCATCATCGATGACCGCAGAGGATTTCAAGCCGAACAACCGCCTGTATGTTGCCAAAGAAGAGCTGAAGAAATTCGTTCAGAAACGAACTAATGACTGGATCGGGCTGGTGGTTTTTGCGCGATATGCGTACACCCAGTGCCCGTTAACCACCGATTACGGTGTCCTGCTTAATTTTGTGGACCAGGTAGATTTTGGCACTGTTGATGACGGGACCGCAATTGGAATGGGAATCGCCACGGCGGTCAATCGACTGCGTGAGAGCGAGTCGAAATCCAAAGTGATCATCCTTTTGACCGATGGTGAGAATAATGCCGGCGAGATCGATCCGATGACGGCCGCAAACCTTGCCCAGGCGATGGACATCAAGGTATACACGATCGGTTGCGGCAAGCCGGGGAATGCGATGTTCCCGGTGCAGGATCCGATTTTCGGCAAACGATACGTTTATCAGCCGACCAAAATCGATGAGAAGTCGCTTCAACAGATCGCAGATCGGACGGGCGGTAAATACTTCCGGGCAAGATCGGGCGAAGAGCTGGAAGAGATCTACACCCGGATCGATGAACTGGAGAAGACCGAACGAAAGGTAGCATCGCACGTTCAATATAAAGAACTGTTTCACTGGTTTACCTATGCTGGGCTGGCCCTGCTGATGCTTGAGATCGTATTGGCCAACAGCTATTTCAGGAAACTGCCGTAAGCTATGAGATTTGCCGAGCCACTACATTTTGCGCTTCTGCTGGGAGTTTTGCTGGTCGGAGTATTTCTCTTTTGGGCGATTAACCGGAAGAAGAAGATACTTTCCCGATTTGGCGACCTTCCGCTCATCCTCAGGACAGCGCCGTATATCAGTTTCGCTCGCCAGCGGACCAAAGCGATCTTTTTGGTTCTTGGGTTGTCATTCATAGTCGTAGCGCTGGCCCGCCTTCAGTTCGGTACTCATCTGGAGATGCTCAAGCGTGAGGGGATTGACATTATAGTCGCTCTCGACGTGTCGAATTCGATGCTGGCGCAGGATATGAAGCCGAATCGGCTGGAGAAGGCAAAGCAGGAACTGAGGTCGATCATCGATCGCCTCAAAGGAGACCGGATCGGGCTGATTGCGTTTGCCGGGGAAGCGTTTGTGCAATGCCCCTTGACGCTGGACCTCGGAACCGCGCGGCTCCTGTTGCAGGTGATGGACAACCAGTCGGTCTCTGTGCAGGGGACCTCGATCGGTTCAGCGATCCAGGTGGCGCAGAAATCGTTTGAGTCGAAAGAGAAAAAACACAAAGTACTGGTCATCCTGACCGACGGGGAAGATTTCGGCGGGAATGTCGAGCAGTCGGCCGAAGAAGCACGCAACGACGGGATCAAAGTCTACACTGTGGGAATCGGAAATCCGGCGGGCGAGCCTATTCCAATCCTGGATCGGCAGGGGAATCAGGTTGGTTTCAAGAAGGATGAAAACGGCGAAGTGATCATGACCAAGCTGGATGAGGCGACACTGCGCAAGCTCAGCCTGGCCACCGGCGGAAAGTTCTATAATGCATCTGCGGGCGAGATGGAACTCGACCGGATCTTTGACGATATAGCCGGTATGGAGAAGAAGGAACTTGAAGGGACGCTGGTGACCAAGTATGACGATCGGTACCAGTGGCCGTTGCTGTTCGGGCTGTTTCTGATCGTGATAGAGTTCTTCATTCCTGAACGAAAGAAAGCTGCAGGGAGTGCGCCCAATGCGTAGGTCATCGCTTCTGATAACCGTGCTCTTTTTATTTGTCGCCCAGACAGTGTTTGCCGATTTTATCGGGACAGTCAAGAAGGGGAATGACGCTTACAAAAAGAAGGACTATAAGTCTGCCCTTGAAGAGTATCGGGCGGCAGAGGCCGATAACCCAACTTCGCCGGAATTAGACTATAATATCGGGTCGGCGTTGGCCAATGACGGCAGTTACGAAGAGGCGATCGATAAGCTGCAGAAAGCGCTGCGCACGCAGGATATACAGGTGGAAGCGGCGGCTCATTACAATATGGGGAATACCTATTTCCGCATGAATAACTATCAGAATGCGATCAAGTCGTACGAAGAGGCACTGAAGCTGAACCCGAACGATCTCGATGCCAAGTTCAACCTGGAGTTATCGCGCAAGAAACTGAAAGAGCAGCTCAAACCGCAACAGGACCCCAATAGCCAGAACAAGTCTGATTCGACCCAGCAGCAGCAGGACCAGCAACAGCAAGACCAGCAGAATCAACAGAATCAAAACCAGGATCAGAAAGACCAGCAGCAGCAGAATCAGGCGCAACAGGATCAGCAGAACAAAGACCAGCAACAGCAGCAACAACAGCAGCAGATGGGACAGCCCAAGCAGATGTCCAAAGAGGATGCTGAGCGACTACTGAACGCGCTGAAAGATGACGAGCAGGATATCCAGAAGAAATTGCGCAGGTCTGTCAAGGGCGGCGACTACACAGGCAAGGACTGGTAAGATGAGGCTGATTCGCTTCTGCACATTGCTCTGTCTCCTGATCTGCTCGACCTCGGTGCTGGCTGTGCAAGCCGACCTGCAGGTGCAAGTGGCCCTGCACCCGGACACGGTTGGTCTCGATGAACAGACAACGCTCGAAGTCACAGTCTCCGGCTCGAGCCAGAATGTGCCGGAAGTCGAAATACCGTCGCTTCCCAGTTTTGAGATTTACTCTCAGGGTAGATCGAGTAGTGTGAGTATTGTCAACGGCCAGGTCTCAGCATCGGTGGCATATCGGTACCTGTTGCTTCCGCAGAAGCCCGGCTCATTCCCGATCCAGGGAATATCGGTGACAGTCAACGGGAAAAAGGTAGTTGGTAACAGTGTGCTGTTGGTGGTGCAAAACAAACGCCAGGCAACATCGCCAAAACTTGAAGACCGTGCCGTCGACGGACAGGGCGGAAACAAAGACTATTTTCTGGAAGCCCTGATCGACAAAAAGAATCCGTATGTGAGCGAGCAGGTGACCCTGACGCTGAAGTTCTATATCGCCGTGCAGTACTACAGCAGTCCACAGTTGGACGAACCGGCGACTACCGGCTTCTGGACCGAAGTAGTGGGGAACAGCGCGCCGTATTTCCAGCGAATCAATAATCGCAACTATCGGGTGATCGAGCGAAAGTATGCGCTTTTCCCGACGCAGACCGGCGAGTTGACGATTGGCAAAGCGGCTATAACGACGACTGTTGCAGCTCGCAATGCGCGGAGAGATCCGTTTGATATGTTTGGCGATCTCTTCCCACAAGGGCAACAGATCGCGGTTCGATCGGAGCCGATCAAGATCAATGTCAAGCCACTTCCAGCCGAAGGAAAGCCGGAAGACTTTACAGGTACGGTAGGGAAATTCGAGATCTCCGCCTCAGCCGACAAAACAGAGGTTGAGCTAAATCAGCCGGTGACAGTTCGAGTCAAAATCAGTGGAGTCGGCAATATCAAATCGGTCGGCGAGCCAATGATCGCGGAGTCAAACGATTTTAGGGTCTATCGTGCCGCCAGCAATGAAAACGTTACAAAGGTTGACGACAAGATCGGGGGGACCAAGATATACGAAGAGGTCTTTGTCCCGAAACGTCCGGGAATGCTCCAGATCCCGGCGCTCAGTTTCAACTATTTCGATCCTAAAACCAACAAGTACCAGGTGCTGAGGACGCAACCGATCTCGCTTTCGGTGGTGAAACCGGAAGGATATGTAGCGTCGCCGGACGTTCCCTTTGCGGGACCATCGGTGACGGTCGGTACTCAGGCACAGGATATCCGGTTTATCAAGCAGGATCCCGGCGAGCTCAAGCAGGCGGGTGAGGTGATTCTGTTCAGTCCGCTTTATCTGGCAGTGAATGGTATTCCGGTATTGGTTCTGGCCGGGATGATCTTCGCGCGGAAGCGGAAGGAGATGCTGGCCTCAAACGTCGGCCTGGCTCGCGCACGCGGAGCATCGTCGCAGGCAAGAAAGCGTCTTGCCAAAGCGAAATCTCTGGCGCGCCCGGAATCGATTCGGGAGTTCTATGGTGAGTTGAGTCTGGCTTTCATGCAGTATGTCGCCGACAAGCTGAATATCTCGCCCAATGGTCTGACCAGCGACATGATCGCGGAACTTCTGCGGGAACGGAAAGCGAACCCAGAGTTGATCGCTGATACTCTTGGGCTACTCAAACAGTGTGACTTTGCCCGATTTGCCCCGGCAAATCTGAGTCAACAGGATATGGACGCAGCGCTTGGCAAAGCCGAAGCTGTCATGGTGAAGATCGAGGGGGTCCGCTTTGCGTAAGTTATTGATGTTCGTTTCCATCGGATTGCTGCTGGCCGTTGCGATCCAGGCGGCTCCCGCGGACGACTTTGCCCAAGGGAACACTTTCTTCCAGGAGAAAGACTTCACCAAAGCGATCGAAGCTTACACGCGAGCGGCGCAATCGGGTCTGGAATCAGCTCCTCTATACTACAATCTGGGGAATGCCTATTTCAAGAATGGCGATCTGGGACATGCGGTACTTTACTATCTCAAGGCGAGACGACTGGACCCGGCTGATCAGGATATCAAAGGGAATCTTGAATTCGCCCGGAGCCTGGCGACCGTGCAACTTGAGGGGGTCCAGCTTAATCCGATCAATTCTCTGTTTGAATCGATCGTTTCACCATTTCGCCTGAATAGTCTGGCCTGGCTGTCCTCGATCATCTTTATCCTGCTAGTCGTGCTCCTGATCATTCGATTTGGGATGGGGGGGCTGCATTCGGCATTGAAGCCGGCTATCATCTTTGTTCTGATCCTGCTGGTATGTAGCTCCATCCTTACCTCTTACAAATACCATCACGATTTCGTGACACGTTGGGCGGTGGTGGTCGGGGAAGAGGTGAACGTGCTCTCCGGGCCGGTTGAGTCGGCGGGGCTTGAGTTCCAGGGGGAACCGGGGTTGGTGGTGCGAATCGCGGGTGAATCCGGCGACTATTATGACGTCATCTTCGAAAACCAGCGGCGGGGCTGGGTCCAAAAGAGCTTACTGGCTGAAGTGTAATCGGTTATCACCTTGAATCCGGGCTTTCTTCGGTTGACACTCCTATAGTGGCCGCCTATCTTACCCGTTATGCCCAAAACGGGGTAGGCCGGCTATGAAGAAGTTCCTGACCAACAAGCAGATGTGGGGCACGATCATTGCGATCGGGTTGCTGGCGTATTGCGTCAAAGATATCAGGTGGGCCGAAATTCAGGAACTTGCCGGCCGCGTCAACTACCACTATCTCCTCCCGGCAATCATCTCCGCTTTTGTTTTTATCATCCTGCGCGCAGTGCGCTGGCGCATGATGATCACCCGCCAAGTGCCATTGCCCTGGGTCAAAGGGACCTGTCTTTACTCCGCCGGGCAAGTGCTGAACATGGTGATGCCCGTGTTGACCGGTCAGGTCGGGAGGCTGTTTCTTTTCTCGAACAAGCTGGCATTGCGCAAGACGTATATATTCTCAACGATCGTGCTTGAGGTGCTATTTGATGCACTCAGCCTGATCATCTTCATTTTCTTCACCTCATTGGCGTTTGCTTTTCCGGAAGAGTATCGATTCCTCAGCTACATCCTGGCAGGTGCGACTGCGGTGCTGTTGGCGGGTCTCTATCTTATAACGAGCAAGCAGTCCCGGATCGAGGAGTTTGCGCGCCGTAAGCTGGCCCACCGATGGCCGGGCGTCTATATCGGCCTGAAGAAGTTTGTCCGGTCGTTCACTAAAGGGATCATGCTGATCCGCTCGAGCCAGCATATGGTCGGGTCGGTCATTTATTCGCTCGCTTCATGGGCGGCTCACATGATGGTGATCTGGTTCCTGTATGAATCATTCGGCTTTGACCTCCCGATCGCCGCGGCCGCCGCTATTATGATCATCAATACGATCGTCCTGATGGTGCCACTGACTCCCGGTAATGCCGGGACTTTCGAGTTTGCCGTCAGTACTTCGTTGGCGGCGTTTTCGATCGGACGGACTGATGCCGTTCTGTTTGCGCTTTCACTGCACCTGATGGATCTCCTCCCGATCGTAACGATGGGGTCGATCTTCTTCCATCTTGAGAAGATCTCGCTTCGCGAACTGAAAGCAAAAGCGTCGCAACAACCGGACAGCTCAGTGCTGGATACCCTCGCCGCCGACAAGGATGTCACTGAGGAGGAGAAAGTATGATCCGGTCATTCTACTATCTCCCGAATGAAGGGGTTGAGGTACTTGAAGGGGTGGCTGATTTCGACCGTCTCGCCAGTGTTCCAGGGGCTTTGCTCTGGGTGGACATGTGCAAGCCGTCGGATCAGGAATCCTTTGTTCTGACCCATGACTTCAAATTTCACCCGCTGGCGATCGAAGACGTTATCTCGGAAAAGCCGCGGACCAAGATCGACGACTACGACCGTTACCTCTTCCTGGTGTTCCAGGTGGTCGACTATGTAGGCAGGGAAGAGGGGCTGAAGATCATGGAGCTGGACTTCTTCCTGAGCAAAAACACACTGGTGACTGTCCATTACGATGAGCACCGGATCTTTGATTATCTGTATAGCCGGGCCGAGCGCGATGAGCGGCTGTTATCACGCGGCGCGGATTACCTGTTCCACGCGATGATCGATACGGTCGTGGATAACTACAATGGCATTCTCGACGTTTTTGAGTACGAGGTCGACCAGGTTGAAGATGATGTTTTGGGGAGCGCCGACGAAGATACGCTGAAGTCGATCTTCGCTTTGCGCCGGGATATCGTTCAGCTCAAGAGAATTGTTTTGCCGCAGAAAGAGATCGTGGCCCAGCTTAGCCGTCAGCATTACACCATGATCTCGCAGCCGTTGGTGCCGTACTTTTCGGATATTCACGACCATTTGATCCGAATCAATGATACCGCTGACACCCATAGAGAACTACTAAACTCTTCTTTGGAAATCCACTACTCCTCTGTTCAGGCTCGCACCAACGACGTGATCCGCTTCCTGACTGTTCTGACCGCTATTTTTGTGCCGCCGACCTTGCTTGCCTCTTTGTGGGGCATGAACTTCGCCAGCATGCCCGAACTCGACTGGAGTCTTGGGTATCCGTTGGCGCTGGCCGTGATCTTTGGCAGCATGATCGGTCAGCTTATCTATTTCCGTAAGAAAAAGTGGTTTTAAACTAAACTTTTTTGTCCATTCTTCCGTTATAAGTCTTGACATACCGACCGGTAGGTATATGTTAGATACCGATCGGTAGGTAGATGAGGCCGGGCCTGCGCGGGCAGGACCGCAACGAGACAGGATGGATCGATGGCCAAGATAAAGCAAAGCCCGAAAATGCCGGCCGAGCAGCGCCGCGAGCAGCTGCTGGCATCGGCCCGCAAGTTGTTCACAGAGAAGGGGTACCCGGGGACATCGACAGAAGAGATCGCCCTCAATGCAGGACTGACCAAGGGGGCACTCTACTTCCATTTCAAGAGCAAGGAAGATATCCTGCTGGCGCTGGTCAAGCAGATGAGCAACCAGTTTCTGTTGGCCCTGCAATCGCTTCCGACCCCACTCACCCCCTTGCAGATCGTCGAATTGGTGATCTGTCACACCAAAGCAACCAAGCCGAACGAATTCCGCACGATCATGGATATCTGGGTTCAGGGGATGCGCCTTCCGCGGATTCGCAAGTATATCCGGGACGAACATAACCAGAAAATAGAGTATGTGCTTAAGCACCTGGACGTCGGTACCAAGGTGAGCGCAGACGAATTACAGCAGCTCGTAGTACTGATTTTTGCCTTGTGCGACGGAATCGCCGGGCGACGAGTGTTTAATAGGGACAGTATGGATGACGCGATCCAGATGAAGCTGGTTCGCCGGATGTTCGAAGGTATGTACCAGCCGGCTAAGGGATAAGAATTTCAGACTCGACAGGGTGAAGATATATGAACGACAGACTTCGACAATTCGGTTCACATGGGTCATGGGCAGCGGCGGTTGCAGCACTCATAGTACTGGCTACTGCAAGTTGGGTGAGTGCGGCGGAGACTGCATTGACCATTGACGACGTTCGGCAACGGGCGGCGACTTTTAATCGACAATACCTCTCTGCTCAGCAGGATCTGGAGCAGGCTCGCACACAGGTTACCTCCGCGCGTGCAGGGGTATTCCCGGACATCAATTTTTCGAGTTCGTATGCGAGAAATTTCACAATCCCGAAGATGTTTGTTTCCTTTGGTGGAGAGACGCAGGAATTGCAGACCTCCTACAAGCATAATTTCGGATATGCGCTTTCGGTGAAGCAGTCAATCTGGGAGGGGGGGAAGGTACTGACCGCCTGGCAGATCGCAAAGCTGTACCGAGACTATTCCGAGTCAAATCTGAAGGCTGTCGAGAATGTGGTACGTTACAACGCGGATCTGCTGTTCTACGGGGCGATCTTCCAGCGATCAGTTTTAGAGACTCTGCGCAAGGCACATGAGGCGACCTCATACAACCTTGAGGTAGTAGAAAAGCAGTATGGGCAGGGGGTAGTCTCCGAGTACGAATTACTACGCGCGCGAGTAGAGAACGCTAATCTGGAACCACAGATTCTCCAGGCGGAATCCGACCTGGAACTGGCCGAAAAGCGGATGAAGTCGTTTATCGGCCTGCCGTTGCGAGATTCGGTCATCCTTATCGAGGATGTGATGGATACATCGCTGGCGTCAATCCCAAATTTGGATCAGATGCTGGATATTGGATTGCAGAATCGTCCGGAAATGCGGGCCTCGACCACTCTCACCGGCATCACCAAGAAGGCGATCGGGATAGCCAAGGCGGATTACTGGCCGTCGCTGGATGCATCGTATACTTACGATACCAGGTCGTCATCGGATATCTGGCAGCTCGACAACAATGTCAGTAAGTCATCAACTCTTGGGCTTTCTCTCAATTTTAAGATTTTCGATGGTTTCAATCGGTCGAGCCAGGTGGCATATCGCCGCGCCGACTATGAGAAGAGCCGGATCGCTCAGGCGCAGATGGAAGATGACGTCCGTCTTGAGATAGAGCAGGCATATGATCAGGTCATTCGGGCCAAGAAGTCTCTGGATATTCAGCGGGAGACCATTGCCCAGGCGGAGGAAGGGTTGAAGATCGCGAATTTGCGTTATCAGCAGGGAGTCGGCACGCAACTCGAAGTGTTGTCGGCACAGGCGGCGTTGACTGATGCCCGCCGTTCGCTGGCGCAGGCGCTTTACTTCTTCAGAACATCAAAGGCAGAATTGAAAAGAGCAACCACCATTGATATTGGTGCAGAAACGAGATAGAGACATGAACGGGCAAAAAGCAATTATCCGAGTCGCTCTCCTGGCGGCGTTGACGCTTCTGGTCACTTCCTGCTCCGAGGAGCAGAAGGCGACCCAGACCGAGCGGTCGATAGCTGTCAATGTACAGACAATCGGTCCGACCGACGAACGGTTGGTCAGGACATTTAGTGGATCGCTGGAAGGCGAAAAGCAGGCGGTCCTCTATGCGAAATTGGCCGAAGCGGTCGCTGATGTTCCCGTGCGGGAAGGTCAGGCCGTCCGGGCCAATCAGGTTATCGTCAGCCTCGACAAAAACGGCCCCACCGCCAATTTCAACGAAGTGAGTTCGGTCTTTCGAAACGCGGAGAAGAACTTCACCAAGATGGAGAATCTCTTCAAATCCGGTGCGATCTCCGAGACTCAGTATGATGGCGCCAAGACGGAGTTTGAGGTAGCCAAGGCGAATTACGAGGCGGTTAGCCAATTGGTTGATGTCCGCACTCCGATCGCTGGGACAGTGACCTCGATCTCAGTTCGCGATGGTGACTTTGTGCATGTCGGTCAGCAACTCGCGGTGGTGGCGACACCGGGTAAGTTGCGAGTGAAATTCGCGGTGAATACCGACAACATTCGCTACATCTCTCAAGGAGCGGATGTACGGATCGTCTCGGATGTCGTGCATGACACGGTTTCGGGGAAAGTAGTGTCGATCGCAGAATCGGCCGATCCGGCAACCCGGAGTTTTCAGGTCGAAGCGCTTGTAAACAATGAAGGGAGCCAGTTCAGTCCGGGCATGTTTGTCAAGATTCAGGTGACGGAGCAAGAGTTACCAAAGGTGTTGGCTGTGCCTCGGGGAGCCATCATTCGGTTGGACAATGAGGATGTTGCGTTTGTCGTCGAGAATGGCGTCGCCAAAAAGCGGACAGTCAAATTGGGACCGGAACTCGAAGGACGGGTTGTTATTCTTGAAGGCCTGAAACCAGGCGACACACTGGTAACGCTCGGACAGAATTATCTGGACGAAGGGTTCAAAGTGACTATCAGTTCCACTGCAAAGGGCTAAGCCATGAAACTGTCAGATGTCTCAGTCGGGCGCCCGGTTTTCGTGACCATGATGATGTTGGCCCTGGTCGTCCTGGGCTATTTCTCATACACCGGTCTTTCAGTCGATATGATGCCGGATGTCGATTTTCCATTCACGGTCGTGCAGACCGTCTATCCGGGTGCATCCGCCGAATCCATGGAGACGGATGTCACGAAGAAGATCGAGGATGCGGTCAACCAGATCTCCGGGGTACGTCACATAACCTCGCAAAGCCGCGAGGGATATTCGCTGGTGGTGGTCGAATTCCATCTGGAAAAGGATGGGATGGAGGCGACCAACGATGTGCGCGAGAAAGTCGCAGGGGTACGCAATGACCTTCCGGACGAGATCGAAGAGCCTATCGTCAGTCAGTACGATCCGACTGCCCAGCCGATCATTTCGATAGCGGTTTCGGGGAAGCGGACGCCGAAAGACATCACCGAGATAGCCAAGAACCGTATCAAGAAGCGTTTGGAATCAGTCCAGGGAGTCGGCGCGGTAGATCTTATCGGCGGTTCCGAACGGGAGATCCTCGTAGCGCTTGATCCGCACCGGATGGAGTCCCGTGGTGTGACGGTGGCTGACATCCAATATGCGATTCAGGCGGCCAATCTGGAGATACCGGGCGGCCGAGTGGCTGAAGCATCGCGCGAATATCTCGTCCGTGTGATGGGGCGCCTGGAACGGGTGACCGATTTTAATAATGTCATTGTCAAAACGACCAATGGTGTTCCGGTCTATCTGCAGGACATTGCGTCGGTGCATGACACCACACTTGAACAGCGTTCGCTGGCACGTCTTGACGGACAACCGGCAGTGTCGCTATCCGTGGTGAAGCAATCCGGAGCCAACACGGTAGAGATCGCGGCGGGCGTGGAGAAAGTACTGGAGCAGTTGAAGGCGGAGCTTCCGCCAGATATCAAGATGTCCAAGGTGGAGGATAACTCGACCTTCATCAAGGACTCGATCCATGAGATATTGTTCAATATCCAGTACGGTATGTTGCTGGCCGTGATCGTGATATTCCTTTTCTTGTTGGATCTGCGGCCGACCATTATAGCCGGTCTGTCGATCCCGATCTCCCTGGTGGCGACATTCACCATCATGAAGCTGCTGGGATTCACGATCAACGTGCTGACTTTATTGGGGCTATCGCTGGCGGTCGGTATATTGATTGATGACGCGATCGTGGTGATGGAGAATATCTACCGCCACATACATATGGGAAAATCACCGATCAAAGCGGCGATGGATGCGACCAAAGAGATCGGCCTGGCGGTCATGGCGACCACCTTTTCGATCGTTGTCGTCTTTGTGCCGGTTGCCTTCATGGAAGGGCTCATCGGACGGTTTTTCTATCAGTTCGGTATGACGGTCGCATTTGCTGTCGTGATTTCGCTGTTCGTGGCGCTTACGCTGACGCCGATGTTGTCTTCGCGCTGGCTTCGTGAAGGGGAGGAAGAGGCGGCGTATAATCCACGCGGAAAGGGGCTACTTGCGCGGATCTGGGGGCGGATCTTCAATCTGCTCAACTACTGGAATCGGGCGTTTGACTGGTTCAAACCAAAATACGAAAGCCTGCTGGCATCATCGCTCCGACACCGTTGGCTGGTGATGCTGATAGCGATTCTGTCTTTTGTTGGCTCGATGTACCTAGCCACGGTCATTGGTGTCGAATTCATGACCGAGACCGACCAATCAAAGATGGCAGTGACTTTCCAGACTCCTCCCGGAACGACCCTGCATGATACATCGGAGCGAGCCGCTCAGATCGAGGCTGCCGTGCGCAACTCGATCCCTGAAGTGATTGCCTCATACGTAACAATTGGCTCAGGGAATAATCCGGTTACCGATGGGCGTATTCTGTTCAATCTCTCTTCAGTGACTGAACGCGAAATATCTGCGCGCAGACTCATGGACTCTGTGCGTGTTCTGATAGCGCCAATCCCCGGGATCAAGACTTCGGTTAGCCGGGGCGAGAGCGAAGGAGGCGGTGACAAATCTATCGAGATCTCCGTTCGCGGAGAAGATCTGAGCGAATTGACCCGCATTTCCGCTGAACTGAAACAGATATTTTACCGGGCCCCTGGCGCAATAGATATCGATGACACGCAGGAGAAGGGGAAACCGGAGTTCCAGATACGGATCGACCGCAAACTGGCGGAAGATCTGGGTCTGAGTCTGGCCACCATACCGATGACGGTTCGTGCCCTTGTCGAGGGAGACGTAGTGACTCGCTTTAAGGAAGGGACAGAGGAGTACGATGTCCGCATTCGTTTGGACGAGCCATTTCGAACTTCGGCGGACGATATCGGTCGCATTCTGGTCGCGAGTAACAAAGAGATTCCTGGCACCAAGACGTTTCTCGTACCACTGAATCGAGTCGGTCAGTTGGAGAAGAGCGCGGCGATCGGCCAGTACAATCGATATGACCGGCAGCGAGAGATCAAGGTAAACGCCAATGTCGCGTCGGACGCTTTTGCCGGAACCGTGACTTCGGCAATCATGACGGAAGTTGCCACGTTGCAGGTGCCGCCGGGCTACTTTGTGGGGACGGTCGGCGAGCAGGAGATCATGAATGAGTCGTTCCAGAATATTGTGAAGTCACTGATCCTGGCGATCATTTTCATCTATTTGTTGTTGGCTTCGCAATATGAATCGTTCTTTGATCCGTTGTCGATCATGTTGTCACTGCCGCTATCGATGGTTGGCGCCATACCGGCATTGCTCGGGCAGTCATTTTCGATCATGTCGATGATCGGTATAGTTTTGTTGATGGGGCTGGTGACCAAAAATGCCATTTTGCTCATCGACTTTGTCAAACAGCAACGAGGTGAGGGGATGGGTCGAACCGAGGCTATCTTAAAGGCCGGACCGATCCGGCTACGCCCGATCCTGATGACGACCTTTGCCATGGTCTTCGGTATGGCCCCGTTGGCCCTTGGATTAGGGCCAGGCGCGGAGCTTCGTCTCTCCATGGCCCGGGCTGTAATCGGTGGTATTATTTCTTCGACACTTTTGACCTTGGTCGTTGTTCCGGTAATGTATACATTGGTCGACGACTTCGTTGGGCTTTTCAAGCGGAAGGAAATTCCGAAAGCCCGGCAGATCAAAGTTGAAGGAGTGGTAATTGACAGTCAGACTGATAGGCCCTTCTAAAGCGTTCGGATTCTCCAACTTATACTTAGATTTCCTGGCCGGCCATGCGCCGGCCAGTGACCTGTTCGTGTCGCCGGGATACCGGCAAACGGCTGGTTATTTGGATCAGACTTCGTTCAATCGGCCGCAACTGATAGATTTGCTGATGAGGCAAAATCAGGCATTTGGGGCATCGGCGAAAACACTCGAAAATATCCAATTCCTGGCTGAGCCTACGACTGTCTGCAGTTTTGCTGGACAACAAGCGGGGCTGTTTGGCGGGCCGCTTTTCTCGATTATCAAGGCGCTGGCAACCGTCAAGGCCGCGAAAAAGACGATCGGAAGAGCTGGGTCGAAAGGTCGTGCCGGTTTTCTGGATTGCCGCCGATGACCATGATTTTGCGGAGATCAACCACACCTACCTGCTGAATCGCGATGGAGAACTGGTTCGGGTGGAATACCCGGTCATGCCGGAGTATCCGGTGCCAGTGTCGGAGATAACACTCGGGAACCCAGAGGCGATTCAAGCGATGCATGGACTGATTCGCGAAACTTTGGGCGAGTCTGACTTCACGGAATCCCTCTACGATCAGTTGGCCGTCAACTATCAGGATGGCGCTAATGTCGTTGTGGCATTCGGCAGGCTAATGGCACAACTGACAGCCGATTATGGTCTGGTTCTGTTCTCCCCGGCGGACCCAGCTGCCAAACGACTGGCGAAACCGCTTTTTGCCGAGATAGTCGAACGGCAGGATGAGCTACATCAACTGATGGGGAGCACGAACCGTCGAATTGAACGGGCCTCATATCATCTCCAGGTGGAAAAGAATGAACAGGCGATTCATCTGTTCTATCACCAGAAGGGGAGATGGCCGATAGTTCACCGTGATGGGCGTTTTCAGGCGGGGGAGTATTCATTCAGCAAAGACGAACTATTGGCGAAGATAGAAGAGTCGCCGGAGTGCTTTTCACCCGATGTTTTGACCAGACCGATCATGCAGTCGTTCCTTTTCCCGACGCTTGCCCAGATGGGGGGACCTTCGGAGATCGCCTATTTTGCGCAGATCAATCCGTTGTTTGAGATGTTCAGGCTTCCAACGCCGGTACACACGGCTCGGCCAACGGCCACCCTGGTGGAGAAGCGGCACGAAAAAGTAATGGCCCAGGCCGAGATCAGTTTCGAAGAGCTGGCTGGAGATATTGAGCAGGTGATCAACCGGGTGATGGCGAAAGATTTCCCGGAGGATATTGAGCGAGAGTTCCAGCAACTCAGAGCGGATCTGTTCGGCAGGTTTGAGAAGTTCAGCGACAAATCGCTGCAATTTGATCCTTCGCTAAAGGAATTTGCCCAGCAAACGGCGGGGAAGATCGATTTCTCGATCAAGGCATTTGAGGGGAAAGTCTTCGGAGCACACAAACGGAAATCGAAAGAGGTCAGGGATCGACTTTACCGGCTCTGGCACGCGCTCTATCCGAATCGAAGCTTGCAGGACCGTTCTCTCAATATCAGCTATTTCATTGCCAAATACGGCCCCGGGGTGGTATCATTCCTTTTCGAACGACTTGACCCGGATCAATCAGCACATCAGCTCATTTCACTGTCGGAGTACACAGACTAAATGAATATTGGAATAACCTGTTATCCGGTTGCCGGCGGTTCAGGGATCGTGGCTACTGAACTTGGGCAACAACTGGCATTGCGCGGACATCATGTCCATTTCATTTCATATGCGCTGCCCTTCCGCCTGGATAAATATCAGACCAACGTGTTCTACCATGGGGTGGAAACAACCGCGTATCCGTTGTTCAAACAGCCGCCCTATTCATTGGCGCTGGCCTCAAAGATGGCGGATGTCTCCAAAGCGTACGACCTTGAAGTGCTGCACGTGCACTATGCAATACCGCATGCAACATCGGCATATCTTGCAAAACAGTTATTGATCGCCGATGGCGCGAGAGTTCCCAAAGTGATAACGACCTTGCACGGAACCGATATCACGCTGGTTGGATCGGATCCGTCGTTTTACGATATCACGCGTTTCTCTATTAATATGTCCGATGGAGTCACGGCGGTCTCGAATTACCTGGCCGAAGAGACGATGGACGTTTTCAAAGTGACGAAGCCTATTCGTGTGGTACACAACTTCTTCGATGAAGTTCGATTTAAGCCAAGTCCGAACCAGTGCCAGCGTTCCGAGTTTGCCAATGACAACGAATTCCTGATCGCGCACGTCTCGAATTTCCGGCCGGTCAAGCGGGCGATGGATGTGATCGACATATTTGAGAAGATCAAAAACGAACTTCCGGCCAAGTTACTGCTGGTTGGCGAGGGCCCTGACACCGTGCTGGTCCGACGACAGATCAACAAACGAGGACTCCAGGATAAGGTGATCTTCCTGGGTAACCAGAGCCGGGTTGAAGCAGTGCTGCCGTGCGCCGATCTGTTCCTTCTTCCGTCTGAAGAGGAGTCTTTCGGCTTGGCGGCACTTGAAGCGCTGGCCTGCGGCGTTCCGGTCGTGGGGACTTCGGGTACCGGTCTGGTTGAAGTGGTGGAAGATTATCGTAACGGTTTCCTGCTGCCGGTAGGAGACACGGTGTCGATGGCTCGGGCCGGGATCGCGCTGTTGCGTGACAAAAACAGATTGAACGAATTCAAACGATCGGCTGCCGAGAGCGCACTCCGACGCTTCAGCGCGGAGAAGATCGTCAATCAATACGAACAATTCTATCATGAAGTGATCAATGGGAAATAATCGAAGCAACGCACCAAAACTGGATGTTCTGGCAATAGCGGCGCATCCGGATGATGTTGAGATAACCTGCGGTGGTTTGCTGATCAAAATGGCGAAGAAGGGGAGAGCGGTCGGGGTGCTCGACTTGACCCGCGGCGAGGCCGGGACTCACGGGGATGAGCATGACCGGGCATCGGAAGCGGCTGAGGCGGCCCGGATAATGGGGCTGACCTGGCGGGGGAATCTTGGATTGACCGATGCTGCTGTGGAGTTCAATCAGGAGAACAAACTGAAGATCGCGCAAGTGGTGCGGGACTGCAAGGCGGAAATGGTAATCCTTCCGCATTGGGAGCAGCGCCATCCGGATCATCTCGCCTGTACTCGTCTGGGATATGATGCATCGTTTCTGGCCGGCCTGAAGAAGGTGCCGCTGGAGGGGGAACCGAATCGTCCGAGGAAGATCCTTTATGTGTCGTACTTCCGCAATTTCGATTATTCGTTTATGGTCGATATCTCGGATGAGATGGAGCAGAAGTGCCAGGCGGTGTCGGCCTACAAGTCGCAATTCCCGACATTTGAATCACGGTTGATGCTTGACAAATTTGCGCCGGGGTTGGCACCGGCACAGTCAGACGATCAGCGGAATGTCTTTTCGCCGGGGGTCAATATTTACGATCTGATGCGGACGCGGGCACGCGAACTGGGGCAGTTGGTGAAGGTTCAGTACGCCGAGGCATACACGATCAAAGAGCATATGCTGGTGGATGACCCGCAGAAGATGCCGGTGGCATCAATATAAGATTTCAGAAAAACTCGACTCGAACAATCCAAGCGCTTCCATCGGTCAATACGGGCACCGATCAAGAGCAGGCGGACCCACGCCTGGCGTACAAGCCAGTCCTCAGTCAACGCGAAATGATTGGGCGTCATTTGGCGGAAGGGGTGGGAATCGAACCCACCAGGGACAATGCGATTGCCCCCCACTCGGCTTTGAAGGCCGGGACCGCCACCAGACGACATCCGCTTCCGGCCGGATAATACGTCAGTTGACAGAAATTGGCAAGTTGCTGTACGAACCGAAGGGGAGTTGGCCTCTGTGCTCCAAAGGGTACGCTGTACCGGGCTAAACCTCAATTGCACCCTTAAGGAGTACGTTATGGAGAAAGTAAGGCTGAGGATCATGTGGGCGATGCTTGCGTCGATGGTTGTTATTGCCGTCGGGTGCAGCAGCGATGACGGGCCGACCGGTTCGGGTGGCGGCACCAGCCGACCGCATTTCAAGCAAGTGGCCATCCAGGGAAGTAGTTTCAGCCCATCCACTTTGACCATTGAGGTTGGAGACACGGTCCTTTGGACCAACCGCGATGGCATCCAGCACACGGTCACTTCGAACACCGGTACTGAACTTGACAGCCCGTTGCTGTCGAATGATCAGACCTACCAGCATATCTTCAATGCTGCAGGGAGTTTCGGGTACCATTGCACGGTCCATGCCGGGATGACGGGTACCGTGACAGTGCAGTAATCGCCGTACCGGCTCTCTTTTAGATTGCCACTGGCTGTTTGACCTTCCATTTTCTGTTGAATTGCATGATGCGATTCAGCGCTTGGGAGGTTTTTCATGTCAGACGGAATCGAAAAGCCGGAGAGTGAAGCAATTCAGGGTCAGGTTGCCAAGCCAAAAGCATGGTTAGCTGGTCTTCTGGCAGTCCTGGTACCCGGGTTGGGGCATCTTTATCTTGGGCTGTACAAGCAGGCGGCCGTGGTCTGGATCTCGGTGGTCCTGTTATTGAATCTGGCCATTTTGCTTTTGGCATCCGTGAATTGGGGAGTTTTTGGACCACTTCTGGTGGCTGTGCTGATCTTGCTCCTCTGGATCATACCTTTGGTCCACGTCATTATTCGGGCACGCCAGATATCAATACTTCAGTTACCGTTCAATTCCGCAATATTCATAATCATAGTGGTAGCGTGGGTTTTTCTCGCTCCTTTCGCTGTCCCCTTGGGGACCAAATATCATGCCTACACGGTACCAGCTTCGTCCATGGAAGATGCCTTGCAAGTGGGAGACCGTTTCTTAGCAGATCAGTCGTACTATTTGACGAAAACACCACAGCGTGGGGATGTCATCGTTTTTGTCTGGCCGGGAGACAATGTCACCAAGTTTGTCAAGCGGTGTGTGGGCCTGCCTGGTGATACAGTGAGCATGGTAGACAAACAGTTGTTTATTAACGGAAGGCCCGAAGTTACTGCTGCGACAGTGAAACATGTGGATGCCAATACACAGAAGTCTCCGGACGGCATTAAACCCACCAGGGACAATATGGAGCCATTCATAATCCCGGACGGATATTACTATTTTTTGGGGGACAACCGGGACAATAGCTCTGATTCGAGATTCTGGGGACCCGTATCGTCCGAACTCATTCTGGGAAAGGCCGTGCGAATATACTGGAGCTCCAATTTTGAGAGGATCGGGATGCCGGTAAAATAGGCAATTGGTAAAGTCGCCGCCAAAAGTAATTGACCCTTCAAGTTGAGGCTGCCATCTTACCGTCATGCCGGACCTTAAGCTTGACTCGCCGCTTCAATTTGTAAAGGGGGTAGGACCAAAACGGGGAGAGGCATTAGCCCACCACGGCCTGTCCACGGTCCGCGACCTCCTTGCGTACCTTCCACGGCATTATCTCGATCGGACGAATGTTGTCCCGATCAATCGGCTCCGTATCGGCGAAAATGCGACCATCATTGGCGAAGTCAAAGCGCATGGCGTCCTGCGCGGAAAAAAGCCCCGTTACGAAGTGATGCTCCAGGACGATACCGGGGCGATCTCACTGCTCTGGTTTGCGGCAATCCGGTATTGGGAGCGGTATTTCAAGAAGGGGATGGTTTTTGCCGCTACCGGAACGATCACCGATTTCATGGGCTTACAGATGGTCCATCCGGACCTGGAACGGCTGGAAGAGAACACTGATCGGATGATCCATGCCGGGCGGATAATCCCGGTTTACCCGCAAACTGCAGCCATGACCAAGCTGGGGCTTTCCAGCAAGGGGATCCGTCAGCTTACCACCTACATTTTTGAGCATCTTAGAGAGAAGATGCCGGATCAGCTCCCGCCGGAAGAGCAGAGTAAGATCGGATTACCGAACTTGCATGACGCGATCCGGGGGATCCACTATCCCGAGAATCGCGACGAGATTGAGACCAGCCGGAGACGGTTGGCGTTTGATGAATTGCTGGGGCTGCAATTTGTCGTGTTTCAGAATCTGGGGAAGAAGAAATCGGCGCAAAAGGGGCAATCGTATGCTGAACCGAGCGCCAAGCTGACACAGTTCAAAGAGTCGTTGCCGTATGAGCTGACCGATGGTCAGAAGAAAGTGACGCGGGAGATCTTCGTCGATCTCGCCAAACGGACACCGATGTCCCGGCTATTGCAGGGGGATGTCGGTTGCGGCAAGACTGTCGTCGCCGTGCTCGCCGCGCTTTATGCCGCAGAGAACAGATTGCAGGTTGCCTTCATGGCGCCAACGGAAATCCTGGCAGAACAGCACTTCCGCAACTGGGCCGGTCCGCTGGCCCAGGTCGGGGTGGAGGCGGGCATACTGACATCCACACTGAGCGCTCCCCAACGAAAAGCGGTCGCCAGGAAATGCGCGGAGGGTCAGATTGATGTCCTGTTCGGTACGCATGCGCTGATTTACGACTATGTCTCGTTCGAGCGGCTTGGGCTAGTGATTATTGACGAACAACATCGATTCGGAGTCGAACAGCGCGGGAAGCTCTTTGCCAAAGGGGATTCACCGGACCTGCTGGTGATGACCGCGACGCCGATACCGCGGACGCTTGCCCTGACGCTTTATGGTGATCTGGATATTTCCACAATTGAAGATCTGCCGCCCGGTCGCAAGCCGATTCGAACTGTCTGGCGGCTCGATGAGGCCCGCCCCAAAATATTCGAGTATGTGCATGAGCAGGTCAAAGCGCATGGCCAGGGGTATGTCATTTATCCGCTGATTGAGAAGTCCGAGCAGAGTGATCTGGAGAATGTGGAAGATGCCTATGCGGAACTGGCGCTGACCTTTTTCCGCGATCTGAAGCTCGGCATGGTGCATGGCCGGATCAAGCCGAAAGAACGGGACGATGTTCTGCTTCGTTTCCGCAAGGGGGAGATCGATCTCTTGATGGCGACGACGGTAATCGAGGTTGGCTTGGATAATCCGAACGCAACGTTAATGGTGATTGAGCATGCCGAGCGGTTCGGGCTGGCGCAATTGCACCAACTTCGGGGACGCGTTGGCCGAGGGGAGAAGCAGTCGACAGTCATAGCGATCGCGCACGGACCACTGTCCGATATCGCCCAGCAACGGCTGGAGTACTTTGCGGCCAACACCAATGGGTTTCAGATCGCCGAAGCGGACCTGCAGCTTCGGGGCCCGGGCGAGCTATTCGGGGTCCGGCAGTCCGGAGCACCCGAATTGAGGGCGGCGAATCTGACAAAGGATCGGGACTTGCTGGAGGCTTCGCGAACGCTTCTCGAGCAGCTCTTTCATGACCCCGCCAAGCTTGACAGGCCGTATAAAGGATTATATCAGTTCCTCAAGACCAGCGCCGAACAGCGGCAAATACAGTTAGGCGGAGGATGAGCGCTATGAGTTCCGAGCAAGAGATCGATATCCAGTTTTACCAGTTGGTGCTTTCACTGCAGGCGGCGGCCATGCAACAGATGGGAAAGCTGGCCAATCCGATAACCGGGAAGGTGGAGCGCGATCTGGCGATGGCCAAAAACACCGTTGATATGCTCGAGATGATCGAGCGTAAGACCAGGGGGAATCTCAACCAGGATGAAAAGCGGATGGTCGATCATCTGCTGTATGAGTTGCGGATGAACTTTGTGGATGAGCTGGCGAAGGAAAAGGGGGCGCCGGAGTCGTCGAAATCTACCCCAAATTCATCGCCCGAATCAGCCGATAATTCATAAAGCCGATGTTTCCAGCAAATTTTAGTTTTCCTGGCCGGGGAGCGGGTATAAACTGTGGACCAAACGGGCGGCACAGAAACCCAGTAAATCGCCATCTAACCTTGATTTTGGGCGGCAACCCCGCTATATTTTTGAGAAGAATGATGACTGACCAAACTGCTACGACACCCTCCCTCCCGATCGCGACCCTTTTGGGTGCGTTTGGACCCAATCTTGAGTTCGCCCGCGAACTGGCGCCATTGACTAGCTACAGGACCGGCGGCAGGGCAAAGTACTTTGTGTCGGCCCGTTCAGGCACTGAAGTGACCAGGGCGATCGAAGCGGCCAAGCGGCTCCAGATCCCTTATTTTGTTCTGGGCGGTGGGACCAATTTGTTGGTTTCTGATGCCGGCTACGATGGACTGGTGATCAAGGTTGATGTGGTAGGTCTCCGGCTACTTGAGCCGACTCTTATCGAATGCGGGGCGGGTGAAGAGCTGATGGCGCTGGTCAATTTCGCGACCGAAAGCTCATTGACGGGAATGGAGTTCGCTGCCGGAATCTGGGGCTCGGTAGGAGGAGCGGTTTACGGGAATGCAGGCGCATTTGGCGGGGAGATCGGAAACAAGATAGAAAACGTCACCTTAGTTGATCATGGCGGTTCGCTTAAGACTGTCGGTCCGGAATATTGCAGATTTGGCTATCGAGATTCGTACCTGAAGGTGACGCACGAGGTGGTGGTAGACCTTCGGCTCAGGCTGGCATCGGGAAACCGGGATTCCATCGCCGCTACGGTGGCTGATATCCTTTCGCAGCGTGACGGGAAGCACCCCAATGACGGGATGTCGGCGGGATGTTTCTTCAAAAATATCCCCGATTCTCGGGAGAAATATGGTAAATTGCCTGCTGGGCGACTTCTGGAGGAAGTGGGGGCAAAGCAGATGGCGGTGGGGGGGGCAAAAGTATTTGAGCGGCACGCCAATATAATCGTCAATTCGGGGACGGCGACCTCGCGAGATATTCGCGAATTAGCCGATATATTGAAAGCCCGTGTTAAAGAGCGCTTTGGCATTGAGTTGCAGGAAGAAGTCCAGCAACTTGGCAAGTTTTAGCCCAGGCATAGGAGGATTCATATCGACCCGTTTTTAACGAACTGAATTTTTGCAGGTAGCGCTAAACTAAGTGTTTTTGATTCGATTCAGACGACATCTGTCTTTTGCCGGTCTGCTATTGGCTGTCGTTATGGCATTATCGCCGATGGCGGAGGGGCAAGGGATAGGATTCCAGGGCAAATTCGATAATCCTCCGCAGGTAGTCTCAGGGTATGATGGCCGCCCGCAGGTCTTTTCCGCGGCCAATCCACCACTCTCCATAGAACCATTTTCGACTCTGCTGTTACGTACTCCGAAAGTGACCGGATCATCGTACGACAGCAGCACGATCAGCTTCAGCACGGAATATTATCCGGGAATGACGCTAGTCCCGGTAGCGGTAGACGCCGGCGAGTTTATGCAGTATCGGCTTCGCCGTAAAGTCCGCCTGGGATTCAGCAATCTCAGCAAGCAGTCTCTCGAGAATGCCGCTCGTGAAAGAGGGGGGCGAGAAGGGATCTCAGTTGGGATCGCCCTTCCGAAGCGACTTAGCTCAGTGTTTGGCGAAGGCGGCGGTAACCTTCGGGTATCAGGATTCCGACGGATCAGTTTCTCCGGGCGTTCGCAATGGACCGATGGCGTCCAGGCAGATCTGGTGGGGAAGAGCAAATTCCCTTCTCTCAACATGGATCAGATATATCGGTTTGATATTGAGGGGACGATCGGTTCGAAGATATCCGTGTTTGTTTCGGAGGACAGTCAAACCGATATCCCGCTCTCTAACCGGTTACAGATCCGGTACAAGGGGGATGACGACGACATTTTGAAGTCGATCGAGGCGGGTAACACCAATCTACAACTCCCCAACACCAAGTTTGTCGGCTACTCCGCGCGAATTCAGGGGTTGTTTGGTCTGAAAGCCGAGGCCCAGATCGGTGCATTGCGCCTGATCGGTATTGTGTCGCAGGAGAAGGGGTCGACAGAGCGGTCATCGATCTCCGCGTCAGGCGAAGAATCAGCGACTCGCATTCGAGATTTTGATTATGCCGAAGGGCGTATTTATGATCTCGGACTGGCGGAAGAATTCAGCAAGAATGACCGCGTCACGAACCTTCTGGTATACGAAGGGCGTACGTTTGTTCGTCCTGAAGATGGCGCGAGTCTTCCGACCGCAATTGTCAGGATCGACCCGAAAATAACTCCGGACGATTTCCAGGTTACGCAGAAGGTTGAACAGATAGATCAGACCCTTTTTGATTGGTTTGATGATCCCGTTCGCAACCGACATTATGTCCATTTCAATTCTGCGCGTCGCGATTACCTGGTCGGTATCTGGATGGTGATAGAACGCCGCAATGATGCGGACTCGCTGCTTAGAACCGATACGATCGGTGACCAGAGCAATGACACCCTGGTCCTGAAAATGCTCCGTCCTTCTGGTTTGGCGACCAATCCCCGGCATCCCACCTGGCCGTTGGTTTGGAGGAATGTGTATTCCATTCCCAAGGGAGCCCAGGCCGCCGATTTGAACATGAGGATTCTCAAGGGGCCAGTGGGGAATGAAGGGACTGCCGACGCGATCGATTATCAACAATCCGCCGGGGCGGTGTCTGAGAATTACCTGACTCTTCTCGGGCTTGACCAGTATAACCGAAGCGGCGCCAAGGTACCGGACGACCAGATCGACGATCTTCGAGATGTATTCGAATCCGAGTGGGGACTTATCATTTTCCCCGATCGCGAACCTTTCAATTCCGATACGACCTTTAAGGATGACAATGAGGCGGTGACACCTGCACTCGAGGACAGATCACCAAACCTATATGATTACCTCTCCACCAAGGAGAAGACTGAGAATTCAAAGTACTACATCGAGTATTCCAGTCGCAGTCGTGGTTCTATTATCCGGTTGAACCGGGCAAATATCATCGAGGGATCCGAACGAGTGGTGGCTGACGGTAAGGTACTGACCCGCGGTCCGGATTACAGTATTCAGTATGATTTCGGGACGATCACGTTACTGTCGCCTGAGGCACTCGACCCTAATGCCAAAGTGACAGTCGACTTCGAGTATGCACCATTCCTGGCGATTCAGAAGAAGAGCCTGTTTGGTCTTCGCGGGGAGTATAGTTTCAGCGATGAATTCAGGATCGGCTCCACGCTTCTGTACAAGACAGACAAGGCGCAGGATCGCAAGCCACGAGTTGGTCAGGAAACTGCAACGATGACGGTGATGGATTTCGACGGCACGCTCAAGTTGTACCCGCACTTCCTGACCAAGGCGCTCAATGCGCTCCCCTTGATCCGGACAGAGGCCCCCTCGACTATGACGATCTCCGGGGAGTTTGCAGAGTCTCGCCCGAATCCCAACGTTGACAATGTCGCTTATATCGATGATTTTGAGTCAGCATTGGAGCAGTTGAATCTTCCGATGGGACGCGGCGGCTGGACCATGTCTTCGATGCCGAAGCAATTGTCGCTGGATCACACGCGCGCGAAATTGCTGTGGCACAATCCGCTAGGCGGCCGGCCCCTGCAGGAGATTTACGATCGAGATATTCGTCAAGGACAGGGGTCTGTCAATACGTTCCGTATGATCTGGCGGCCCCGCGGTACTCCCCAGATCGCCGACACGAATGTCGTCGACACTCTTCCCGGACCGTCATTTGGCGGTGTGATGACTTATTTCGCCGGAATCGACGCCTATCGGGTTCAGCTTTTCGAGGTACGTGTTAAGGGGGATCGCGGCAAACTGCATTTCGATTTTGGCGTGATCTCCGAAGATATCGACGGAAATGATGCTCCCAATAAAGAGGATGGGTCGGCCGGGTTGCTGGAGAATGGGCAGTTGGAAGCAGAGGAGGATCTTGGTTACGACGGCAAAGCTGACCCGCTGGAAGACAATTACAATGCAACGACCAATCCCGATCCATCGGGTGACAACTGGTACACCGCAGCTGGCGGTGACGGGGCGGGGAAATGCCCTCTACCGAGCTGTAATCCAACACAATTTGACGAGGACACTGACCCTCGGTTTTACGATTTCCTGAACGGCACAGAAGGAAATATCGATGATATCGTCAATTTGGCGACACCTGATGCCGAGCAATTGACTACCACAAACTTTGTCACGACCAACGCATATTTCTCCTACACGATCGACCTGAGTGATCAGTCGGATACCGGCTTCTACGTGCCGAACTCGCGAAACGACAGCGGCTGGATGACTTTCCGCATTCCAATACGTGATTCATCGATGTTGGATACTATTGTGGCGCCAAGTTCGGGCCTTCCGGCCGACTGGGCCAACGTCACCCACGCCCGAGTCTGGTTCGAGTCCGATGAGTTTGCCGATAGATGGGACACGGTTGAAGTTGGTGCCTGGTATTTTGTGCAATCTAACTGGCGCGACACAACGATACTGAAACGAGGACGAGATGACACCGCCAAGTTTGTGGTGGCATCGCTGAGTGAAGATGAGGGGACATTTGTGCCTCCTCCAGGGGTGGAAGCCTATCAGGACCAGACCAGCAATGTGACGGAGACACAAAAAGGTCTCGGGCTGGTATTCGAGAATGTTTTGGTGGGTGACACCTGTATGGCCGTGAAAAAGCTCCCGTCGATTGACCGCTATTCCGGCTATGGCGCACTGGAGATGTATGTCCATGGCGGCAACAAAGCGAACGAACTTCCAGCCGACTCGATCCTCTTTTTCTACCGTCTGGGAACAGACGAAAAGAATTTCTATGAATATCGAACAATGATACGTCCAGGATGGGATGCCGGCAATCATGTGAAAATCAATTTCGCTGAACTGACTGGTCTGAAAGATGGGTTCCAGAAGGCGTTGCCGAAGGGGGCAACCTTAAGCCAAGTCGATTCGACAGTCGGCAATTATCGGATCAAAGGGAATCCGAATATCAACCAGATCCAGTGGATGGCGGCGGGTATCCTGAACAAAGACAGCACTGAAAAGGCGAATGGTGAGATCTGGTTGGACGAGTTGCGCGTGACCAATGTCCGTAAAGATGTTGGGCAAGCGGTGCGACTGGATGTTGTTGGCAACCTTGCGGATGTGGGAAGCTACAATTTTCAGTGGGAAAACAAGAATCCGTATTTCCGCGGCATATCCGCCACCACTCGCGGTGGATCCTCGGACAACCTGGGTGGCGGTTCAGAGGACGAGAGCTATTCGTATGGCGTCAGCCTGAATATGCATATGTTCCTTCCCCGGTCATGGAATGCGTCCTTGCCGGTAGGGTTCAATTACTCCAAGGCAACCCAGTTACCGCTATTGCGGACGAATTCTGATATCGTGTTGCCGGCGGATGTTCGCGAGGAAGAGCGCGTGACCTCGATAACGCGTGGATTCCGTGCATCCGAGCAGTTCCGTTATAAGGGAGGGAACCCGCTGTTCAATCTCTTCCTGAACCGCCAGCAGCTGAACTTCTCGTACAGCCGGTCAAATCGTAGCGATGTGACCCGGCCATACAGTTTTGGCGAGAACTACAATCTTGCGGGTTCATTTGACATGTCGTGGCAGAAACCACCGGCGATCGAGCCGCTCAAGTGGACCAAGTCAATTCCGCTGTTACGAGATTTGAAGGATACGCGGATCTCATTCTTCCCATATCAGTGGCGCTGGCGAGGGACTTTTAATCGCCAGATCAGTATTTCGGATGATGCCAACCTGAAACGGACCACTTCGCTCCAGCGCGATTTTGACGGTGGCATGGACCTCGCATACAAGCTCTTTGAGAATTTGGGTGTCAACTACTCATTTACTACCAAAAACGATCTGACCAATAGTGACATTGTCAAGATCGGGATGAAGGAGTTCCGCCTCGGTCTGCAGACATATTACTCCCAGAACTTCTCGGGGAATTATGATCCGAAAATATTCGCCTGGCTGGGGACGGCATTCGGTTACACGGCGACCTATTCGGACAACTACGAGCGGACATCGAAGACTCGTAAGGGGGATTTGAATCGGAGCTGGTCTGTCGGGGGTACGTGGCGGCATACGGATATGTTTTCCATGACCAAAAAGGGGGCGAGTAAAGGAGGGGGAAATCAGCCGCAGATGAGTGCGAGCGAACGGGCCAAAGGATATCGAGCTGAAGATCTCAAGAAACTCGGGGGGAAGCAGAAACCCGCCAAGACAGGGAAGAAGTCGGATCGGAGTTTGATCGATCTTCCATTTGCGGGAGTCCGCTTCCTTACCTCCTGGATCGAACCAGTTCAGTACAAGTATGGCCGCGGCTACACTGCATCGGTGCCAGGTATGTTGACGCGTCCGGGCTGGATATATCGTCTTGGTGTGGAACTGGACGCCGATGTAGAGACCATTCGGGAATCCCGCAATCCTGAATCTCGCGAAACAAAGAACTATGAAGCAAATTCCGGATTCAAATTCCTCGGCGGGCTGTCCACCAAAGTGCGTTTCCGCAGGACGATCAGCCGAGACCTGGTCAAAATAGGCGATCGTGCGGAGCGGACCTCCACCAGTTGGCCCGACCTGGATGTGACAATCGGGAAATTCAAGACCCTTCCTCTGATCAAAGGGCCGGTGAACAAGTTCATCGATGTCTTTGCCCCTCGATTCGGCTACAGCCGCGAGACGACGGAAGAAATGAACCTTAGTCTTGGGAAGTTGCTCTCGGAGAGCGAATCAGAAGATTTCAACCCGCTGTTAGGGGTGAATTTCAAACTATTCCGCTCGTTATCACTCTCCGCCACCTACGGACTGGATAAGAAAAAAGGTACTCGCTATAACCAATCGACCGGGGACATAACCAGTAAGACGGAATCCACTCAGCGGAGTATCACTGTTACCAGTCGCTATTCGTTCCGCTCTCCCGGCGGTCTAAAGCTTCCGTTCTTCGGCAAGATGAAGATCACTTCGACGATGAACCTTGAGCTGAACGTGCGTCATACCAAAAGCGAGTCGAAGTCGGCGATCGGGGAGAACGATCTGCAGAGTTCTGCGGACAAGTCCGACATGATGATCACCCCCGTCATTTCGTACGATTTCAGCACCCAGATCAAGGGAGGACTGACTGGGACCTGGCAGGACACCAAGGATGGGACTCGCAAGAGCCATGTGCGGATGCTCCAGATCTGGGCGGAGATCCGCTTCTAACCGCTTTTTGGGTTGACACTTCCGCCGCCAGGATAGACATTCTCTTCGTGAAACGAATAATCACCCTATTGGCCATCGGGCTGGCGCTCGGATGTAGTGCCACGCACGTTGAACCGCCGCCATTCGACAGCGCGCGCGCGTTTCGTTACCTGGAAGAACAGGTGGCGTTTGGACCACGCGTTCCCGGATCGATCCCCTGGCAACTTGCCCAGGAGTACTTCTACAGCCACTTCCGGCAATTGGGGTTGAAGGTCGATTCCCAAGTGACGACCTTCTATGACCCCTACTCAGGCACCGAAAAGCCGTTGGTGAATATACTGGCGCGGGCTAAGGGAATTGACCCGAATCTTCCGCCACTCCTGTTTGTTGCCCACTATGACAGTCGACCGCGCACCGACCGACACTCCGATCCAACACGACGCACGGATTCACTGCCCGGTGCCAATGATGGTGCCTCCGGGGCGGCAGTCTTAATGGAGCTGGCCAATCTGTTTGCCGCGAATCCTCCGGCATGTGATGTTGAGTTGTTATTGGTGGACGGAGAGGATTGGGGAGAGGAGGGGGACCATGCGTACTATCTGCTTGGCTCGCAGCATTTCGCGCGTCAGGGGATCCACGGCAAATATCGGTTCGGAATAGTAATCGACCTGATCGGTGATAAGGATCTGCAGATCTTTCGGGAGGGGTATTCTCAGCGGTTTAATCAGCCTTTGAATGATATGGTCTGGTCGACAGCGAAACGACTGAATCTCGCCGGGTATCAGGATATGGTCAGGCATACGGTAATAGATGATCATCTTCCGATCAATGCCGGCGGGGTGCCCGCCATTGTGCTGATCGATTTCGATTATACCCATTGGCATACAGAGAAAGATCTTCCCGAGAACTGCTCCGCGGAGTCCCTGGCGCAAACGGGAAGGCTGCTCGCTGAAATAGCTTACAACAGCTCACTATGGCCGAAGCAATGATCCAGCAACCGAGAGATTTTCCGGCAATCGAAGAGATTCTCCAGAGCGAGCGACTGGCGAATGCTATTGCCGGGCTCCCCCGACCGGTAGCCTCGACGATCATCAAGCAGACTGTCGCCGCACTCAAAGAAAAATTAATAGAGTCGAAGAAACCGATATCCGTGGATGCGATGTTCAAGGAGATCGACAAGGCACTGGCAGTGGCGAAAGGGGCGGAGATCCGTCGCGTGATCAACGCGACCGGTATTCTGGTTCATACCAATCTGGGACGGGCGCCGTTTCCAGATGCAGTATTTGCGCAGCTTAAGGAAACCTTGACCGGTTACTGTAATGTCGAGTTTGACCTTCGGACCGGCGCACGAGGGGACCGTGGCGAGGGATGCGAAAGATATCTGGCGGAGCTTTCTGAGGCTGAGGCAGGAACGATCGTCAATAATTGTGCGGCCGCGCTCTTTCTCATTCTCAATAGCCTTGCCAACCGCAAGAATGTGCTCATTTCGCGAGGGGAGTTGGTGCAGATCGGCGGTGGTTTCCGAATTCCGGATATTCTAAAGAGGGCGGGCGCCAAGCTGGTCGAGGTTGGGACGACCAACATCACGACAGTCGCGGACTATGCATCGCATATCGATGACCAGACCGCCCTTATCCTCAAAGTACACAAGAGCAATTTTGTGCAGAGCGGGTTCTCCGAGGAAGTTCCCCTGAGAGAACTGGTGACACTTGGCAAACAGAAGAACATTCCGGTGGTGAATGATCTTGGCAGTGGTGTTTTTGTCGATACGTATTCGATCATGGGATATGCCGAGCCGACGGTTCAGCAGTCTGTTCGTTCCGGAGCAGACCTGACCTGTTTTTCCGGTGACAAGCTGTTGGGCGGAGTGCAGGCCGGTCTGATTGTCGGGAGGGCGTCGTTGATCAAATCGGTCAAGAAAAACCCGCTCTTCCGCACGATGCGGGTGGATAAGGTCGTCTTTGCGGTGGTAGAGCGATTGCTGGCGACTTACCTCAATGGCACGCAGGCGACAGATATCCCGCTATGGCAGTTTCTGGCAGTGCCGGACGCGGAATTGTACCAGCGAGGGAAATCGTTGGTACGCGATGTCGGCAATCCGGCTGGTGTCAGTGTTGAAGCCTCCAAAGTCTTTCTTGGCGGAGGTGCGTTACCTGAGAAAGAGATTCCGTCAGTCGCAGTCTGCTTCTCTAAAGAGCACAAGGCAGAGCGACTACTCGTGGCGTTTCGTCGCAATGACCCACCGATCATCTGCCGTATTGAGGAAGATCGCCTCATCCTTGACCTCAAGGCGATTCCGCTGTCAGACTATCCGTCTTTACTTTCGGCAATCCGCACTGTACTTGGAGGCTGACCGATGCTGGTGATCGGCACAGCAGGGCATATCGACCACGGCAAGTCCTCGATTGTCAAGCGACTGACCGGCACCGATCCCGACCGCTTACCCGAAGAGCAAGCTCGCGGGATGACAATCGACCTCGGTTTTGCCTTCTACCAAACCCCTGACAATCAGAGTATCGCTTTTGTTGATGTGCCGGGGCACGAGCGATTCGTCAAGAATATGATCGCCGGGGCAGGGGGGATCGACGCCGTAATGCTGGTCATTGCCGCTGATGATGGGTGGATGCCACAAAGCGAAGAGCACTTTCAGATCGTCAAGCTATTAGGAGTCAAATATGGGATGGTCGCCCTGAACAAGTGCGATCTGGTGGAAGAAGATTGGCTTGAGTTACTCGAGAAGGAGATTCGGTCTCGGCTGTCCGGGTCCTTTCTTTCCAGCGCACCGATCTTCCGGCTCTCCGCCACTACCGGAGCAGGATTTGAACTCCTCAAAACACATCTTAACACGCTTCCCGGTATAGTCTCCTCTCGTAAGGATATCGGCAAGGCAAGACTTTTTGTGGATAGGACATTTGTTCGACAGGGTATAGGGGGAGTAGTGACAGGGACGCTCAGGGGAGGGGCGCTGTCGGTTGGACAGACCGTCTCAGTCTGGCCGGGATCTGGGCAAGCGAAAATTCGCTCGTTGCAGTCTCACAATGAAGATGTTGGCGTGGTTAATCCTGGCTCACGAACCGCGGTCTCGTTGACAGGGACCGATCGGTCTGAGCTCGTGCGCGGTGGAGTGATCTCCGATCGCCTTGACCTTACGTTTTTCAAGGATCATCCGGTCTTAGCTCTTTCGGTGCAGACCCTTCCCACTGCGCCGGTGCCGATCGAAGATCGTCGGCGAGTGCTGATGATTGTCGGGACAACAGAAGTTGAAGGGGAGATCCGGCTGTTTGATCAGGAAGCGATCCTTCCGGGAGAGGAGGGGATCGCGTTCTTTCGACCAGACGAACCAGTTTACGGCCTGGTGTTTGATCGCTTGATCCTGCGTCTTCCTACACCGATGGTGACGCTGGGAGGCGGGATGATACTCGATCATCTGGCAGTTTTCCCGCGCAGGAAAGAACTCACTCGCTTGCACTACCTCCAGACAAGAAGAGCCGGGACAGCGAATAGTCTGGTGCTTTCAGAGTTAGCCAAGCGGATCCTTGCACCCGCCGAGACGTTTCTACGGGAAGCAGATATCTCTGAAGCAGAAGCCTCACAGGAACTGGTTGTGCTGGCGGCGGAAGGAAAAGTGGCTCGCTTTCAGAATTGGTGGTACCAGGTAGATCTGTTGAAGCGCGAGGTAGCGAGCCTCAAAGAGTCGATTGCGCAGTTCCTGAAAGATCAGCCACACCTGAAAGGGATCACCATAGGTCAATTGGTTGATCGTCTGGATCACGATCAGTCGACTGTGGAGTTGTTGACGACTTACCTGACAGCAACCGGCGAAATGACCCGAGTCTCCGATTTTTATGATATCGTCGGTCGAGGTGTGACCCTGAAAGGGATGTACAAAGAGGCGCATGATAAGATCATTGCGGCATTGACCGGCGAGCCATATGCGCCGCCTACACTGCAGTCGTTTGCATCACAGGGGAAACACTATCAGGAAGCGATCCGTTATATCATCGAATCGCGTGAAGCACACAAATGTGGCGCCGAGTTCTTGATCATACATGAGGTCTGGCGAGAGGTCGTTCAATTCGTCAGGGAGCGACTGAATAGCGTCGGATCGTTCGCCGTGACAGACCTTCGAGATCGTTTCGGTTTCAGCCGGAAATATGCGATCCCGATCCTCGAAGAAGCGGACCGACTCAAATTGACCGAACGGCAGGGAGATCTGCGTATCAAGGGAGCACAATTTGACAACGAAGATGCTTTTCTATAACGGCCGCATTCATATTCAGGCCGACTACCAGGTCGTTGATTCGATGGCCATTTCACGGGATCGGATCATAGCGGTTGGGAATTCGCTGGAGAAGGATCCGGATTTTCGGAGTTATGCTCGTGTAAATCTAAAGGGGAAAACGATCGTTCCGGGTCTCGTGGATGCCCACACGCACTTCTATTATTTTGCGCTTTCGCTGGGTCGGGTACAACTGGATGGTCTGCCTACGATTGAGAAGTGTCTCGCCCGAATCAAAGAGTATTCAGCCAAACAGCCTAAAGGAGAGTGGATAGTTGGCGACGGCTATTCTCCCGATCGGTTCACCAAGCGGGTCGAGCCGGACCGCGAGATGCTCGATGCGGTCACGGGAGGACGACCGGCGTTTATATTTTCCAAAGATATGCACTCGGCTTGGGTGAACAGCAAAGCGCTCGAAATCGCCGGGATCGGCCCTAAGACGCAAAATCCTGAGGGTGGGACGATAGAGCGACACGCCGATGGTTTGCCCAGTGGTATTTTGCGTGAAAACAGAGGCTACGATCCGGTCTGGCAGAAGATCGGAAAGCCATCGCGCAAGGAGGTTGACCGTCGCTATCAGCAGGCCCTCGACTACGCCTATCGCAAAGGAGTGACAGGGATACATTCTTTCGATGGACCGGATGGGTACCAGTATTATATGGAGCTTGCGGCGGCAGGGAAAATCGGTCTCCGCATCAACTACTATCCCGGTGCGGCACTCTTGCCACAGCTTGTGCGCAACAAAGTGTACTACGGGATGGGGACGCCGTTTTTCCGAATTGCCGGGGTAAAGATATTTGCTGATGGCGCACTGGGGAGCCAGACCGCCCTGTGCTTCAAAAAGTATATCGGTTCAAAAAACAACTATGGCATCGAAGTTACCTCGACCAAAGAGATGGTGAAGTTGATCCGTGAAGCTCGTCGTCTGAATTTACCTGCGGCAGTGCATGCGATCGGCGACAAGGCAGTGTCGAATGTGCTCGATGCGTTTGCATCAATTCCTCTTCCGGACTTCGGCGCACGCAACCGGATAGAACATCTGCAATTGGTTCGACGATCGGATATTGCACGAGTGAAGAGATTGCGAGTGGTAGCATCGATGCAGCCATCACACTGCCCATCAGATATTGGAATAGTCCGCAAATACTGGGGAGAGCGTGGCAAGGATGCGTATGTTTTTCGCACACTGATTGACAAGGGGATCGACCTGGCGTTTGGGTCCGATGCGCCTATTGAACCGCTTGACCCGCTGGCGGGGATTGCGGCAGCGGTGCGAAGGGCTCGTCAAGGGTCAACAGACAGACTCTATCCGGAGCAGAAGATAACTGCGGCGGAAGCGCTCTATCGGTTTACTGTCGGGCCTGCGATCGCATGCGGTCAGGAACATGAGCGCGGGTATCTGTTGCCCGGTTACCCGGCAGATTTTACCGTCCTGGCGGATGATCCAACCCGCATAGCAGCATCGAAGTTGTACGATCTGGCAGTCGAGGCTACGGTCCTTGACGGCAAGCTGGTATACTCAAGATCGGGCAAGGATTGGCGATAAGTCGACCTCGAATGTCATTGAATAATCTGTTCAATCACAAGTATTTAGGTTGACATCACGGGTGGCGGCATTGATATTACCGGAAAGGGGAAAGGACGTGCCATGAAACAAAAACTTCTCCTGATCTTATTCGGATTTCTTATTTTAGGCCCCATCATATCGTTTTCACTCAAGCTGATCATTGCCGAACCGGTCAATGCACAGCCGGGGTATTATGCGCCTATCGAGTCTGTCCTGACGCAGGTCGATTCATCGATCCGGAAATCAGATGACAGCGCCAGAGCAACTCGTCCAGGGATTGATTCGCTCATTCGCAGCGGCGGTTCTTCGGTCGTGATCCGATTGGACATTGACGGCACTATCGGTGCGGTGACGGATGATCGAATCGAAGATGCAATCGAGAAAGCGGTAAAAGAGAATGCTTCGCTATTGGTGATCTATCTCGATACGCCGGGCGGATTCACCAAGCCGACCTGGTCGATTACCAAGCGATTCCTCAATAGCCCGGTACCGATCTGTATCTACATAGCGCCATCGGGCGCGCGGGCGGGGTCGGCCGGAGTTTACATGACCTATGCGGCGCATTTTGCGGCAATGGCTCCATCGACCAATATCGGCGCGGCACATCCGGTAGCAGGAGGCGGCCAGGAGGTCGACTCCATCATGAATGAGAAGATCACCAATGATGCGGCGGCCCAGATCAAAGGATTCGCCGACAAGCGCGGCCGCAATGCAACCTGGGCAGAGCAGGCGGTGAGGCAGTCGGTTTCGATCACCGACAAAGAAGCGCTGGATTCGAATGTGATCGATATTCGGGCTGAGAACTATGAAGACTTGCTTCGCCAGATCAATGGCCGCGAGACCGAGCTTCCGTCCGGCAAGGTGACGATGAACCTCACCAATGTGCGGACCGAAACGATAAAGATCTCATTTGCCTATAAACTTCTCGAGCTGCTGACCCAGCCGGATATCGCCTTTATTCTTTTCTCGATTGGTGGGCTGGGGATCGTGCTGGAATTGTACAATCCCGGGTCAATCCTGCCGGGTGTAGTTGGCGTGATCGCGCTGATTCTCGCGTTTTATTCGTTCCAGACGCTCCCGATCAATTGGGCAGGCGCTGCGCTGATTGTACTGGCGATCATCTTGTTTATCGCGGAGATCAAAGTGGTCAGTCATGGGCTATTGACGGTCGGGGGAGTGATAGCTCTCTTCCTTGGGGGGCTGATGCTGATCGATGCAGTCGATCCGAGCCTTCGGGTCTCCAAATCGATCCTCATCACCGTGGTGTCACTGATAGGCATCACGATGGCGGCGGCGTTTTATGTCGTCTACAAGGCGCGGATGGCCAAACCATTCTCAGGACAGTCTGCGATGATCGGACGACAGGGGACAATGCACAGCGATGGATTCGTCTATATAGAAGGTGCACTCTGGAAAGTGACCGCTGACGAAGCCCTAAATATCGGTGACAAAGTTGAAGTAGTGGCGGTGGAAAGTCTTACTCTGAAAGTTCGCAAGCATATTTCATAACGGAGGAGAGTCTTATGGAAGGACCAAATCTTAGTTTTCTGCCGGTGGCAATAGCCGCCTTCTTCGTGTTGATGCTTCTGTTCAACATGCTCAAGATTCTGCGTGAATATGAACGAGGAGTCATTTTCCGTCTCGGGCGACTGATCGGCGCCAAGGGGCCGGGGCTGATCATCCTGATCCCGATCATCGATAAAATGATGCGGATCGATCTCAGGACGATCACGTATGATGTCCCGCCACAGGATGTCATCACGCGCGACAACGTTTCGATCAAAGTCAACGCGGTGCTTTATTTCCAGGTGGTCGACCCCAATAAGGCGGTGGTTTCGGTGGCGAATTTCTTTGAAGCGACCAACCAGATCGCTCAGACGACTCTTCGCTCGGTGCTTGGTCAGGTCGAGTTGGATGACCTTCTGGCCAACCGCGAAAAGATCAATGTCGAACTGCAGAAGATCATCGATGGTCAGACTGAACCATGGGGAGTCAAGGTTTCCGTGGTCGAGGTCAAAAATGTCGATCTGGCGCCGGAAATGACCCGTGCGATGGCTCGTCAGGCAGAGGCTGAGCGCGAACGCCGCTCGAAAGTCATCCATGCCGAGGGTGAATTCCAGGCTTCGCAAAAGCTGGCGGATGCGGCCAACGTAATGTCGACTGCGCCAAATGCGATGCAGTTGCGTTACCTGCAGACGCTGGTTGAAGTATCTGCCGAGAAGAACAGCACGCTAATCTTCCCGGTCCCGATTGATCTGTTAGGGGCATTTAAGGACTATCTGACGGGGAACACGCCGAAGAAATAGTGCACGAAAACCGAAGAATTGACGGCGGGAGTTGTATAATTGCAGAACACTCTCGCCGTTTGCATTAATGAAACTGAATAAGGAGTTCCTGAGGCGACAAATGCGATATAGAATTCTTGGTCTGACTGTTCTGTTCATCGTACTTAATGCCACAAATCTGATCGCCCGGGACCGTCCGGGGCCGATATTCAAGCGAGATTCTCTGATGGTCTATCCCGAGGCGCTGGGCCGCGTACCGGTCTCGCTTCAGGTCGCCGCCTGGGCGGTTTCGCATGAGATCATGAAGCGGGGGATGGTGGTCGACCCGACTACGGCGGTCATCAGCGGCGCAATCAATCCGTTTTGCCTGTATGATATGACCGTGGTCATCACCGATGACAGCTCGTTGATCGAGTTTTATGTCGATTCACTCTGTGCGCGTCGTAATCCGAACGACACGACAGAAGCGATCACAGACACCGTGTACGACCCGATGGAGAACCCTTTTGGTGACGTGCGAGTGCAGGTGATCACGAGCCAGCTCAAACCTCGCGAGTTCAGATGGCCCCAGAGCAAACGACTGGATGGCGCCTCCATCCATGCGATCTATCGGATCTCATTTGCCGACAAGGGGGATATGGGGTACCAGGAGCTTTTCGGCAAGTACAGTGCTGAAGAGCTACTGATGTTCGACTCGACCCGCGCGGTTATCATGCGGTAGAGATGACCTCGAGAACTCGCATTTCCAACCATTAGGGCATCATCTATACGAGATTGAAATCGTCTCGCTTGGCGAGTCAATCTACGTCCTCTTCAATAATTCATCTAACATTTCCGGCTTCTCATCGCTCTATATTATCAGTAAGGCAATTTCGTCTGGAGGATCATGGAGCGGTCGAACGCTGAACTCCTCCTCGCCGTGCACGATGGTGACCGCCGGGCATTCGAGGAGATCTACCACCGCAACAAACGAAGGCTGTACGGTTACTGCCTGCGAATGTTGGGGGATAGCGATACGGCGGAAGATGTGGTCCAGCACGTCTTTCTCACCCTGTTACAGCGCCAGCAACAGATCAGGGAGCCGGAAAGTCTGGCCGGGTGGTTGCTGACGGTGGCGGGGCATCGGTGCCATCGGATACTGGAGGAGCGTGGGAGAGTGGCACCGCTGGAGTCGGAGAGGAATGACATCCAATTGGCAGATCCGGAAAATCAGTCTCCCGAGATCGGTTCAAACCTTGCGCGAGTGGTGGAAGGGGGGCTGAGACGACTTTCTCCGGAAATGCGGGAAGTGATCATCTTGAGAGAATATCAGGATATGTCCTACCGGTCGATCTCCGAAGTGACCGGGGTGAGTGAAGCCACGGTCAGATTCAGACTCCACCAGGCACGCAAGAAGCTGTGCGAGCTGTTGAGATCGGACATGAGAAAGGAGGAGCGCCATGAAGTGCGTTGAGATACAAACACAGTTGGATATGCTGCTGGACGGGGAGCTTGCGGCGGGGGATGAAGATGTTGTCTTTGCTCACCTGGCGACATGCAAGGAATGTCGGACGTATATCAGTACCATGACCCAGGCTAAGGCGGCCATGCGAGGTGATCAGATAGAACCGCCGGTCAGCCTTGATCACAAAGTGTCGGAGATATTCGAATCACATTCCAGAACAAGAACACGACCGATCTGGCTTACCCGGGTGGCGGTACCGCTTCCGATCGTTGCGGCCGCACTGCTCTGCCTGGTGGCTCTCACTGTTTTGCTGTTGAGAGAAGAACCAGATCCGACCGAAAGACAAGCTGTTTCCGGGAAACTAGTCGCAACTGAGCGAGTGGAATACCTCTATGTGATGCCGGCTGTCGAGGTCGTTGGCTCGGATCAGATAAAATGATAGAACAATTGTAAGATAAAGGAGGAGCGTGTTATGAGAGATCACATCATTCGAATTGCTGGGATGCTGGCGGGTGTGGCGTTGGTGTTAACCCTCGCTGCATGCGGAGTAACGGTGTGTGCGGCAGAAAGTGAACCTATTTCCGTCAAGGCTGCTTCACTGAACGCGGCGGATTCAGCGGACATCGATCTGAAATCCGACACCTTCATGGAGGTTGAGGTTATGCCGGAGATGATCCATTCGGCGAGCCCAGTCTACCCAAAAGAGCAGAAAGAGAAGGAGTCGAGGCTACCGTGTGGGTGCAGGCGTTGATTGGGCGAACTGGCACTGTGCTCAAGGCAACTATCCACAAGGCCGAAGGCGCGGCTGAGTCGTTCCAAAGATCCGCGCTTGATGCGGCGTTACAATGTACGTACAAGCCAGCCCTGGCCAAGGGGAAGCCGGTCCCTGTCTGGGTCACCTACAAAGTCAATTTCGTACTTTCAGACAAGTCTGCTGCGCCAAAAAGTCCGGATGCTTCAAAGTAGTTTGTCACTGCTGGAGCTGCCGAAGCATCGCCAACACTACCAGCGATGAATTATGGGCGGCGACCTTGAAGAACTGATCGATCTCTGTGTCGGCGGTGGATGAACCTGATCCGCCTGCCAGGTCCGAAGCGGAGCGAAAGATCAAAAATGGAAGGCCGTTGACGGCGCAGACCTGCGCCACAGCGGCCGATTCCATATCGGTTACCAGGGCGGCAAACTCCTTGTTCAGCCACTGTCGGTGTTCGATGTTGTCGATGAACTGATTGCCGCTGACACCGGTTCCACCGATCTGAAAGGACGGTTTTCGCTCACCGATCAGCATGAACGAGAGCGAATCGACGATGATCTGTCTGGCGACCGCCAATAGCGAATCATCGGCATTAAATTCTGTGGATCGGGTAAGTCGGCCGAGCGCCGCATCGAAATACTTGATGCTGTCCGCATCAAACCCAGCTCCGCCAAGATATCCGTAATCATGTTCTATCCAGACCGAGGGAGCCGTGATATCACCAATATGCACCGAGGTATCTATTCCGCCGGCGATACCAGTCAATAGGAGGCAGCGCGGGGAATAGCGGTCGATCATCGCTTGGGTCGTCATGGCGGCATTGGTCATGCCAACACCGGTCTCCGCCAGAACGATTCGCTGACCGGAGGCACTGCCGATGAGTACTTCGCGGCCAAGCACAGTGTCGCGGTCGGTGACAGTCATGGAGGCAGCGACAGTTTTCCCTTCCTCGGCGAAAGCGTAAAGGAGAAGGATCGGTCTCTCCTGCGCCATGCTCTGCAGAGGCAGGCATAAGAATGCAAGCAGGAGTGCGACAAGTGACGAGCGTGACATTAGTGTCCTCGTTTCAGGTTAGGTGGCATCCAGAAGAGAGAGATATCGTTCGTCCGAAACCAGGTGACCCCACCACTCACCTCAATCCCCATTGGGAAAATCGCGTATCCTATCGGTACCAACTCAATAACCCAGCTCGCGCTGGGGTCGATTGATGGATAGGCCCAGGTTCTGAATCGGAAGAGGTTTTTTGTCATGTAGTTGAGATATTGATCTTTGTCCAAGGGCTGACCATTCCAATTGAAGTCATCGTTGATGCGAATGAACTCATCTCGAAGAGACGGATCACCCAATGCCAATTCCTGTCGCACCTCCGTGATCTGCATTGGTTTCCCCAGTGGATCGATGAAGTAACTGTTATTGGTCGGGTCAAAAAACAGCCATTTCTGATCTTGATCCGACCAGACCTCGGTCCATTGATGGCATTCGTGATCAGAGGTATCAAACGGAAGTCCAACCACCGCGCGAGCTGTGAACCCCAATGCGCAATAGAACTCCGCGAGTGTTTGAGCCAGACCGGCGCAATTCATGGTCGCCCCGGAGTCGATTGCTTTGGCCATTCTTTCGAGAGTCGCTCCAGTTGGTCCTTCGCGGTTGCCGTCGTGGCGTATAGAATTGTGTACCCATATTAGGAGTCTGATGGCGCGCTCTGAGGTCGAACCTGTCCCGGCAAGGCTGTCGAGATGATACTTCTCGCGCAACTTAGCCAATATCGAGTCCGGCGATCTGGGATAAATGGGCGACAGTGACTCAGAAACTGAGTCTGACCTGTACGCAGGATACTGTTTCAGTAATTCAAACTTAGACACGTCGGGCGGTATGACAAATAGGAAGATCTCAGTGTGCGTCCTGGAGTTCAATTGGAACTGAATTTCGACCGGTGTCTCAGAGCGAGGGACAAAAAGCGAGTCCACCTCCGAAAGGAGGATGAGGTCATGCTGCATGTTCAGGCGCGAGGTATCCGGATTTTTCAAGGGGTCGAATTTCACCCACTGGTCGATATCACCGAAAATGATTCTGACCGAATCGGATGGCGTCTTGAGAGTGATGGGTTTGCATTGCGCAGTTACCGCGGTGATTGCACTCGCTGTGACCAAAGCTGCGAAGAAGGCGCGTAATTTCATGGATAGCCTCGAGTCCCCAAGTCTTTCCGTGTTGAGAGTCCCGGTTTCAAGGTAGGTTCTGCGCTGCCGGTTAGTCAAGAGCTTGATTGTCCATCGGAGGCTTGACGATTCTCCCGGCACCCCCTATACTCCCGCCATGACCAACAAACGAACCGACTATCTGAGCTGGGATGATTACTTTATGGCGGTTGCCCAGCTTTCCGCCCTTCGCTCCAAAGACCCGGGAACCCAGGTCGGCGCCTGTATCGTGAACAAAAACAAGCGGATCATCGGAATTGGCTATAACGGATTCCCGGTCGGTTGTTCCGATGATGAACTCCCCTGGGCGCGGGAAGGGAAGTTTCTCGACACCAAATACGCCTATGTTTGCCACGCCGAGATGAACGCGATCACCAATGCCTCGAACAAGCCGGATATGGATGGCGCGATCATGTATGTGTCGCTCTACCCGTGCAACGAGTGCGCCAAACTGATCATCCAGGTCGGGATCAGGGAAGTAGTCTATCTGTCGGACAAATACGCCCATGACGAGAAGTTCATTGCCGCCCAGAAGATCTTCCAGCTGTCAGGGGTGAAGACGAGGCAGCTCAAGCCAGACCGCGCCAGGATCACTCTTTCGCTCGAAGAGTGAGCGATGTGCTAATCTCCTGTTCAATCCACTTTTGAGGAACAATCCATCACCTTAGCGGTAGAATGAGAAAATCATCTACCGCCAGGGAGCCAAAGTGTGGATCAAACTGATATCGCCGCGGATGAGTCTGCGGCCGATGGATTCTGAATACAAACGTCTGCTTTCCCCTTCGATTTCTCTGTTGGTGCTGGCATCTCTCACTCCGAGTGAACATCGTGTCACGATCGAGGATGAGAACGCTGGAAACTTGGATCTGGATGACTCGCCGTCTCTGGTTGGCATCTCCGTCAATATCGATACTTCCGGGAGAGCGTACAGTCTGGCTGACCATTATCGCAGTCGCGGCATTCCGGTTGTCCTGGGTGGAATCCACGCCAGCGCATGTCCCGATGAAGCTTCTGTCCATGCGGATGCAGTCTGTATTGGTGAGGCAGAGGATCTCTGGGCGACAATCGTCAATGACGCGGCCGCGGGTAGATTGAGAGCGAAGTATTTCAGTGATCATCCAGCGGATCCTTCGAAAACGCCGATGCCTGCCTGGCACCTGATCCAGCGCGATCGGTATCTCTATTCATGTATAGTTTGTGCGAGCCGCGGCTGTCCTTTCGAGTGCGATTTTTGCTACAATAGCTGTGACTACGTGCATAACTGCTATCGAAACCGGCCCCTTGCTGAGGTACTGGCTGAAATTCGAAAGTTACCGACTCGACAGGTGATGTTCATTGATGACAATTTCATCGGTAATTTGCAGTGGGCGCGAAACTTCGTTCGGGCGGCAAAGTCAATGAATCTCACCTGGCATGCGGCTGTCTCGACCAATATCATGAACCACACGGATCTCATAGACGAGATGGCCGAGTCGGGGTGTCGCTCCCTTTTCATCGGGTTTGAATCGATCAACGGCGCATCTGTCGCCGGAGTCAACAAATCTCAGAACAAGGTGGAGAGATTTGAGGGGTTGATCCAGACCCTGCACGACCGCGATATCATGGTCAACGCCAGCATGGTGTTTGGCTTTGATGAAGACCATCCGGAAGTTTTTCCACAAACCCTTGACTGGCTGGTCAGGAATAAGGTCGAGACAATGACCGGTCATATACTGACGCCCTATCCCGGGACGCGGTTGCATCAGCGGTTGGTCGAGGAAGGGAGGATGCTTGACAATGAGCCGACGCATTACAACACGTCGAAAGTGGTTTTTCGTCCTCGGAATATGACTCCTGAGCAGCTCCAGGAAGGGTATCTTGGAATCTACCGCCAGTTCTACTCACTCCCTTCGATTCTCAAGCGGCTTCCGGGGCCGGGGAAGAGGCGAATCCCATATCTTCTCTTCAACCTAGGCTACCGCCGCTTTGGCAAGGTGACCTCGCTGGTGGCGCGGCTGGGCCTGATGGGGGCCTGCGGAAGACTGGCCCGACGTTTGTCCTACGGGATTCAGTAGTTGGATGTAAGGGAATCCCTGAGAGAATCGCCCGCTTGTGAATGGTTTTCACAAAGTCACTGCCCGGCAGTCAAATGTGGGCCAGATTGCTCTAAATTTGGACAGCAAATCGCTGCACTTTAGTCTTGCATTCCCGATTTAAGCATATAAATTTCCGCCTTTCCAGAACCCACACTTCAGGCAGGAGCAACGTCCATGACCAAAACCAAAGAAGACGTCCTTCGTTTAATTGACGAAGCCGGCGTGCGCTATATCAGGCTTTGTTTTACCGACATCCTGGGAAAGATCAAAGGGATGTCGATCACCCGCTCGGAGTTCGAGCAGGTCCTCGAAGAAGGACAGGGCTTTGACGGTTCATCCGTCGAAGGTTTCGCCCGTATTGATGAATCCGATCTGATGGCGATGCCTGATCCGCTCACTTTCCGCGTTATCCCCTGGGAGATCGCGGGAGAAAAAGTCGCCATGATGTTCTGCGACATTCAGAATCCCGATGGGACTCCCTACGAAGGCGACCCGCGCTATGTGCTGAAACGTCAGCTCGCCAAAGTCAAAGAAAAGGGCTGGACCATGTATGTTGGTCCGGAGTTGGAATACTTCTATTTCGAGAACCAGCATGAGCCGAAGACCCTGGATGATGCCGGGTATTTCGACTATGAACTGGTTGATGTCGGCACGCAACTTCGCAAGAAGACCGTCGCGGCACTCGAAATGATGGATATCGCGGTTGAATGCTCGCACCACGAGGTAGCCCCCAGCCAGCACGAGATCGACCTGAAGTACCAGGAAGCACTGGTGATGGCTGATTTCGCCCAGGTCTACAAGTTTGTGGTCAAAGAGATCGCCATGGAGAACGGCGTCTACGCCAGCTTCATGCCGAAGCCGATCTTTGGCGAGAACGGCTCAGGCATGCACTGCCACGTCTCTCTCTTCAAAGGTGACAAGAACCTCTTTTTCGACCCCAAAGGTGACTTCCTTCTCTCCGAGACGGCACGCCAGTTTATGGCCGGTGTGCTGACCCATGTCCGCGAGATCACACTCATCCTGAACCAGTGGGTTAACTCCTACAAGCGGTTAGTGCCGGGATATGAAGCTCCGGTTTATGTCGGCTGGGGCCGTCGTAACCGCTCGAGTCTGGTCCGTGTGCCGATGTACCGCGTTGGCAAAGAGCGCGCCACCCGTATCGAGCTTCGCTCGCCGGATCCGTCCGCCAACCCGTACCTGTCGTTTGCCCTGATTCTGGCCGCTGGCCTGAAAGGGATCGAAGGGAAGTACAATCTGCCGGGTCCGATCGAAGAGAACATTTTCGAGATGACTCAGGCTCAGAAGGACAAGCTGAAGATCGACACTCTGCCGGGTTCGCTCGAACAGGCGATTGCGCTGGCTGAGGGATCGAAGCTGGTCAAGGAAGCGCTTGGCGAGCATGTGTTCAACAAGCTGATCGAGAACAAAAAGATGGAATGGGATCAGTATCGCATTCATGTCAGTCAGTACGAGACTGATATGTATCAGAAGATGCTGTAATTAGTCAATTCGGATATTGATAATGACAGGCCCTGAGAGGGGCCTGTTTTTTGTTGTAGGAAACGGTGATTGCAATAGTGGACTATTCGATGTATATTAACGCAGGATAATCAACTTTCTCTTGGGGGATATCCCATGGCTCGCCGCGTACTTGTTTCGGTCTTGATGTGCGTTTGTCTTCTGAGCACGCTGCCGACCTGTGATTCCGACAACCCTATTGTAGAACACGGGATCGACACACTCATCGATACTGTTTACTTCCGCGATTTTGATTATGCGGAAGGCCGTATCTACGATGTTATGCAGCCTGGATACCTTAGCCCTAATGACAAGATAGTGGACCTTAGCGCCTTCGAGCAGAGAATAATTGTACGTCCGGAAGATGGTTCCCTTTTGTTTTCAGCCCTGTTCCTGAATCACCCTGACAGCCCTTTAGCTGCTACGGATTTTTATAGCAGGGCGGAGAAGATACCGAATGACCAACTGCAGTGGTTCGATGAACCGACGGGCAATAGACACTACGTGGTTTTCAATAGTTCACGCCGAGACTATGGACTTGGTTTGTGGATGCTTGTAGAGAGACGAGACGCTTCGAACAACATACTTGACACGTTCGAGATTGGCAGCCTCGTAGCTGACACGATTAGGCTCAAGTCCATTCGTGGATACGGGGCTATGAATCCGACACATCCCGCGTGGGATCTGGTTTGGCGGAATTGCTACTTCATCCCCCGTGGGGCCTCTGCTGCTGAACTGAATACAAGAGTCTTCTTTGGCGAACTGGGGACTGAATCAACCGACTCCGCGGTGGATTATCTGCGAGTCGGGTCTGTCGCTCAAAACTATTTGCAGATATTGGGGCTCGACCAGTTTAATGATCAGACGGGCGAGCGTTTCCCGGATCGGAAAATGGATGACCTGCCTACCGTATTTCGACCTGATTGGGGATTAATCATCTTTCCAAGCCGCACGCCCTTCGCAACTGATACGGTCTTCTACGACGCAATTCAGAATGCGTCGTTGCCGTTGCAGGTAAGTGTGCCCACTTTGTATCATTACACTTCGTTCAGGGAGAGATTCGATAGTTCCCGCTACTTCATTCGACAGGAGTTTAGGACGATAGTGAAATGGTGAACCACCAAGCTTCATTTCTATAGGTGCTTGATTCTGCAATCCGTATCCCTATATTCCCCCCATGTCTGATTACAAATCTCTCACCGCTTCGGAGATAGCCAATTCGGTTGCATCGGGAAAGCTCAGTGCTGTCGAGATCGCCAAGGAAGCGATCCGTCTCGCCAAGACCGAAGGGAAAGAGCTGAACGCCTTTATCACCATTTGCGAAGAAAAGGCGCTGAAACAGGCGGCGGAAGTAGATGCGTGCGTGATGAGCAAGCGGACGGTGGGGAGTTTGGCGGGAGTGCCGATTGCCATCAAGGATAATATTTCCTACACCGACTACCCGTGCACCTGTGGGTCGCACATTCTCGAAGGATATACGCCGCCATACGATGCTACCCTGGTCACACGCCTGATCGCCGAAGGGGCTGTGATTATCGGCAAAACCAATATGGATGAGTTCGCGATGGGGTCATCCAATGAGAACAGCTATTTCGGGCCGGTGCACAATCCAGTGCGAAAAGACCTTGCGCCGGGTGGATCATCTGGTGGATCGGCGGCCGCGGTGGCGCAGGGGATAGTCCCGCTTGCGTTCGGCTCCGAGACCGGCGGATCAGTCAGACAGCCGGCCTCGTTCTGCGGGATTCTCGGCCTGAAGCCGTCTTATGGAAGTATCTCGCGATATGGACTGGTGGCGTTTGCTTCGTCGACTGACCAGATCTCACCGCTAGCTCGCAACGCAGAAGATATCGCGCTGGTTTATCAGGCGGTGGCAGGGCGAGACCGTCGCGATTCGACTTCGGTGGCGTTTGACCATCCCGATTACCCAAAGATGATCAAGTCCGACAGGAAATTCCGGATCGGCATACCCAAAGAGTATTTCCCGGCGGGTCTGGACCGCGAGGTCAATCAGGTGGTGCAGGATGCGATTACCGCTCTCAAGAAAGCCGGGCACACGATTGTCGATGTCTCACTGCCATCGACCGACAAAGGGATCGCGGTCTACTATGTTGTTGCATGTGCCGAAGCCTCGGCCAACCTTGCCCGTTTTGATGGCGTGAAATACGGGATTCGCGAGTCCGGCGACAAGTCACTCGCCGAAATGTACAGCGACACGCGTGCCAAAGGGTTTGGACGTGAGGTCAAACGACGGATCATGCTTGGGACATACACGCTTTCCTCGGGCTATTACGATGCGTATTATATCAAAGCTTCCAAAGTGAGAGAGCTGCTTCGCCGCGAAGTTGAACGCGCATTCGAGAGGTGCGATTTGATCATCTGTCCGACCTCGCCGACCCCGCCATTCAAACTGGGGGAGAAGGTGAGCGATCCGCTGGCGATGTATCTTTCCGATGTTTATACGGTCACCGCAAGTTTGACCGGCCACCCGGCGATATCGGTGCCGCACGGAATGTCCTCAGACGGACGCCCGATCGGCGTGCAATTTATGGGACGTTATCTGGATGAACTCTCGCTCTTTCAAGCGGCACACATTCTGGAGAAGTTGAAGTAATTTATGCCATACGCAGACCTTGGCGGCTACCGGATGTTTTACGAGGAGTATGGCGAGGGAGATCCGCTTGTCTTCCTGCACGGTTTCACGCTGGACCGTCGCTCCTGGTATGCCCAGGCGGAATTCTTCAAGACACACTATCGCGTGATCTTAGTCGACGCGTTGGGCCACGGGAAATCAGATGCTGTGCCCGGCCGGTATGGACGTTTCGAGCGGGTGGAGGATCTTCACAAGTTCTTTGATGCTGTGGGCCTCAATCGAATACACTTGGTTGGACTTTCGATGGGGGGCTCGACCGCGATAGGATATGCGCTGGAACATCAGGATAGGCTGGCGTCGCTTTCGCTGATCAGCACGGGGGCCTCGGGGTACGATATCGGGAGAAAGTACCAGAAATTCGACCGATTGGCCCGCGAAGTGTCGCTTGAGGCGGCCAAGGAGTCATGGAAAGAGATGACACTTTCGTGGCTGAAGGGACCGCGTGCGCATGTCGCGGAACTGGTTGGGCAGATGATCGATGACCACACCGGGGAGATCTGGAAAGACCCGATGCGCGGCAAGTACCGAACTCAGGTCGACACCGACCATGTTCATCAGATCACCGTGCCAACCTGTATCATGATCGGAGAGCTGGATAAGGTTTTTGTCCCCCTCTCTCACGTCTTACACAAGCATATTGCGGGATCGCGACTGGTCGAGTTCCCCAATATCGGCCACTTGATAAATCTCGAAGATCCCATTCTGTTCGACAATCACCTCGATTCGTTCCTGCTATGTCTGGGGCACTGACCAACATGCCGCGCCTAACGACCCCGATCCGGGCAGTGGTGATTGATTTCGGCGGTGTGTTGTATACCTACAATTATCGTCAGTCACTGGAGCACTTTTCCACACATCTCGGTATTTCGCCAGAGAAGGCGGAGGCCGCGTGGGAATCCCGCATAGCTGAGTTCGAACGCGGGGAGATTAGCGAGTCTCAGTATTGGGAGGCGTTTCGACTGGCGGGTGGGATTGCGCATTCTGATGCCGATCTGCACGAGATGTTTGTGGGGATGTTTCATCCGATGCCCGAATCTCTGCGGATCGTTCGACAGCTCCAGGGGAAGTACTTGCTCGGGATGCTTTCCAATAACTGCGAGTGGGAACATGATATGGAGAGTCGACTTCACCACCGGGATCTATTCGATTTCATCCTGATGTCGTACGAGCTCGGGGCGCGGAAGCCGGAACCGGCGATTTTCCAGAAGTTGATAGACCGCTGTGGGATGCGTGCGGAGGAGATCGTCTTTATCGACGATACGGTCGCATATCGCGAGGCAGTAGAACGGTCGGGGATCCACTTCATTCATTTCCGTTCGGCCAGCCAACTACGAGAAGAGCTGCACATGCTCCAAGTCTGGTTCTGATTATAAGTTAAGTGGGTTCCGGAATCGCTTGACCTCCGGGTGCGACCCGATATATTTCCGGCTTTCAGGAGGATAAGAAGCAGAGTGGCAGTCATCGACGGCTTCGAGCCGGTTATCGGACTCGAGGTTCACGCGCAATTGCAGACCGAATCCAAGATCTTCTGTTCCTGCAAAGTGGAATACGGCGCAGAACCGAATAGCCGGACCTGCCCAGTCTGTCTTGGACTCCCTGGCGCATTGCCGGTGATGAACAGACGGGCGGCAGAATTTGCCATTAAGATGATCCTCGCCACGGACGGAAATGTCCAGAACCGTTCGGTCTTTGCCCGCAAGAATTACTTCTATCCTGACCTCCCCAAAGGGTACCAGATCTCGCAGTTTGACCGCCCAATCGGCGAGGGTGGAGTGATCAGCTTTCGGCTTGATTCAGGGGAAGAGAAGACGGTCCGCCTGATTCGCATACATCTCGAAGAAGATGCCGGCAAATTGATGCATCCCGAAGATGGCAGCGCGTATACCAAGGTCGACCTCAACCGGTGCGGCACACCATTGATCGAAATCGTCTCTCACGCAGATATTCGTTCTCCCGAAGAAGCGTATGGCTATTTGACCAAACTGAAACAGATCGTGCAGTATCTCGGCGTCTGTTCCGGCGATATGGAAAAGGGGCATTTGCGCTGTGATGCGAATGTCTCTGTTCGTCCGGTCGGGCAGGAGAAATTCGGTACCCGCACCGAGCTGAAAAACATGAACAGCTTCAAAGGGGTTGAGCGGGCCCTGAAATATGAGATAGACCGTCAGATCAAATTGATCAAGTCGGGTGGCGAAGTTGTCCAGGAGACACTTCTTTGGAACGAAAAGAAGCAAACCGCTGAGGCGATGCGCGGCAAAGAGGAGTCGCATGATTACCGCTATTTCCCTGAGCCGGATCTGGTCAATCTGATCATCAGCGATACATGGATAGACGAAACTCGCAAGAACCTGCCGGAACTTGCGGAAGCCAAGGCAAGGCGGATGGTCGCACAGTACGGCATTCGTGAATACGATGCTCAGGTCTTGACCGACAGCCGAGCACTGGCAGATTATTACGAAGAGATGATGCGTCACACGAAAGATGGTGTTGGTGCCGCCAACTGGCTGCAAGTGGAACTGCTGGCAGTGCTGAATGAGTCGGGGGATGATATCGCCACGACCAGAATTCGTCCCGATATGCTTGCCGAACTGGTGAACAAGATTTCGTCGGGAGAGATCTCGGGCAAGATCGCCAAGACGGTTTTTGCCGAGATGGTGAAAACGGGCCAGGCACCATCGGTTATTATCAAAGAAAAGGGATTAGTGCAGATCTCCGATGATTCCGCGATCATTCCGATCATCGAGCAGGTGATAGCATCGAGCCCGGATAGCGTCAAACAGTACCGTGCCGGCAAAGCAAGTGTGTTTGGCTTTTTTGTCGGGCAGGTGATGAAAGCGACCAAGGGTCAGGCGAATCCCGAAATGGTCAACCGATTGCTGAAAGAGAAGCTGGATAATTGATGCCGGAATCAAAACGCGCGCGGCTTGCGGTCTTCATCTCCGGCAAGGGATCGGATATGCAGGCGATCATTGATGCATCGAAGCGAAATGAGCTGGATGCTGATGTGGTCTGGGTCGTCTCGAATACCAGGAAGGCGCTGGGGCTTGACCGAGCGAAAGAGCAAGGGATCGATACTTCGTTATTCAATGCGAAAGAATACGGGACTCCCTCGGAAGCCGGTGGCGATCTGGTGGCGCACCTGAAGAAGCGGCAGATAGACTATGTCGTCATGGCCGGGTACCTCAAGTTGATGCCGAGCGCCGTCCTCAAGGCATTTCCCAATCGGGTGGTGAATATCCATCCGGGGATACTCCCACAATACGGTGGGCCGGGGATGTACGGTCACTTTGTGCACGAAGCGGTCCTGGCCGCTAAAGAGAAAGAGTCAGGTTGTACTGTTCATTTGGCCGACGAGATCTACGATCACGGCCGCATTCTGGAGCAGGTTCGGGTCCCTGTTCTGGAGGGTGATACACCTGATACACTAGCTGCGCGTGTTTTGCAGCAGGAACATCTCATTTACCCGAAAGCGTTACAGAAACTTATTAAAGGAGAGTATAGCATTCATGAGTAATGCCGCCGCCGACAACGTGGTATTGACCACCGATATCAAAGAGTATCCGCTGATCCGTCGTGGCAAAGTGCGCGACATTTATGATCTGGGGGAGACCCTTCTCTTTATCGCGTCCGACCGGATCTCGGCCTTTGATGTGGTCATGCAGAACGGTATTCCGGGCAAAGGAAAAGTTCTGAACCAGACGTCGCTATTCTGGTTCGATCTGCTGAAAGATGTCGTCGACAACCATCTGGTGACCGCCAATGTCGATGAATATCCGGTGAAGCTCCGACCTTACCGCGACCAGCTTGAAGGGCGTTCTATGATCGTCGTCAAGGCGGACCGGGTCGACGCGGAGTGCATCGTGCGCGGCTATATCTCCGGCTCGATGTGGAAAGAGCTGCAGGCTGCCCGCAAAGCCGGATCGAATGTCGTGCATGGATTCACGTTTGCGCCGACCCTCCGGGAATCGGAGAAACTGCCCGAACCGCTCTTTACGCCATCGTCAAAGAATGACGACGGGCATGATGAGAATATCAGCTACGAGCAGATGATTGAGATTGTTGGCAAAGATACCGCGGCACTCTGCCGCGACAAGTCGCTGGCGGTTTATCAGACCGCAGCTGACTATGCCCTGACCAAGGGGATCATTATCGCCGACACCAAGTTTGAATTTGGGTTCAAAAACGACAAGTTTATCCTGATCGACGAGGTTCTCTCGCCGGATTCCAGCCGATTCTGGCCGGTAGATAAGTATGAGGTTGGCAAAGAGCCAGCCATCGTTTGACAAGCAGCCGATCCGGGATTATCTCGAATCGACTGGATGGAATAAAAAGCCGCCGGCGCCTTCGCTTCCCGAAGAAGTCGTGCGGGCATCGGCAGCGCGATATCGCGAGGCACAACGTCTTCTGACGGGCAAGTAGACACGCAATGGACACAATTAAGATCAAGCGGGCGCTGGTGTCGGTTTCCGACAAAACCGGCATTGTTGAATTGGGTTTGGCTCTCGATAAATTGGGAGTTGAGATACTTTCAACCGGCGGTACGCTGAAGACTCTTCGCGACGCCGGGATCCATGCCATTTCAGTTTCGACCTTCACCGGGTCACCGGAAATACTGGGGGGGCGCGTCAAAACGCTACACCCCAAGATCCATGCCGGAATTCTGTACCGTCGGCATGTGGTCGAAGATGTGGAGCAGATGCAGGCGGCAGATTATCGCGGCATCGATCTGGTAGTGGTCAATCTCTACCCGTTCAAGCAAACCGTAGCCAAGCCTAATGCGACCGAGGAAGAGATCATCGAAAATATCGATATTGGCGGTCCTTCGATGATCCGTGCGGCGGCCAAGAATTTCGATTCGGTGACGGTGGTGGCTGATCCTACGGATTATGGTGAACTGCTGGAAGAGATGAAGCAGAATGATGGGACGACTTCATTTGAATTCCGTCGACGTTGTGCCGGGCGCGCCTATGCGCTGACGGCCGACTACGATCGAGCGGTTGCCAACTGGTTCGCTCTCGACAGTACGGCGCCGATTCAGCGAAATGCGGAGCATTTCCCCGATGTGATAAAGTTGGAATATCGAAAAGCATCGCCGCTTCGGTATGGTGAGAATCCGCATCAGGAAGCGTCTCTATATTCCGATGCGTCGTATCCTGCGCCTACCCTGTTGCATGCCCAGGTGCTGGCCGGGAAAGAGCTGTCGTACAACAACTACGGTGATCTGGACGCCTGTCTTGATCTGTTGTTGGAGTTTAGTGAGCCGTTTGCCTGTATTCTCAAGCATGCCAATCCATGTGGAGCGGCGCAGGCGAAAACATTGACAGAAGCGTACGCCAAGGCGTACGAATCGGACCCGCTTTCGGCCTATGGATCGATCATCGGGCTGAACAAGATCGTTGATCTGGAGACAGCCAAGCTGCTGCATGAGACCCCGTTTGTTGAGTGTATGCTGGCGCCGGGCTTTGCTCCTGATGCGTTGGAACTTCTGGTCAAAAAGAAGACCCGTCGTCTGTTGGCATTGCCGGAAATAGCCTCTGGTCGTAAGCAGGGGATGGTCAGCTATCGATATATTCAGGGTGGGCTTTTGGCGCAGACCGCCGATGATCACCAACTCGACCCCAAGACTCTACAGACGGCGACCAAATTGGCGCCAACTCCGGCGCAGTTGACCTCGTTGCTGTTTGCCTGGCGCGTAGTGAAGCATACCAAATCCAATGCTATCGTGATCGCCAAAGAGAATGCCACGGTCGGGATAGGCATGGGGCAAACCTCTCGGGTCGATTCCAGCTTCCTGGCGGTAAAACGAGCGGGGGAGAGAGCCAAAGGGGCGGTGCTGGCATCGGATGCCTTTTTCCCGATGCCGGATGGGCTCGAAGTGGCGGCGGAGGCGGGAGTCGCCGCAGTGATCCAGCCGGGTGGTTCGAAAGGGGATGACGAGGTGATTGCCACCGCCGACCGGCTAGGAATTGCCATGGTCTTCACCGGGATACGCCATTTCAAGCATTGACCCTGTCAGTCATCAATTCGGTATTTCTCCAGTTAATAAATCGACGCAGGCTGTACGACCCCAGCCTGCGTTTCCTCTGTAATAGCATGCGGGCAGGTTGTCTATTGCCTGAACCATTAAACCAACCGTCCGCCGCCAACTGAAAGTGCTGCAATGAAACGACCATTCGCCATCCCATTGTCGATCCTCATCCTGTTGACGGCAGCATCACTTTGGAGCTACCCGCGCCTGACAGTCGAGCATGCCGAGCCATGCAAAAACTGCCATTTCTCGCCAGCCGGTGGGGGAGCCAGGACCGAGTATGGGAATTTCACAACCGCATTCAATGAGTTGACGCTTCCGAGTACCAAGAAGCATCTGGCGGCACAGTATCGGAAGCCGCGGGTGGGGGAATTGCTTGTTCTCGGTTTTGATATGCGCTACCTGGCGCTTGAGGATGGTCGGATATTTCGGATGCAGACGGATGGATTCGTGACGGTCGAGCCGATCAAGGGGATGTTTTATCATCTTCGGTTCGGCGCCAGTGGCGTCACCGAGAACTACGCACTGGCTACTTTTGCGGATAACAAGTACTCGGCGAAATTCGGAACATTCCTTCCGTCGTTTGGTCTGCATGTGGATGACCACAATGCGTTCATACGTTCCCAAACCGGGAATGGTCCGGAGACGTACCTCGATGGTGTATCGCTATCGGCGGAGTACGCCGAGGTAAATCTGATCGCTGAGGCGTTTAATCCGAACGAACAGAAGCTGTTCAATTTCAACATCTATCGGCCGGGGACAATTGGTCCGTTCAGCTATCTGATGGGTGGGTCATACCGATTGACCGATGAGATCGGCCCGGACAGTTTTGGTCTCTATCCACATGCCAAGTCAGCATATGGCGGTATTGCGTATGACCGTTTCACCGCGATGGGGGAGATTGATGTCGTTGGCAAGGGAAACGATCAGGTGGTTGTGTACGGAAGCCTGATCACGCGGTTGGAGTACGGGCTTTATCTGATCGGTGAATATAACTTCTTCGATGGTAACCGTCGCCTCGAAACCGGCGTAGATGAGTTTTTGCGGTTTTCGGTGGATTTCTATCCAGTGCCGTTCGTCCAGATCCGGCCATCGTACACCAATTACACACGCGGGTTGCGGGATGGCGAGGACGAAGTGTTCGTCCAATTCCATGTCGGGTATTGAGCAATGAACAGAAAACTGTGTCTATTGATCATTTGCGCGGGGCTGGCGTTGCTGTATGGTTGCGCTGATCTGGGAAGTCCGCCCGCGATACCGGTGCCGGAACTGTCTGTTCATGGTGACACTACCACTGAGGGTGGTATCGCACAATGCGAGATCGAACTGAGCTTTGAAGCGCCGCGGCCGGTGACGGTCATATACACCTTTGTCGGATCTAGTGCAACCGCCGGCCAGGATTTCATCGCCAGGACAGATACGGTCACTATCGAGGCCACCGATGGAGCCGGGCATCACGAAGATCATGTTCATGTCGGAATCGAACTACTCCAGGATGATCAGATCGAGCCGATCGAACAATTCGTGGTCCGAATCCTGAGTGCAAGTAATGCAGTTGTCGTCGAGGCGGAAGCGTCTTGTTTCGTGCTTGATGATGACGGTGTCCCCATTGTTTTGGTACGCGACAGCAGCGTGGTTGAAGGGGATACAGCTTCGTTCGAGGTCGTCTTGAACAAGCCAGGCATACTCCCACTCATTCTTGATTATGCGGTCTCCGGTGGGACCGCACTGGCTACCTCGGACTTTGTGGCGGAGTCGGGGAAGGATACGATCTTGCCCGGTTCCACCAAGCTCATTATCAAGGTCCCAACTGTGGAGGACAACCTGTTTGAACCTGAAGAGACATTCACTGTGACGATATCCAATGTGGTTAATGGAGCGCTCTTCGATGGCAACGCACTCGGGACGATCGAGAACGACGATGTGCCTAGTTTTGCTGCCGATATTCAGCCGGTATTGGTTTTGCGGTGTGCAATCGCCGGTTGCCACGGTGGCACTTCCGCTGAAGGGGGGCTGAATCTCGGATCAGCGACATACCACGCGGTGCTGCACGGTTCTGGTTCGCATGGCCCGATTGTCGTGCCAGGGGATGCCGCGGCGAGCAGCCTGTACTTCAAGACAACCAGTTCGCCGCAGTTCGAACTGAGGATGCCTCCGGGCGGGCCCTATGTTCCAACCAGCGATCAGGAGAAGATCCGCGACTGGATCAACGGCGGGGCGCCGGACAATTGATGCAAGACCGGTACAGTGTACCCGAATCTTGTCAAAGGCAGGTAGAATGCAAAAACTTATAGTCATGCTGTCAATCTGTTTCCTGGCCGGATCTGCGGCCAAAGGAACGGATTTTCGCCTCGACGCGACCGCCGGGGGGGACTCGGTCTATTTCCGGTCTACAGCCAAGCTGGAATTCATCGAAGGCAAGACAGCTTCGATCGACGGCTACTTTTCCTGTGATCCGGGACGTCTCGACTCAAGTATGATCGGAATTCTCAGAGTGGATTTGCGCACGCTCAAAACCGGGATCGACACTCGCGATGAGCACATGCGAGAGCGCCATTTGCACACCGAGAAGTACCCATTCGCCTTTTTTGAGCTAACCCGAGTTGATGGATTGGCCAGATTGGAAAATGGAAGGTCAGATAGTGGAACGGTCCGAGGATGGTTTTACATTCACGGGGTGAAACGTGAGTTGTCCGCCAAAATGACGGTGCGAAGGACTTCCGAGCAGGGGAGAGAAATGGTAACGATTCGTACCCAATTCCAGCTCTTGCTGGATGAGTATGATATTCCGCGTCCCAAGGCGCTGTTCATGAAATTGGCGGAAAAAATCGACGTGGAGTGCATTTTCTCCGGCTACAACAACTTACCAGCCGCGGAAATTCAGCTCCCCGACTGGCCAATTATGGAATAAGCGGCCCCGGTAAATTTGGCTGTCCACGATAGTCTGTCATTGACCGGTCCAGACTTCTCGTCTATCTTACCACCGTTGGGGGAAAAGACGAGAAGGGCTGATGGGTAACAGAGTTCTGGAAATTGTCGTTTATCTGATCGATCATATGCGGGAGAATCAGGGGATGCTTCCGAGTATGGATGATCTCACGCCAGATCTGCAGAGCATGGGCTATTCAGATACTGAGATCTCGTCCGCCTACTCCTGGGTGATCGACCGTTTTGAGCATAGTGACGAACCCTTTTTCGCCCAATTCCCGGAAGAACATCATTCCAATCGCGTTTTGACGCAATACGAGCGGTTGCAGTTGAGCCCCGAAGCGTACGGTTTCCTGGTGAAGCTGGTGGCGCTTTCGGTTATTGATGACGAGCAGTTTGAGACGGTACTTGAACGGGCGTTTTCTGTCTCGCCTCAGCGCGTTGACCTGGAACAGATAAAACTGGTGACCGCGGCCGTCCTGTTCAACGAGCTCAACGAGATGGAATCGCTGGCACTATTTGATCCAAAGATCGATCCAACCCTGACCATTAACTGACATGTCACTATCCGGCAAGAAAATTATCGTCGGAATGACCGGCGGCATTGCCTGCTATAAGGTGCCATACCTGGTTCGCTCGCTGATCAAGGCTGGGGCGGAAGTCCGGGTCATTATGACAGCCAATGCGACCAAGTTTGTTACGCCAATGACACTGGCGGCAACTTCGCGGAATCCGGTTTATACCGATATGTGGGCGGAGCGTGATGAGATCGCCACCCGCCATATTGAGTTGGCTCGCTGGGCAGACCTGATGGTGATCGCTCCGGCAACTGCCAACTTCATCGGCAAGACTGCTTCGGGAGTATCTGATGATCTGCTGACCACTATCGTTTGTGCGACACCGGCGCCGGTGATCATCGCTCCGGCAATGAACCCCGGGATGTGGCACAATCCGATCACTCAACGAAATGTGCGCGCGTTAGTGGAACTCGGGTATCAGTTTATTGGCCCGGCTGAAGGCGAAATGGCCGAAAAGCAGTTCGGTATAGGTCGCATGCTGGAGCCACTCGAGATATTTGAGCAGGTGAAACTTTTTCTCGAATCCGAAGCGAAGCGACGCTCTGGAAGTTTGGCCGGTAGAAAAGTGCTGGTGACGGCGGGTCCCTGCCGGGAAGCGATCGACCCAGTCCGATACATTTCCAATCGTTCATCAGGAAAGATGGGGTATGCGATTGCCGAAGCCGCGCGCGATGCCGGCGCAGAGGTCACGTTGATCTCCGGACCCACTCATATGTCACTTCCCGCCGGAATTCGCACGATCTCTATTGAGACGACCAAAGAGATGGCCGATGCCGTCAAGCGTGAGTTCGGATCGACCGATTGCCTGATCATGGCGGCTGCGCCATCGGATTTTACACCGACTGATGCGGCTGATCAGAAGATCAAGCGCACGGGGGAGAAACTCCAGATCAACCTGACTCCGACCACGGATATACTGAAAGAGGTCGCGTCTAAGCGACGGTCCGACCAGAAAGTAATCGGTTTTGCCCTCGAGACAGAAAATGCCGAAGCGAACGGACTGAAGAAACTGATTGAGAAAAAGCTTGATCTGATCGTTGTCAACAATCCGCGGACCGAAGGGGCAGGCTTTGATCATGACACTAATCAGGTGATGATCCTTTCGCCCGAGCAGGCACCGGAAATCTGGCCGATCATGCCTAAATTCGAGGTTGCGGCGCGACTAATCGCACGAGTCGCCGACTTGCTTGCAGTCGGACCATCTTCGGCAAAGACTAATCAGCGTGGCTGACAATCCCCAGGAGATACTCGAACTCGTTCGACGAGCGTTTAAGGCGCAGATCGAACTAGGCACTAAAGAGATTATCCTCAGTCGTGCGATCAGCCCGGTGTCGCCTCCGTTGGTGGCACAGTCAAGCGAAGCAAGTGAAGTGGCCCAAGCCTTGCCACAACGGATTTTACTTTCAACGGAGGAAAACGCCAGGATGGCCAAGACAGTCGTCCGTGATGATATAACGATTCCGCTCGGTCTTGCCTCATATGGGACCATTGACGAGCACTATGACGCGATCAATGGATGCCAGAAATGCCCGCTCGGAAAAACGCGCACCAAATTTGTGTACGGCGTGGGGAGTCCGAAAGCGAAATTGCTGTTTATCGGTGAGGCCCCGGGAGCACAGGAAGATCAACAGGGTGAGCCATTTGTCGGGGCCGCCGGCAAGCTGCTCGACAAGATCCTGGCAGCAATCCAGTTGTCGCGTCAGGAGATCTATATCGCCAATATCCTCAAGTGTCGGCCACCCAATAACCGGGATCCCCAGCCGAACGAAGTAGCGGAGTGTTTGCCTTACTTGCACGAACAAATTCGTATTATTCAGCCGAAGCTGATCTGCTGCCTCGGCAGAATCGCTGTGCAATCGCTCTTGCAGACCACGACGCCACTGAGTAAATTGCGCAAATCCTGGCTAGATTATCATGGGATCCCGATGCTGGTGACCTATCACCCGGCGGCGCTCCTTCGCTTCCCTGAGTACAAGAAGGAGACATGGGAAGATATGAAAATGCTCAAGGCCAGGTACGACCAACTGTAACCGGAACTGTAAGCACTATGGCATTTCAGGCCAGACCAGATAAAGACGTACAACATCTTCAGCCGCCGCAATCGGGCGATGCCGAACAGGCGCTGCTGGGTTCGATCCTAAAGGATGACGAAGCGATCCACCAGGTGATCGGAGTGATCGACTCAGAAGAGCACTTTTATTCGCCGCGCCACCGGATCATCTACAAATCGATGCTGGAGCTGTACAACCGTTCCGAGCCGTGCGACATAACGACTGTCGCCAACGTGATGCAGAGCGATAATCAGCTCGAGAAGGCAGGTGGTCGCGTCTATCTTGTGGAGCTTGCCGAATCGGTGGCCTCGACCGCGAATGTCCTGGCTTATGCAACGATCGTCCTTGATAAATCGCTCCTCCGCCGATTGATAGAGACATCCAACGAGATATCCCGTTCGGCTTACGTTTCCGAGAATCCGGTGGAAGATCTCTTGGATGCGGCGGAAGCCAATATCTTCCGCATCTCCGAGAGCCGGCTCCGCCAGGGCTTTGTCCCGCTCAAACAACTGGTTCACCATTCGTTCGAGCAGATTGAACGGTTCCAGTCCGACGATGGCGCTCTCGAGGGAGTGATGACCGGTTACTCCGAGCTGGATCTGATGACCCAGGGCTTGCACAACGGTGACTTCGTTGTGGTCGCCGGGCGACCGTCCATGGGGAAATCGGCGCTCGCGGTCAACATCGCAGAAAGTATTGCATCGAACGAGAAGGTCAAGAAGGGGGTGGCGATCTTCTCGGTCGAAATGTCCAAGGAGCAACTCGCTTTGCGTATGCTGTGCGGACGCGCCAAGATCAGCCAGCAGAAACTTCGCTCGCGCAAGCTCACGGATGCCGAGTTCGCCCAGTTGACAAAGCACGGCAACGCGCTGTCGCAGATGGATATCTTTATTGATGACTCCGCTTCGTTGACCTCGCTGCAAATGCGGGCCAAAGCCAGACGGCTTAAGGCTCAATTCCCGCACCTCTCGTTGATCATTGTAGACTATATTCAGATGATGCATGCCTCGGGCCGCTCAGAGAACCGGCAGCAGGAGATTTCGGTCATTTCGCGAAGCATGAAGGCCCTGGCGAAAGAGTTACAATTGCCGGTGATCGCTTGCTCGCAGCTTTCCCGTATGGTGGAGCATCGCGGCGGCGACAAGCGCCCGCAGCTTGCGGACCTTCGAGAATCCGGAGCGATCGAGCAGGATGCCGACGTTGTGATGTTCGTTTATCGTCCGGAGTACTATCTTAATGATGATGAGCGCCGCGACCCCAAAAACGCCGACAAGATCGGTACGGCCGAAATCATTGTCGCCAAGCAGCGTAACGGTCCGACCGGAACTGCGCGGATGGCTTTTGTTAAGGAGTTTGCCCGGTTTGAGAACCTCGCCGCAGGCTACAGGGAGTTGCCGGCTGATGTCGATCCTGTGCAGGGTTCCGACACACCGTTTTAGGGAGTTATCGGTCTGATGGAACCGCAAAGAGGGTTGATCACGATCGGACGACGGAGTGTCACGATCGTTTCATGGATCGGCGGCATCAGTCTCCTGTTCGCCCGGTTTATCATTCATCTCAAAGATATTCCGCGCTCCATGCGCGTTCTGTTCGAGCAGATGTACTCGATCGGTGTGATGTCGCTCCCGCTGATCGTTATCATCGCGATCTTCGTTGGAGCAGTCTCCGCCTGGCAGGCGGCCTATCAGTTCAAGTTCATTGGAGCACCGCTGCGTTATCTGGGGCAGGCAGTTGGCAAGGCCGTCATAATTGAATTGGGCCCGGTGTTGTCGACGCTAGTTTTTGCGGGGCGCGTCGGAGCGGGTATAACCGCTGAACTCGGGACCATGAAGGTCACCGAGCAGATCGATGCCCTGGATGCGATGGGGATCAGCCCAAATCGCTATCTGATGATGCCGCGCGTACTTTCCTGCATGCTGATGGTGCCATTGCTGGTTATTTTTGCCGACTTTGTGGCGATCATTGGCGGATTGATCGTGTCTGTCGTGGGAGTCGACGTCTCCTCCGAAACCTACCTCAACGGATTCCGCAGCTCCTTCCGTGTCATGGATCTGGTAAACGGTCTATTCAAGGCAGGGGTATTCGGTCTGGTGATCGGATTGGTCGCCTGTTTCGAAGGGTTCAGGACAAAGGGTGGTGCAGAGGGGGTCGGAGAGGCAACTACACGTTCGGTGGTCATTTCAATGGTCCTGGTTCTGGTACTGGATTTCCTGTTTACGATCTTATTGTTCCGGATCTGATATGAGCGAAGTACTTATACAATTTGAGCAAGTCGTCAAGTCGTTCGGATACCTGCGAGTTCTTGACGGTGTCGATCTCCAGGTGCGGGCAGGGGAATCGATCTGCGTTATCGGATTGTCCGGCAGTGGAAAATCTGTCATGCTCAAACATCTCATTCGCCTCATTGAGCCGGATTCAGGGAGAATCCTTTTCGAAGGAAATGACATAGGGCAATTCGATTCCGATGAATTGGTGACGATGCGTCGACGGTTCGGCATGTTGTTTCAGGGAGCCGCTTTGCTTGATTCGATGACTGTCGCCGAGAATGTTGGACTTGGTTTGCTGGAGTCGCGCCAGTTCACGCCCGAGCAGATCGACGAAATAGTCAATGAGAAGTTGGAAATGGTCGGAATGTCCGCCACCAAGGGGAAACTTCCGGCAGAATTGTCGGGCGGCATGCGAAAACGGATAGGTCTGGCCCGAGCCATCGCAACCAATCCCGATGTAATGCTCTATGACGAGCCGACCTCCGGGCTCGATCCGGTTACCTCAGACGTGATCGACGACCTGATAGTTGAATTGAATCAGAAATTGCACGTGACCTCGATCACAGTGACGCATGACATGCGGTCTGCCTTTAAGATCGCCGACCGGATCGTGATGTTGTATCACGGCAAAGTGGAATTCGATGGTACCCCCGATCAAGTGCGAAACACCCCGAATCCGATTCTGCAACAGTTCATTTCCGGTTCCGCGCAGGGACCGATACGGGTGGCGTAGGTGATCGGCAAAAAGATAAAGACTGCCTATTTTTGTTCCCAGTGCGGGGCAGAGCATACTCGTTGGCAAGGGCAGTGTCGCGAGTGTGGTTCCTGGAACGCTTTGATCGAAGAGCGCGTCCCCGAGCGGAAAAAAGCGAAGAGCGGTCCGACTCTGGTCGAACGGCAGACTATCGCTGAGATCTCCAGCACCACAATGTCCGGTTACCGATCAGGTATCAGCGAGTTCGACCGGGTGATCGGCGGACAGCTCCTGCCGGGAATGGTTGTCCTGCTTGGAGGCGAACCCGGGATCGGCAAGTCGACCCTGCTACTCCAGGCCGCGCAGGCATATTCGGTTCAGGGGATTCCAGTTCTGTATGCGACCGGCGAAGAATCTCTGTCACAGATCAAAATTCGCGCCACTCGGCTTGGGGTGACCGGCGAAAATATCACCGTCATCAATACCATGACTCTCGAAGAGATCACTGAAACGATTGAGACCGGGAACTTTGGGGTGGTGATAGTTGATTCGATCCAGACAGTCAGCGCGCCGCAGTTTGATTCGCCGCCGGGGACCATCGGCCAGATCAGGGAATGCGCCAATCAACTTGTTTCGCAGACCAAGGGGAGAGGGAATGCGCTGTTCCTGGTCGGCCATGTCACCAAAGAGGGATTTGTGGCGGGACCAAAAGTGCTCGAGCATATGGTTGACACGGTCGTGTACTTTGAGGGTGACAACGCGCATCTCTATCGGATGCTTCGGGCGACAAAAAACAGATTTGGCTCTGTAGCTGAGATAGGGTTGTTTGAGATGGGGCAACAGGGACTGGAAGAAGTAAAAAACCCAAGTTCGCTCTTTCTCACGACCGAAAATATCACTCACCGTTCTGGGTCGGTCGTATGCGGTGTGATGGAAGGGAACCGCCCGCTTCTGGTCGAAGTGCAGGCGCTGGTCACTCGGGCGACCTATGCCGCCCCACAGCGGGTGGCCTCCGGGCTCGACAGCAAGAAGCTGGCGCTTCTGCTGGCAATTCTCGAAAAGCGACTTGAGATGCCGGTATCTGCGCACGACGTGTTTGCATCGGTGGCCGGCGGTCTTCGGATCGGCGAACCGGCCCTGGATCTGGCCGTCTTGACCGCGGTCGCTTCATCATTACAGAATCGTCCCGTCCGCCCTAAAACAATGATCGTCGGTGAGGTTGGACTTTCCGGAGAAGTGCGCGGTATTACGCAGATCGACCGAAGGGTCAGCGAGGCCGCCAAGCTTGGATTTACTACTATGATCGTACCGCAGACGAATCGATCGCAAGTGCAAGAACCGACGGTTGAGATCTTCGGAGTTTCCGATATTCAAGCCGCACTGGATATCGCCATTGGATAAGAACGCCATTCACGAAGTCGTCACTACCGATGGCTCAGCTCGTCGCGGAGTCTTGCACACCGCACATGGGGATGTGCAGACGCCGGTTTTCATGCCGGTTGGGACCTCGGCCTCGGTCAAGGCCTTGACCTCCGAGGATCTTGATTCAATTGGTGCTGAGATCATTCTGGGAAATACCTATCATCTCTATCTGCGCCCGGGAACAGATATCATCGAACAGATGGGAGGGTTGGCCAAATTCAATGGTTGGAATAAGCCGACCTTGACCGACTCCGGTGGCTTTCAGGTCTTTTCGCTGCGAGATATAGCCAAGATCAGCGACGAAGGGGTGGAGTTCCAATCGCACATTGACGGTTCACGCCATTTCTTTTCACCCGAGAAGGTGATGCAGATCGAGCATGCGATCGGGCCGGATATCATCATGGCGTTCGACCAGTGTGTTCCGTTCCCGGCTGATCATGATCTGGCGGAGCTAGGGGTTCGCCGGACGTTTGATTGGGCGAAGCGATGCAAAGACGAACATCAGGATCTGCTTGCCAGATCAGGACGGCAGATCAGCCTTTTCGGAATAGTGCAGGGGTCGGTTTATAGGGATCTTCGAACTGTCTCGGCCGAACAGATTGTCAGTCTTGATTTCCCCGGCAATGCTATCGGCGGTTTGTCAGTGGGGGAGAGCAAGCAGGAGATGGAAGAGATGCTGGCGCACACGATCCAGTATCTTCCGGGAGACAAGCCTCGCTACTTGATGGGAGTTGGGTATCCTGAAGATATCCTGATGGCGGTGTCGTACGGGGTGGACATGTTTGATTGTGTCCTTCCGACCAGAAATGCCCGGACCGGGAATGTGTTTACCTCGGAAGGGCAGATCGTCTATCGAAACGCTGAATTTGCCAGGGATGAGTCACCGCTCGATCCATACTGCGACTGCAAGGTCTGTAAGCGATATAGTCGCGCCTATATCCGCCATCTGTACAATCAGCGGGAGATCACTGGATTCGTGCTGGCGACCTATCACAACAGCTACTTCCTGCAAAACCTGATGCGCGGTATACGGAAAGCGATCGAAGAGCATCGGTTCGATACGTTCCGACGCGAATTCTTCGATCGCTACAAGATCGCAGAGCGGGCGATATCAGCTGCTGAATCGATGGCGAATAAGCAGAATCAGCACAATTACCGCAAAAACCGCCATCGACCCGAAAATGAATTCTGAGCCGGCGCGGGTTTCAGCATGTGCTGCGATCCGCTTGAATGTCATATAACCGAGCAGGACGCTGTTGAGCGCTACCCAGCCGATCGCAACCGGTCCCAGAACGCCCCCAAGATTGCGTCCCCAGAAATAGCCAATCAATACAGTGACCAGGGCGATACCGCCGTTGATATAAAGCGCGGTAGGCGAACCGGTCCGGATGAACCCGAGTATGCCCATGATGATCATATATCCGCCCAAAGCCATTACCCAGTAGTTGATCTGCATTGAAATCCCTTCCATGAATGAGGTTTCCCGTTGTAACGCCGTGAACCGGCTATTGGTTCGCCGGGATTCTCGATTATGGACTGCAAAAAGTGATGTTTATGAATTACGTAGCGATTACATTGTTGCATGCCGAAACAACACACCCCGACCTATACTGAGGCGGAGAGATCTCTCGCCTCAACAGACCCGGTCATGAAACTGCTGATCGAGCAACACGGCCCCGGCCTGGTCAGGACCATGCCTCACGGATTCGCCTCAATGACCCGGATCATTGTCGGTCAACAGCTCTCAACGATTGTGGCGGCGCGGATCTACGAGCGGTTGCAGGAATTGACGAGAGGGAAAATTACTCCCGGTGAGATCGCAAAGTTAACGGACAGTCAACTTCGATCGGTTGGGCTTTCACAGGCGAAAACCAACTCGGTCCGCGACCTGGCGGCGAAAGTCAGTGGACGGGTGGTATCGTTCAAGCGAATAGAATCGATGTGCGATGATGACGTGTCCGAACACCTGGTGCAGGTGAAGGGAATAGGTCCGTGGTCAGCGCAAATGTACTTGATGTTTGTTTTGGGAAGATCGGATATCTTCGCGGCCGGAGATAAGGGGATTCAGACCGCGGTTATGCGGTTGTACGGGAAACGAAATCTCCAACGGCTTGATAAGTTTGCGGTCAGGTGGAAACCGTATCGGACGGTGGCCTGTCTGTATCTCTGGCGATCGCTGGCCAACGAACCAGTGGCTAAAGCGACTTGAGTTCCCAGAGGTAGCCAAAGGTGAAGCGAAACGAACTGAACTGGGTCGGGACCTCTTCTTTGGAATAAGTTCCGTCACCATAATCTCTGCCAAACACAAAGTGTGGCTCCATCTGAGTGATCGCCACTTCAAACGCGTATGAGCGATTGAAGCGGAGCCCGAGCGTGAATCGGTAGCCGATCTTCTGCGACATATCGATCTTATCTATGTCATATTGGCTTTTCAGGATATCTCGCGAAAGCTGGTCGGCATCAAATTCGTTGAATGACTGGACTATGCCCACGCCGAGGTAGGCCGTGAGATGATCCGTTCCTCGATAGTAGAGCAGGTCGGCCGCCAGCAGGGCAGTGCGATAATTCCCCTCGAGATACATCGCCGGTTGCTCTTTGCCATCGGGCCAGAATCTGGTTCCGACCGATCCAAACCGAAAATCGACTTCGGAACGCACGATCAGGGGGTGCGCGGGACGGAATTCATACTTGAAGGAGATTTCCGGGCTGGCCGAGACAATGCCATTCGGGCTGGTGATCCCAGCCGTCACGTGTAGATTCATTGCCGCGATCGTATCCTGTGCGACCGGATTGAGTGGCGCCAATGGCAAACTCAACCAGCCAACCAATAGCAAGAATGTCACTTCGCCTCCTGTTCCTTCACTAATATACACGTTCGCGGAACGGTTTCCATCAATTAGTATTTCGCGCTCCCATTAGAAATGACTGGATTCGACTTCATCAGTCCACAATGGACTCACCGCTCATCATGCAGTCTTAAGTTCGCGAACGAATTACGGCGAGTGAGAAAGAGGGGCGACGGAAATTCGCCGAACGGGACCAGGTTGACGAGTGCAAAGAATTATCGAAAGGGCGGATGACGAGAGTCTTCACGCCTGATGTAACATACTATACCACAAGAAGAAAGAGGGGGGTGACGAATCCCGAAAGCGGTTGACAACGACCGATTAAGCGGTATATTAGCGCTTCCGCCGATTCGCTGTGAAATTATTCACAACGCGCAGCGTCCGGCCATGACACATTGATGCATAGGAGTGTGCGCCATGAGCAGCGTCACTGTTTACAAGAATTACATTAACGGCGCCTGGGTTGCTTCATCTTCCGGGCAAACATTTGAGAATCTCAATCCTGCCAATCATGATGACGTGATCGGCATTTTCCAGAAATCAACTCCCGCCGATGTTAAGGCGGCGGTAGATGCCGCATCAGAGGCTTACAAGAAATGGCGTCTGGTCCCCGCGCCGAAGCGCGGTGAGATATTGTATCGTGTGGCTGCACGGCTGACAGCCAACAAAGAACAATACTCCCGCGATATGACCCGCGAGATGGGGAAGATCCTGATCGAAACTCGCGGCGATGTTCAGGAAGCGATTGACATGACCTATTACATGGCGGGCGAAGGCCGTCGCCTGTTCGGCATGACGACTCCCTCGGAGCTTCCTAATAAGTTTAACATGACGGTCCGCCAGCCTGTGGGCGTCTGCGGCTTCATTACGCCGTGGAATTTCCCCATGGCGATTCCGTCCTGGAAGATGATGCCCGCTCTGATTTGCGGTAATACCATCGTCATCAAACCGGCAACTGATACGCCAATGTCGGTTGTCAATCTGATGAAGGCGTGTGAGGAAGAAGGAGTGCCGCCTGGTGTCGTCAACATGGTCACTGGTCCGGGTGGGTCGGTCGGCGATGCGTTGATGAACGACGATAGGGTGCGGATCGTCTCCTTTACCGGTTCGACCGAGATCGGTCGCAAAGTCTCCGTGGCGTGTGCGCCGAAATTCAAGCATCTCTGTCTGGAGATGGGCGGTAAAAACGTCATCATCATCATGGAAGATGCCGATCTCAGCCTGGCGGCTGAAGGCGTTCTGTGGGGTGCGTTTGGTACTTCCGGCCAGCGTTGCACTGCGACCAGCCGTGTCATCATGCATAAGGACATTGCGGCCAAATTCACTGCCATGTTGGTTGAAAAAGCCAAGGGGATCAAAGTTGGAAATGGCCTCGAGGATTCCGTTCAGATGGGTCCGGTGGTTAACCAGTCTCAGCTAGAGACTGTGCTGAAATATGTAGAGATCGGCAAAGCGGATGGCGCCAAGCTGGAATGTGGCGGCAATCGCCTTACGGGCGGCGCGTATGACAAAGGGTACTTTGTCCAGCCGACCGTTTTCTCAGGGGTGACTCGCAATATGCGGATCTGGAAAGAAGAGATCTTCGGGCCGGTGCTCGGTATGGGTACGTTCAGCACATTTGAAGAAGCGATCGAATTGGCCAATGATACGCCGTATGGCTTGTCGGCCTCGATCTATACTCGCGATGTCAACAAAGCCTACGTGGCCATGCGCGATGTCTATACCGGGATCTTCTATGTCAACGCCCCGACGATCGGCGCCGAGACACACCTGCCGTTTGGTGGGACAAAGGAGACGGGTAACGGTCATCGTGAAGCGGCGACTGCGGCGCTCGATGTCTTTTCCGAGTGGAAGTCGATCTATGTTGATTTCTCCGGAACGATCCAGCGTGCACAGATCGACAACGCGGACTGATTCGGGAAACAGAGGATTACGATAGGAACAGGGAACGTGGTATCGGACCAGAGCTGTGAGGGAATGATATGATCGGCGCTTCGCACCATCAGATCCCCTGCTACCTGATCCGTTACATCTGGCAGTCGTCATCGATCTAGGTCGCTCAGCCTTGTTCGACCGACCACTGACAGTTTGGTAACGTTTAGCCAGTAGCAGGAGTAGTAGTATGCTGACGAAAAAGAGAAAGATCATCATCATGGGAGCCGCCGGACGCGACTTCCATAACTTCAACACGCTCTACCGAGATAATGACTCGGTTGAGGTCGTTGCTTTCACCGCGACCCAGATCCCGGATATCGACGGGCGCCGCTACCCGGCGGCACTCGCCGGAAAGCTCTATCCCAAGGGAATCCCGATCCACGACGAAAAGGAACTGCTTGGGCTGGTGAAGAAGCATGGAATTGACGAGGTCATTTTCTCGTATTCCGATGTTTCCTATCAGTATGTCATGGAGAAAGCCGCGTATGTGATGGCGACCGGCGCTCGGTTTGCGCTCGAAGGTGGCCGTCCGACAATGATCAAATCCTCCAAGCCGGTGGTGGCGGTCTGCGCCATTCGTACCGGTTCCGGCAAATCGCAGACCACTCGCAGGGTGGCAGAAGTATTGCAGGCGATGGGCAAGAAGGTCGTGGCGATCCGCCACCCCATGCCGTACGGTGACCTGGCGGCTCAGGCGTGCCAGCGGTTTGCCTCGCTTAAGGATCTTGATAAGCACAAATGCACGATCGAAGAGCGCGAAGAGTACGAACCGCATATCGTCAATGGTGTCACGGTATATGCCGGTGTTGATTACGAGCAGATCATTCGCAAAGCTGAAAAAGAAGCCGACGTGGTCCTCTGGGATGGCGGCAACAACGATATGCCGTTTTATGTCCCGGATTTTCACATCACCGTGGTTGATCCGCATCGCCCCGGCCATGAGACCAGCTATTATCCCGGTCAGAACAATCTGCTGATGGCTGACTGTATTCTCATTAACAAGATCGATTCTGCCGAGCCGGAGAATGTCTCCTATCTTCGCGAGACGATCCGCAAATACAATCCGGATGCGATCGTTATCGATGGCGCCTCGCCGATCGAAGTCGACAAGCCAGAGCTGATCCGTGGCAAGCGAGTGTTGGTGGTCGAGGATGGCCCGACCCTGACACACGGTGAAATGACCTACGGCGCCGGCGTCGTGGCGGCCGAGAAGTACGGCGCTTCAGAACTGGTCGACCCACGGCCGTTCACGGTGCAGTCGATCTCTGATACGTTTACGAAGTATCCGAATATCGGGACACTGCTTCCGGCGATGGGTTATGGTGACAAGCAGGTCAAAGATCTGGAGACGACGATCAATCGTTCCAAGTGCGACCTGGTGTTGATCGCCACGCCGATCGATCTGAGCCGTCTGGTGAAGATCAATAAGCCGACAGCCCGCGTTTTCTACAGTCTGCAGGAGATCGGTACGCCGAATCTTGAGACCGTACTCAGCCAGAAATTCGGGTTCAAGACGAAAAAGGCCGGCGCGAAAGGGAAAAAGCGCTAACACGGATGTGGGATGCGGGCAATGGTCAATCATTGCCCGCTCATCCAGGCGTATAACCAGTGAACTCGAAGCAATCGAAAAGCAGGACTGCTGTCATCGCGCTGGGCGGCAACGCGATCACCTTACCGGGCCAGGAAGATACCATCGCCAATCAGTTCGCCAACACGCGATCATCCCTTGATGGGATAATCGAGTTGGCGCGTGACGGTTACCATCTTGTCGTGACTCACGGCAATGGACCACAGGTCGGCAACTGTCTCTTGAGAGTTGAACTGGCCAGAGGCAAAGCGCCTATCCTTCCGCTGGGTGTGCTGGTGGCAGACACCGAAGGGGGGATGGGGTATATGATCGAGCAGTCGTTGCAGAATCGACTGAAACTCGAGGGGATCAACCGTCCCGTGGTCACTATCATCACCCAGATGTTGGTGGATGAACATGACCCGGCGGTTAAGAACCCCACTAAGTACATTGGCCAGTTTTACACCGAAGAGGACGCTAAAATATTCTCTGAGACGCGCGACTGGCAGATGAAGCAGGATGGAAATCGCGGCTGGCGCCGAGTGGTGCCGTCACCGATGCCGCAGACCGCGATTGAGGCGGGAACGATCAAGACGCTTGTCGACAGCGGCACCATAGTCATCGCCGGAGGCGGTGGTGGCATTCCGGTTTTCATCGACAAACGCGGGCTGCTCGAAGGTATGGATGCGGTGATCGACAAAGACCTTGGCTCGGCTGTACTCGCGAAAGAGATCGGAGCAGGTATATTGTCGATCCTTACCTCGGTGGACAATGTCGCGATCAATTTCAACAAACCGGACCAGAAGATACTGGAGCATGTAAAGCTCTCGGAGTTGAAGAAATATTACGCCGATGGTCACTTCCCGGCCGGTTCAATGGGGCCGAAGATACTTGCCGCTATCAAGTTCATTGAAGATGGCGGCGAGATGGTGACTATCACCTCGTTCCGCAATGCCCGCAAGGCAGTTGTCGGCGAGGCAGGAACACGGATCGTACCAGATTGAGTATGTGTAGACTGTCACAGGACGCGATCGACGATATCTTACGCGCGGGTCGCATTTATGAAGTTGGTGGCGCGGTGCGCGACCGATTCCTGCAAGCAGGCACGGTCGTCAAGGACCGCGACTATCTGGTGACAGGCATTCATTACGACGCTCTCACGTCCATTCTCAAACAATACGGACGAGTCGACCTGGTTGGCCGTTCTTTCGGCGTTATCAAGTTTACCCAATTCCGTCAAGGAAATCAGTACACGTTTGATATCGCGCTGCCGCGCCGCGAGCATTCCACCGGTGTCGGACACAAGGATTTTGAGGTCTCGTTCGACCCGGACATTCCGGTCGAAGATGACCTGATTCGCCGAGATTTCACGATCAATGCGATGGCTTTATCGCTAGAGAACGAGCAATTGGTCGATCCACTGCATGGTCAGGTTGACCTGCAGAATCGCACTATTCGGATGACTTCGCCGCAGTCGTTTGTGGAAGATCCACTTCGCATGTTGCGGGCGGTGCAGTTTGCCGCACGGTTCAATTTCATGATCGAGCCGGAGACGTTTCGAGCGATTCGCGAGCATGCGGAATTGATAAAGACAGTCTCTGCCGAACGGATCGCTGACGAGCTGACGAAACTTCTGGAGCGCGCAGAGAAACCTTCTGATGGATTCAGGATTATGCAGACAACCGGTTTGCTCAAGCATATCCTGCCGGAGTTGGAAGCCTGTGTTGGCGTCTCGCAACCGGGACCATACCACAAGTACGATGTATTCGAGCATACTTTGCACGTTCTCGATGCCGCCAAGCCGTCGTTGCGACTTCGATTGGCGGCGCTATTCCATGATATACGAAAGCCACAACATCGACGCGTCTCCGACGAAGGGGACCGTGCGACGTTTTATGGGCATGAGATCGGTGGAGCGAAATCCGCTCGCGATATCATGCGGAGACTTCGCTTCTCCAATGACCTGACGAAAGAAGTATCGACGCTAGTCGAGCGGCATATGTTTACGACCGCAGTCTCCGACAAGGGACTTCGACGGTTGGTGAAAAAGGTCGGGACAGACCTGATCTGGGATCTCCTTGACCTGCGACGGGCCGATGTGGCCGGGCAGGGGATGGGAGGAAGGACCGAGGATGTCGACCAGTTTGAATCGGAGATCAAGTCTGAGTTGGCCAAAAAGCCCCCCTTTGGGCTTGGTGATCTCGCGCTCTCCGGCAACGACATTATGACTATGTTCAATATTCTTCCCAGCCCGCCGGTCGGAATGGTGCTGAATCACCTGATGGAGCGAGTGCTGGATAATCCGGAAGATAATCGGCGCGAGATACTTGAACAGTATGCTCGCGACTATTTTCAGAAGCTTATAGATGGGACTGTAGATTCAATTCATGATAAGGATAGTAACGAATGAAGATCCACGAGTATCAGGCCAAGGAGCTGTTTGCTGATGCCGGTATTCCGGTGCCGGGCGGGTCGATTGCGACTACCCCTGCCGAAGCATTCAGCATCGCTGAAAAGTTCAACAAAGCTGTCATGGTGAAGGCACAGGTCCATGTCGGCGGTCGCGGCAAGGCCGGCGGCGTCAAGTTCGCCGAAAACGCCGAAGCTGCCCGAGTACTGGCCCAGAAGATCCTGGGTATGGATATCAAGGGATTGACTGTGAAAAAGGTTCTGGTCACAGTTGCCGAGGACATACTCTCGGAATCATATGTCGGCATCATTCTTGACCGCGTCACCAAGCGACCGGTCATCATGGTCTCCGCTGCAGGCGGCGTGGACATTGAAGAAGTAGCCGCCAAGACCCCTGAGAAGATCCACAAGCTGTATGTCGATCCGGTCCGTGGGCTACAGGTCTTTGAGGCCCGCAATCTGGCCTACAAACTTTACCGTGATATCAATCAGGTCCGTCAGGCAGCGGACATCATCATGAAGCTGTACGGTCTGTTCTGGAAGTATGATGCATCGCTTGTTGAGATCAACCCGCTCATAACCACTGCCGGTGGTAATGTGATCGCTCTGGACGCTAAACTCAATGTTGACGACAACGGGCTGTTCCGCCAGAAGAGGATCGCAGAAATGCGCGATCTGGATGCGGAAGACCCGGCGGAAGTGAAGGCTCGCGAAGCAGACCTTTCGTTTGTCAAGCTTGATGGTAATATCGGCTGCATCGTCAACGGCGCAGGACTGGCGATGGCGACGATGGATCTGGTCAAACGATATGGCGGAGAGCCGGCGAACTTCCTGGATATTGGTGGCTCATCCAATCCGCAAAAGGTAGTGACAGCGATGCAGATCATTCTGAGCGACCCGAATGTGAAGGCGATCCTCTTCAATATCTTTGGCGGTATTACTCGGTGCGACGATGTCGCCAACGGGATTGTCGCCGCTCTGAATGAATTGAAGCCGCGCGTGCCGATCGTTATTCGACTTACCGGCACCAATGAAAAGGAAGCACAAAAGATCCTGGCCAGCTACAAACTCCCGACCGCGGATACGCTTGACGGAGTGGTAAAAAAAGCGATCAATTTGGCCGGAGTGGAGGCATAAGGAGTCAACCATGGCAATATTCATAGACAAAAAGACGAAAGTGGTGGTCCAGGGGATCACCGGCCGTGATGGTTCCTTCCACGCGGAACAGATGAAGAAGTACGGTACCGATGTTGTCGGCGGAGTTACTCCCGGCAAGGGTGGTACCAAGATCGGATCTATTCCGGTCTTCAATACGATGGAAGAAGCAGTCAAGGCGACCGGCGCCAATTGCTCGGTCATTTATGTTCCGCCGGCGTTCTCGGTTGATGCGATCTTCGAAGCGGCCGATGCCGGTGTAAAGCTGATCGTCTGCATCACCGAAGGTGTTCCAGCCAATGACATGATGAAGGTCCTGCCGTACCTTCGCCAGAAAGGCGTCCGCCTGATCGGACCGAACTGCCCCGGTCTCATTTCGCCTGAGTTGAGCAAAGTTGGTATTCTCCCAGGTAATATCATAAAGAAGGGGAATGTCGGCGTAGTCTCGCGTTCAGGGACCTTGACCTATGAAGCGATCTGGGCGCTGACCCAGGCCGGCATGGGACAGACAACGTGCGTTGGAATTGGCGGTGACCAGGTCAACGGCACTAACTTCATCGACTGCCTCGAGGCTTTCCAGGCGGACAATGAGACCAAGGCGATTGTCATGCTCGGTGAGATAGGTGGTTCCGATGAAGAGATGGCTGCGGAATTCATCAAGAAGAAAGTGACCAAGCCGGTCGTATCATTTATTGCCGGTCAGACAGCACCGCCCGGCAAGCGGATGGGGCATGCCGGAGCTATCATTTCCGGCGGCAGTGGCACTGCAAAAGAGAAGATAGAAGCACTAAACAAGGTTGGCATTCCGGTGGCGTTTTCGCCGACGGAGATACCGATTCTTCTTACCGAATTGATGAAAAAACGTACTAAAAAGTCGACGAAACCTGCTATGAAAAAGGGGAAATCGGCTCCCAAAACGGCGAAGACGGCACTGAAAACGAAAAAAACAGCGTCGAAAACGAAGATTGTGAAAAAAGGGACTAAAAGAGTTGCGCTTCTGCCGAAAAAGCGTAAATAGTAGAGAAAAGAGTCGTAGTTGTGTAACGCACAATGAATCGCTAGAGGTAACGAGATGGCTGATGAACCAATCGGAGCGACACCGGCCGCCGGTAAAAAGCCGGTGAAGAACAAGTTCGATTATACGGACGGTCCGGCTCCGCTCAATATCAATCTGTCGTGGTGCAAGGCGTGCAATATCTGTATCGCTTTCTGTCCCACGCAGGTATTTGAACCCGACCGCGACGGCAAACCAGTGCTCGCCCGTCCGGCCGATTGTATTCAATGCGCGATCTGCTGGGAGCATTGCCCCGATTTCGCCATAACCTCGAATTATAAGTGAGGCGAGTTGTGGCAGACCATAAACGAAAATTGATGCAAGGGAATATCGCCTGCGTTCAAGGGGCGATCTATTCCGGTATGCGCTTCTTTGCCGGATACCCGATCACTCCTTCGACCGAATTGGCCGAAGGGAGTGCGCGTGAACTTCCCAAGATCGGCGGACGATTCATCCAGATGGAAGATGAGATCGCGTCGATCGCCGCGGTGATCGCCGGTTCGATAACCGGCCACAAAGCGATGACCGCAACCTCCGGACCCGGCTTTTCGCTGATGCTTGAAAATATCGGCTACGCGTATATGACGGAAACACCCTGCGTTATCGTCAATGTACAGCGTGGTGGACCATCGACCGGATTACCGACCAAAGTGAGCCAGTCGGATACGATGCAGGCTCGCTGGGGTACGCACGGTGACTATACGGCGATCGCCGTTGCGCCATCGTCGGTCAATGACACTCTGACCGAGACCATTCGCGCTTTCAATCTGGCGGAGCGTTTCCGGACCCCGGTGACGATTCTGCTGGATGAAGTGCTTGGACATATGCGTGAAATGGTCACTATCCCGGAACCGGGCGAGTATCAGGTGATCAATCGGATCAAGCCGACCGCACCGCCCGATCAGTTCGAGCCGTTTGCGATGACCCCTAATCTGGTCTCGCCGATGCCGGCCTACGGCGAGGGATACCGCTACAACGTGACCGGTCTGACTCATGACACCATGGGATTCTCGACCAACCGCGCAGACGAAATTTTCCCGAAGCTGGAGAAGCTGAGAAACAAGATCGAGAATTACACTGACGAGATCACTAAACTGCGCGTCGAGATGATGGATGATGCCGAAATCGCCTTCATTTCGTATGGCACGGTAGCACGTACTTCGATGCAGGCGGCGGCTATTGCCCGCAAGGCGGGAGCAAAAGTTGGCTCGATCCAGCTCTACACGATCTGGCCATTCCCTGACAAACAGCTGATCGAACTCTGCGCCCGTTGTCGCAAGGTGATTGTAGCAGAGCTGAATATGGGGCAGATCGTGCACGAGGTTCGTCGCATCCTGCCGCGCGATATTGAGATCCACACGGTGCAACGATATGATGGAGAGATCCTGACGCCGCTTCAGTTGCTCCAGAAAGTGGAAGAGGTGATGTAATGGCAACTATCGTCGAAAAACATAAGTCAGATGTCATCCTGTCGTATCTTCGTCCCCGGAAGAAGTTCCCTTCTGTCTGGTGTGCAGGATGCGGCAACGGGATCGTCATGAGCGCCTTGATCCGCGCGATCGATAACCTGGGCCTGAACAAGGACGAGGTGATCATGGTCTCCGGGATCGGCTGTACCAGCCGTATGCCGGTCTATCTTGATTTCAATTCACTGCATACGACGCATGGTCGAGCGCTGGCGTTTGCGACCGGCGCCAAATTCGCCCAGCCTAAAATGAAGGTTATCGTCATCACCGGTGACGGCGACGCGCTCGCGATCGGCGGCAACCATTTCATTCATGCCTGCCGTCGCAACATTGATATCACCTGCATTCTGATCAATAATTACATCTACGGCATGACCGGTGGCCAGGGTTCGCCGACCACGCCGGCTGGTTCGTTCTCGACGACCACACCGTATGGGAACGCCGAAAAGGCCTTTGATGCCTGCGCCCTTGCTCAGGCTGCGGGAGCCTCGTTTGTCGGACGCCAGACGGTGCATCATGCGCCGCAGCTCGAGAAATTGATCATGAAGGCGATTCAACACAACGGCTTCTCGCTGGTTGAAGCTATGTCCAACTGCCATACCTATTACGGACGTCTCAACAAGCAGGGGGATGCGGTTTCCATGATCAAGATGTTCAAGGAGCTGGCTGTGCCAGTGACGAAGGCAAAAACGATGACGCCCGAGGAACTTCGCGGGAAGATCATCACCGGTGAACTGCACGAAGACAATGTCAAAACCGAGTTCTGCGATGAATATCAGCGGATGGTCGATGCAATGGCAGGGAGGAAGTAATCATGGCCAAACTGCTTGATAAGATCGAGATTCCGCAGGACCGCTTTGAGGTCCGTCTCTCCGGTTCTGGTGGACAGGGGATGATCCTCGCGGCCGTGATCCTCGGCGAAGCGATCGGCGGCGGTGACGGACGAAATGTCGTCCAGACCCAGTCGTATGGTCCGGAAGCCCGCGGCGGTGCCTCCAAGTCCGATGTCGTCATTTCATCGAATGAGATATTCTATCCCAAGGCGATGAAGCTCGACATGCTCCTCGCGATGACGCAGGAGGCAATGGACAAGTACTACGAAGATCTGAAGGAAGGTGGCACACTGGTCGTCGATACGACACTGGTGACGCACGTTCCGACTGAGAATTATTATGGTCTGCCGTTCACTCGCCTGGCTCGCGAAGAGGCCGGACATGTGATGGTGGCCAACGTGATCGCCCTGGCCGCGATCGGTGAACTGACCGGGTGCGTTTCCCGGGCGGCCCTGACCGAAGCGGTGTTGTCTCGCGCTCCGAAAGGAACCGAAGACAAAAATCGCAAAGCGATCGAGATCGGCTTCCGTGAAGCCGCGAAGTTGAAGAAATAACTAACTCTGTTTTTGAGGTGACCTGTTTGAAAACGAGAACTTTGTTGATGGTTAAGCCGGACGCGACCGATAGAAACCTGATCGGTCATGTGATCAATCGTCTGGAAAAAGCCCGCTTCAAACTGGTGGCGCTGCGGATGCTTCGTCTGACCGAGGCTGATGCCCGCCGCTTTTATGCCGTGCATGAAGGGAAGCCATTCCTTAATGACCTGGTGGCCTTCATGACTTCCGGGCTGGTTGTTCCGATGGTACTCGAAAAAGAGAACGCGGTGGATGATACGCGCGCTCTGATCGGCGCCACCAATCCTGAAAAGGCTGCCTGCGGGACACTTCGCTGGGAGATCGGTTTAAACATCGAAAAGAACTCCGTGCATGCCTCGGATTCGGATGACAATGCGAAAGTTGAGATCGCCTTCTTTTTCCCGGATCTGAAGTAGCGTTTTGGCGTGGCTTGCCCACCACCATAAAAGAGGGCAGAGGATCACATAGGATGTTGGGTTGACGTGGATCATGGAGATTCAGTTGGCATATGGAGGGTCGCATCTGCAAGTCACACTGCCTAAGTCTGTGACGGTGGATAGTTTTGCCCCGGCGTATGTCAAGTCCCCGGTCGGTTACTCAGAATTTGTTGCTGAATGTGATAGAAGCGGAGCGGAGCAATTCCTCTCCGCTTCTTCGTTGTTGTTCGTTGTCAATGATGGCTTCCGCCATACCCCCACCGAACAAGTTCTGGGTTGGATAGAGCAGCGGCATCCGGGTGTGGTCGATCACGCCCATTTCCTGATCGCCACCGGCACGCACAAACCACCGACCGAAGATCACTACCGAACCATCTTTGGACGCTTCCTCGAACGTGTCCGCCCCCGGCTCCATTTCCATGTCGCAACGGACAGAGCTTCAATGGTGCAGGTAGGTGTTGACTCGTTTGATCAATCGGTCTTGGTGAACAAGCTGGCTCTTGATTTTGAGAGAATTGTGGTGATCGGATCAGTCGAGCCGCATTACTTTGCAGGATATACAGGCGGGCGGAAGGGGATATTCCCCGGTTTGTGCGATATTGCGACCACCGAACGAAACCACAACATGGCGAATTCACTCGAAGCAGCTCCGTTGAAACTGGAAGGCAATCCGGTGGCGGAACACCTTCAGTCGCTGCTTCCGATGGTCAGCAACCTCAAGATCCTATCGATTCAACTTGTGGCGGATGTTTCACACCGTATCGGCGCTGTTTGTATTGGTGAGCTTGAGAAGAGTTTCACGAGAGCGGTCGAGATCGCGGAGAAGATGTACGCCCACCGAATCACCGAGCCATATGACGCTGTGTTGTGCGAGGTACTTCCGCCGATCGATAACAACCTGTACCAGGTTCAGAAGGCGGTCGAGAATTGCCATGCGGCTGTGGTTGATGGCGGCTTGCTGCTCAATATTGCCGCCTGCAGAGAGGGGATCGGCTCCGATTTCTTCTTTAATGAAGCGGCTCGCTGGGACTCAGCAAACAATCGTCCCGGTGACGGCGTCTACCGCTTCGGCTCACACAAGCTGACTCGGATGGTACTACACCAGCGTCGCATTCGCGTTTGTCTCAAGTCGGAGCTGCCGGATTCGGTCGTCAGTACAGTGTATTATCATCCAATTGATGATATAGCCGAATATCTTGGCGGCAAACTTAATGGAAATTCCCGTGTGGCGGTCGTCCATGACGCCGCTCACACTGTCCTGTCTACAAATGACACTATACAATCCACTGCTTCAACAAGAGAGAAGGTAATATGAACAAGAAGATCGCCGTCATCGGCGCTGGTAACGTCGGTGCGTCATGCGCACTGTATCTCGCGGAAGCGAATTTCGCGGATATCGTGCTGGTTGATATCGTCGAAGGTATTCCACAAGGCAAAGCTCTTGACTTGACTCAGGCCGGTCCGGTTCGCGGCTACAACAGCCGTGTCACCGGTTCCAATGACTACGCTGATATCAAAGGCGCTGACATCGTTGTCATGACCGCCGGACTTGCCCGTAAACCCGGCATGACCCGCGAAGATCTGTTGATCAAGAATGCCGAGATAGTCGGCATGGCCGCAGAGAACATCAAGAAGTATGCGCCGAATGCGTTTGTGCTTGTCGTTTCGAATCCGCTCGACCTGATGACTTTCCATATGTTCAAGGTCACCGGCTTCAAGACCAACAAAGTATTCGGTCAGGCTGGCGTGCTGGATTCTATCCGCTTCCGCACGTTTATCGCGATGGAGCTCGGCTGTGCAGTCACGGATGTCCAGGCGATGGTGCTGGGCGGTCATGGCGACACGATGGTTCCGCTTCCGCGCTACACCACAGTTGGCGGCGTGCCGATCGCAGAACTGATGCCGAAAGAGAAGATCGACGCTATCTGCGCCCGTACCGCTGACGGCGGCGGCGAGATCGTTCGTCTCCTCAAGACCGGCTCGGCATTCTACGCTCCGGCGGCGGCCTCGGTCGATATGGTCAAAGCCGTATTCTCTGATGAAAAGCGTACCCTGGCAGCCTCCGCGATGTTGACCGGCCAGTATGGCATCAAGGATATCTACATTGGCGTGCCGGTTGTCCTCGGCGCCAACGGCATCGAAAAGATCCTTGAACTGAAGCTCGACAAGAACGAACTTGAGGCGCTGCAGAAATCTGCCGCCACGTATAAAGAACATCTTCAGGTATTGAAGTACTAAGAGGAGAGCCAATGGCTTCGAAATACAAACATATCGTGGTGCCGAAAGGCTCAGCTATCACGGTAAAGAACAAAAAGATGGTCGTGCCGAACGACCCGATCATCCCGGTGATCGAGGGTGACGGTATCGGCCGCGACATCATGAAAGCAACCCGTCGCGTGGTCGACGCTGCTGTCCAGAAATCTTACGGCGGCAAGCGCCAGGTCAACTGGATGGACGTATATGCCGGCGAGCGGGCGATCGAGCTGTACGGCGAAGTTCTGCCGAAAGAGACGATTGACGCTATCAAGAAGTATGTCGTCGCGCTCAAGGGACCGCTCACCACGCCGATCGGCGGCGGTTTCCGCTCCATTAACGTGACCCTTCGCCAGGTGATGAACCTTTATGCCTGCGTCCGTCCGGTCCGCTATTTCCCCGGTGTCGGTTCGCCGGTGGTTCATCCGGAAAAGATGAACATCGTGATCTTCCGCGAAAATACCGAGGATGTCTACGCCGGTATCGAGTGGAAGAAAGGCTCCAAGGACGTCGCCAAGGTGATCGGTTGGTTGAACAAAACCATGAAGACATCGATCCGCCCGGATTCCGGTATCGGTATCAAGCCGATCTCGGCGACTGGCTCGAAACGCCTCGTGCGCAAAGCGCTCACCTACGCGATCGACAACAATCGCGCGTCGGTGACCCTGGTGCACAAAGGGAATATCATGAAGTACACCGAAGGCGCATTCCGTGATTGGGGCTACGAAGTCGCCAAGAAGGAATTCGGTGATAAGTTCATCACCGAGGCCGACCAGTTCGACAAATTCGGCGGCAAGGTGCCGAACGGCAAGATCGTCATCAAAGATCGTATTGCTGATTCGATGTTCCAGCAGGCACTGCTCCGTCCAGAAGAATACGACGTGCTCGCCACGCCGAACCTGAACGGTGACTATCTCTCCGATGCCTGCGCGGCGCAGGTTGGCGGACTCGGCATGGCGCCGGGCGCCAATATCGGCGATTTCATCGGTCTGTTCGAAGCGACCCACGGTTCCGCTCCCAAGTACACTGACAAAGATATGGCGAACCCCGGTTCGTTGTTGTTGTCGGCGGTGCTGATGCTCAGATATATGGGCTGGGGCGAATCAGCGGACGCGATTGAAAAGGCGCTGGAGAAGACGATCGGTCAGAAGACCGTGACGTACGATCTGGAACGCCAGATGACCGGCGCGACGAAAGTCCCGACTTCGGGCTTCGCCAGCGCGATCATCAAGAATCTGTAGACGATGCAGTTTGGAAGGCGGGAGCGCGTTCTCCCGCCTTCAATTCAATGGAGGGGTCCACTTGGCTGGAAATCTGTTTTCGCAAAAAGACTCCATAAGCATTAGATCCGGAGATTTGTCCATTGCAGAGAGGGGAATCCGTGTGATCGTCGGCCTGGAGGTCGCCGGAGTGCTGTTAGCGATAGCTCGATTCATGACCAATAGCTACGTTCCGGATGACTTTGTGGCGAGTGTCCCATCGCTAATTCTCCTTTCAGTCATTGTTGTCTTGATCGTCCTCGCTGCTCCATCCCTTTGGAGATTCGAACCTCGCGGCTATAAGCTCACCTATTGGCTACTTAGCTTACAGCTGATCTGCGTTCTAGGTCCTCACATTTCGTACGCCGTTTATTTTCCATTCATCGCCTGGGTCGGATTCCTCAAGCAGGGATTCAACGTGCAGATTTTTGGATTCGGATTTGACGGAATTACTTCTTTGAGAGTCTCTGCAGAGACTACCGAAATGCCAAATGCGCTTGGAATCAACTTAGCGGCGATTGGTTTAATGGTTTTATTAAGCAGGTTGCGCATCCAACGAGCGCGCGCATTGGTCATCGCTGACCAGATAGAAACGATCAGAAGATCGACCCGTCCACCTACCGACGAAATTCATTAGAAAGGGCGCTTGAAAAGCAAATGTACAACAACCCAACCGAACTCTCCGTCACCTATTCTCCCGGCCGCAGGTGGCTCAATCTGCTGCTGTTTGCAGTCATAATGGTACTTGGAGGGCTGAGGCTCTATGAAGGGATAACTAGCGACAAGACACCAACTATTCTCTACGGTCTGGCGTTCATAGCTCTCTCCGTTTTCGGTGCCCTGCAGCTTCTCCGCTATCGCGTGATCGTTGGCGACGGCTATATCGAACAACATGCCCTATTCGGAGGTGGGCGGTTAGTCTATACTGAGATACTTCAGGCGAAAGAGCGCAAGCGGACCTTGCACCTCATGGGCCCGACTCAGGAAGTTCGCATCCGAAGCGACATTGAACGGTTCGATGAGGTAACTCAAAAAATCTCGGCCAAGTTAAACGCTTTGCCAGTCCTCCGGACGGAGGGGAATCTCACCAAGTGGGGGATAGCTGACCGGGATGATGAGGGGAGATTAGTCAAACGGTGAGCGCTCCCAAGTTGACCGATCCAATCTATTGTCCGACCCGCGCCAAGTGGCGCGCATGGCTTAAAAAGAACCATGCGACTGCCCCCGATGTCTGGCTCGCTTATTACAAACGACACACCGGGAAGCCATCGATAACGCATGATGAGGCGGTCGAAGAAGCAATCTGCTTTGGATGGATAGATACGACTGTCCGGCGGATCGACGAAGATTCCTTTGCTCATCGCTTTACTCCGCGCCGCAAAGGGTCGGTCTGGTCTGTGCCGAATCGCGAACGGTTCGCCAGGATGGAGAAGGCAGGGATGATGACCGATGCCGGAAAGGCGGCACTGAAGGACGACTCACCGACCTATACAAGCACCATTCGCAACCTCCCGCCGATCCCAGTTCCGGCGGACTTGAAGAAGGCATTGGCCGAAAACAAAGAAGCTGCGGAAAACTTCAAGAAACTCACGGAAAAGTACCGCCAGATGTGCTTCCGCTGGATCACCCTCGCGAAGCGCCCGGAGACCCGCACCAAGCGAATCGCTGAATTTGTTGACCTGACTGCCAGGAAAAAGCGATTTGGGATGAAGTAGGGCAGTTAGTCCACCCCGGCAGGTCACACGCTGGCGATTCAAGATTACAGATTGGTGCTTGTGAAGTCGGGCGAGCGCAAGACCTTCCGGAACAGGGCGGGGACCCGGGAACGAAGTAAGAAGCCAATCGACAATCACTAAATGAAAAGGGCCCCGAACGGGGCCCTTGATGTATCGAAACCGTACCCCACCCTAACCGGCGGGGTGAAAAAATCACTTCTTCAGCTTCTCTTCGACGATCCGCTGCGTATCCTGCGCGATCACCAACTCTTCGTTGGTCGGGATCACCAGCACGCGGACCTTTGAGTCCGGAGTCGAGATATCCATCTCTTTTCCGCCGACCGCATTGTTTTTGGCCTCGTCGATCTTAATTCCCATCCGCTCCATACCAGAGCAGGAGAGAGCGCGGACCACCGAGGAGTTTTCGCCGACACCGGCGGTGAAGATAAGGGCGTCCAGATCGCCCAGTACCGCCCAGTAGGAGCCGATATACTTCTTGATGCGATAGCAAAAGATATCGAGCGCCAGCTTGGCATTACTGTTGCCGCCATCGGCCGCGGCTATGATCTCGCGCATATCCGAGGAGACACCCGATATGCCGACCAAGCCGGAATGCTTGTTCAGCATGGTGTTGCCTTCGTGCAGCGACAGCTCTTCGCGCGCCATGATATGCAGGATGATCGCCGGATCAAGATCTCCGGAACGAGTCCCCATCAGAAGACCTTCGAGCGGGGTGAACCCCATCGAAGTGTCAACCGAGATGCCTTTGTCGACTGCGGCCATTGAGGCGCCATTCCCCAAATGCGCTGTGATCAGCTTCAGTTCTTCCTGCGGTTTCCCGAGCATATGCGCTGCACGGGTGCATACATACTTGTGGGAGGTTCCATGGAACCCATATCTGCGGATGGCATACCGTTTGTAGAAAACGTACGGAATGCCATAAATGTACGCGTGGGGGGGCATCCGCCAGTGGAAAGCCGTATCAAACACCGCCACCTGCGGCACTTTCGGCATAGTTTTGAGACAAGCGTTGATACCGCGGATATTGTGCGGGTTGTGCAACGGTGCCAATTCAATCAACGAACGAAGGGTAGACATCAGGTCCGGTGTGATCAGGACTGAGTCAGTGAATTCTTCGCCGCCATGCACCACTCGGTGACCGATCGCGTCGATCTCGTTCTTATCTTTGATAACGCCATGATTGGGGGAGAGGAGCATCGAAACGACATATTCAACCGCGACGATATGGTCGAGTATTTCTGCCGAGACTTTGATCTCCGGACGGTCCCACGGTTTGTGCGTAAGAACTGATTCGGACATTCCAATACGCGAGACCAGACCTTTGGCCAGCGCTATTTGCGAATCAGTGTCGATCAACTGATATTTGACCGAGGATGAACCGCAGTTGAGGATCAATATCTTCACTTTGTCACCTCCACGACCGTCTTATGGCCGTTAATGCGGTTACCTTCAGCATCATAGGCAAAGAATCCTTTGCCGGATTTGACTCCGAGATGCCCGGCGCGAACCATTTTGCGAAGGATCGGGCACGGGTTGTACTTATGGTCGGAGAGCTCATTGAGCAGATTCATCTCCCAGGACATGACCACGTCGAGGCCCATCATATCGGCAAGCGCCAGCGGTCCGACATTAAAGCCGAAGCCGAGTTTCATGGCCTCATCGATATCTTCAGCCGAGGCGACTCCCTCCATGAGAACATGCATCGCTTCGTTCAGTAGCGGCACAATAATGCGGGTGGTCACATAACCGGGATATTCATTGACCGTGATCCACTTTTTCTCGAGGCTCTGAGCAAACTCTACTGCCTTTTTGAAGGTTAATTCATCGGTTTTCAGCCCTTTGACGATCTCCACCAGCGGGATCTTGGTGACCGGATTAAGGAAGTGCATACCGATCACTTTTTACGGGCGCTCGGTGGCCGCGGCGATCTCAGAGACCGACAGCACGCCGGTATTGGTTATCATGACTGTGTCGGGGCCGCAGATAGCATCCAATTTTTCAAAGAGGGCGCGTTTTTTCTCGCGGTCTTCATAGATCGCTTCAAGCACGATCTCGGCATCTTCAGCAACCGAAAGGTCGCTGGATGCGGTGATTCGTGCGAGGATGGCCTTTTTGTCTGATTTGGTCAGTCCCCAGCGCTTGATCTCGCGATCCATCGATTCGCCGATCCCCTTGATTCCCTTTTCCGCCAGTTTGGTGGTGCGGTCAACCAGAGTAACATCGTGGCCGTTGGTGGCAATCGCTTCAGCGAGGCCTTGCCCCATCACTCCGGCGCCGATTACGACTATTTTTGATTTCGCCATAGCTCAGTCCATAATTGTGAAATATGTAACAAACATTTTTTCGCCTACCCTATATAGGCATTTCCTGTATCGGTGCAAGTCATATTTATATAAAGAACTAAGGTGGAGAATGACGGGAAAAGTAGTCAATTTCTGTACTTGCGGGTAGAAAGATATGGCTAACCTCAAACCGCGCAGCGGTTGACAGGCGAGCCTCAACTGTATATACTGAGACTAGTCTGTAACGCTTTGGGAGACAATATGTCCAGACTTCTGACCCTCGTTTTGATGGCCGCCCTGGTGGTCGCCACGGTTGCCCCGGAGGCTGATGCCATCTCCAGAGTCGGCCGGAGCCTCAACTATTTGGAGGTTTTTGCCGGGCATGCCAAGCCGGTGGGTGAGGTGGAATTCGTCAACGTGATCGGCCCCGACTACAATTATGATACTGAAGATCTCTATGGATCAACCTATTTCATGGGGGTTGGCCTGGGTCAGGTCCGTGCCGGTCATCTTGGCTGGGGAGTCGGATTCCGATTCACCAAAATGGAGCTCAGTGATGATATCGACGAGTTTTTCACTGGGACCGAGGGGCTCTCGTTTAACCAGTATGATGTCGATCTGAATATCAATTACTATCTGACCGATGTCGCTTCTTCACCGTTTGCCCCCTATGTCGGACTTGGCGTGGCGGCAGGACTGATGTCCCCCCGATTTGAAGAAGACAACTTTGAGTACGACAGTGAACTGAAAGCGTTGGCCGGACTCAATTTTGGATTCGATCTGCGTTTGTCGCAGAATGCCGATGGTTCGCAGGTCAGCCTGGTTTCAATGAATCGCTACGACTTCATGTCGACCTCAGAGCGTCCGCATTATCTGAATATCGGTGTCGCTCTTCGGTATTACGTCAGACCTTAACAAGGATATAGCCGGTGAGACACAGCTTCTCCTCACGCACATTGTTGACCCTGTTCGCTCTCGGCATTTTGGTGGCATGCCTGGCGGGTTGCAGTTCGGATAAGCCGAACCAGCCGTCGGTCACCAAACCGGATATCACTACATTCACCGGCGCGCCATCCGATGTTGCCCCGGGTGATTCCGTATTGCTTAGCTATGTGGTAGTTCGTGCGGATTCTCTCAAGCTCTATCCATCAGGTCAGAAGATGACTATTGCCACAACCGGAAGCCTGTACGTGAAGCCGACTTCGGTGACCACATACACGCTCAGAGCGTACAATGCCGGTGGCCAGGATTCAGCGACAGTTTCGGTTTCTATGAATAGTGTGGTTCCGTCGATCACTCAGTTGATCGCCGTTGAAGATACGCTGGTGGTTGGTGATTCTACCCAATTGACCTGGATTGCGCTGCGCGCCGACTCGGTAAAGGTTAATGGTGGCCCCAAACTGCTCCCAGCCACCGGAGGGACTGTCTGGTATGAGCCTCCGCAGAATGGTAATCTGACAATGGTGGCTTACAACAATTACGGGTCGGATACCGCGCAACTCAACCTGCGGATCGAGGTCCCGTATGTTATCCAGACAGTTGACGGTCGGAGCTATTTCATGGGCGAATTTGGCTCCAGCATACAGAATCCACAGATGAGACTTCGAGTCAGGGACTTTCAGGCGGCCAATCTCTATAAGGTCTGGATGAAGTTCCAACTACTCGAAGGCGACGGTTCAATCTCAGCGGAATCACTGCAGACGGCCCCCGCTGGCAACTCACTTCTGACCTATGACTTTTCCGGTACACTGGGACACGCCACGATTCGCGCGATGGTGCCTGGTTACGACACGATCAGCCTATACGTCAGGGCATCGACGATCGCACCCGGAGTCGATTTTCAGGGACAGTATATCAGGAACGGCGACACCTTCGGTGCGGTGAAAGAGATGAATGGCAGCCCACTTGCAGACACTCCCGATCCCAATTCCTGGATCAACTACGTTGACTATGAGTCGCAGCTCGGCGTGGTCGGCATTGTCGCGGACCTGAACCATGATAGTTCATCGCAAGACAGCGAGCCGATAATCGGGGTCATTCTCAATACTATTTACAGCGGCACCACTCAGAGTGGGTGGGGAATTGGATCGACCGTCCAGACGCTTTTGACAGAATATGGGGCAGTGATACCCGAACTTGATCCGACTCCACCTGCGGCCTATCGGTATTTCTGGCCCGGTCTCGGGCTGACTGCCTATACCACAACCGATGCCAGCGAATCTGCGCGTGAAGTGTTTGAAGTGCATCTGGTCGAAGCAGTCCCGGGCGTTAGTTCGTTACCGAATTTGCAGCGTCAGCGCTGAATTGACCTGCTTGACGCGACGGGCGCCAGGCGTGTATATTCGAGACATAACAGAAGTAAGAAAATAGAGGAGACTAACGTGTTCAAAACAGTACTTGTCGCAACTGCGGCACTCATCTTTGCCGAAACAGGATACTCACAAATGGCCAAAACCGAGACCCCGATCCGCAATGAAGCGAATCAGTTCGTCACCCTTGAAACCACCATGGGGAACATGACCCTTGAACTTTACCGCGATGTAGCGCCGGCTCACGCCGACTCGTTTGCTTCGCTGACCAAGAAGGGTTTTTACAACAACGTGAAGTTTCATCGTATCATCGATGGTTTCATGATCCAGGGGGGCGACCCGACTGGTACCGGTACAGGCAACGCCGGCTATACCCTGAAAGCAGAATTCAGCGATCTTCCGCATGTGGATGGAACCCTCTCCATGGCCAGATCATCCGACCCCAATTCTGCCTCATGTCAGTTCTTCATCTGTCTAGGACGTGCGGCCGGTCTCGATAAGGGATACACCGTCTTTGGCCATCTGGTCAACGGGTCCAAGGTTCTGCATGCGCTCGGCAAAGTGCCGGTCGGCCCGCAACCGATGGGTGGCGAAAAATCCCGTCCGCTCCAGGATGTAAAGATCATCAAGGCCTATCTCTCGGATGCTGAGGGGAAACCGTTGGCCGAGAAAAAGGAAGAGCCGAAAGAAGAAAAGAAGTAGTCTGTTCGAGCTCGAATTTTCGTGGTGCAGGCAGGGGATAAGTCCACCTGCCTGTTCTCTTTTGCGCCATAACCGCCGGTTGCCGAACTGAATCGGAACTCCGACCGGAGAGACTCGTTACAAAGGCAGAGATGAAACCCCGCAAATTATCCCTTCTTGGTTCAACTGGCTCGATCGGGAGATCCTGCCTGGATGTCATCAAGGCGCACCCCGGCCAGTTCCAGATCAAGGCGCTGGTCGCATATAGCAATGTCGAATTGCTTGTCGAGCAGTACCGACAGTTCCGCCCGGAGTATCTTTGTCTTGTCGATGAATCGAAATCGAAGCAACTGGCCGCGGCAGTGGCCGGCGAACCGGTGCGGATCTTGATCGGTGCCGATGCCGTTGTCAGCCTGGCTGGCTTGCCCGATGTTGACTTAGTGGTTAATGCGATAGTTGGCGCCGCCGGATTGCGGGCATCGCTTGAAGCGGTCACGCACCATATACCGCTGGCGCTGGCCAACAAGGAATCGTTGGTCGCAGGTGGTCCGATCTTCCGCCCGTTAATCGAATCCGGCCAGGCGCGAATCCTGCCGATTGACTCCGAACATTCCGCAATCTGGCAATCGTTGCTCGCAGGGAAGCGGGAGGAAGTGCGCAACCTGATATTGACTGCCTCCGGCGGGCCATTTCGCGAATTGCCCATCGAGCAGTTTAAGGGGATCACGGTCGAGCAAGCGCTCTGTCATCCGACTTGGAATATGGGGCCAAAGATCACTATCGACTCTGCTACCATGCTCAACAAGGGGCTGGAGATAATCGAGGCGGTCACGCTTTTCGGCGTTTCGGCGTCCAAAATTAAAGTTGTTATTCACCCGCAGTCGGTGGTTCATTCAATGGTCGAGTTTGTAGATTCATCGGTCATCGCGCAGTTATCTCGGCCCGATATGCGCCTGCCAATCAGTTACGCACTGTTCTGGCCCGACCGGGTGAATTCGGAGTTTGGTCGTCTGGATTGGTCCCAGGTGATGAATCTGACCTTTGACAGGCCAGATTTTGAACGATTTCCATTATTGCGGCTGGCTTATGAAGTTGCCGGAACCGGATCGACCCATCCTGCCGTATATAATGCAGCCAACGAAATAGCCGTTGAGGCGTTTCTGAATAGAGCTATCGGTTTTACCGACATATATGAGGTAGTCTCGGCCACGGTCGCTACTCTGGCCCCGATTGCCGACCCAACGATCGCTGACATCCTGGCCGCCGATTCCGAGGCCAGGACCATAGCGCGAAAATCTCTGGAGACCGTTCGATGCTGACAATTCTTTCTTTCGTTTTTGTTCTTGGTATCCTGATCTTCATCCACGAGCTGGGTCACTTCCTGGTGGCCAAGCGAGTTGGGATCAAGGTCGAGAAATTCTCACTCGGATTCCCGCCGAATATCTTTGCCAAGAAGTGGGGAGATACGACCTACTGTATTGGCATCATTCCGCTTGGCGGCTACGTGAAGATGATCGGTGAAAATCCGGATGATGAAACGACCGGATCATCCGAAGAATTCATGTCCAAGACGATCGGCCAGCGGGCGGCGGTGATCTTTGCCGGACCATTCATGAATTATCTGCTCGCGATCGTCATCATGATCGGGATCTACCTGATCGGCGGCAAGCCGGTCTTTGACACTGAACGGGTACTGGTCGGAAATGTCGCCTCAGACGGTCCTGCGGCAGCCGCCGGAATGAAAGAAGGGGACCAGATCATCGCGATCGATGGTACTCCGGTGAGTAGCTTCGACTCACTGCGGCTGGGAATCAATCGGCGTGTCGCCGAGCCGCTGACCCTCGCCTGGGTAAGAGGTACGGACACCATTACCGCGCAAATCACCACCAAGGCCGAGCCGATCATGGATGAAGCGGGAAATATCGACTCGATCGGTGTCATTGGCTTTTCACAGAAAGTGATACGCCGGGAAAGCTACGGCGTTTTCGAATCGGTGAAGTCCGGCTTTGTCATGTCCCATGTTATTGTTTGGGAGACGGTCAAATTCGTCAAGAAATTTGTCACCGGACAGGTCTCTCCGAAGATGATCGGCGGACCGCTCTTTATCGCCAAGCAGTCCGGAAAGGAAGCAGAGAAAGGGGCTTCCAGCCTCTTCTTCTTCATGGCACTGCTCTCGGTTAATCTTGCGGTCCTGAATGTCCTGCCGATCCCGATCCTTGATGGCGGCCATCTGGTCTTTTTGCTGATCGAGAAACTTCGCGGGGAACCGTTGTCGGTCAAGGCCCGGGCGATCGCCCAACAGGTGGGTATGGTCTTCCTGTTCGGCCTGATTATCCTCGTGACATACAACGACATCATGCGTATGTTCAAGGGATTCTAAACTGGCACTTATGGCCGGTTTTCACGTATAAGGCAGAGGATGCATGCTCTCGTCCAACAGGAGTCTGAATGGCAGAGACTAAAAAGATGACCCGCCCCACCCACGATACTCCCCGCCGTCACGGTCGCGGCGATGCTGTCTGGGACAACGTTAAGCAGTTCTTTATAGCTATCGTTCTGGCGCTGGTCATTAAGACCTCGGTAGTAGAGGCTTATAAGATACCTACTTCGTCTATGGAAGATACCCTTCTGGTGGGGGATTTCCTTCTGGCCAACAAATTCGTCTATGGCGCCCGCGTTCCGATGGTAAACTGGCGTATGCCGGCCATTAGCGATCCGCAGCGCGGCGATGTTGTGATCTTCATCTGGCCCGGAGACATGACCACCAAGTATATCAAGCGGTGTGTCGGGTTGCCGGGTGATACCATTCTCGTTAAGGACAAGGTACTTCTGGTCAATGGCCAGCCGTTTCCGAATCCGGAATTCTCCAAGTTCACGAGCAGGGAAGTGGAGCCCCGAAAACCGGGTGGCCAAAACTCACGTGACAACTTTGGTCCGTTCGTCGTACCTCGAGACAATTATTTCATGATGGGGGACAACCGCGACAATTCCTCCGACTCCCGCTTCTGGGGGACCGTGCATAAAGACCTGGTCCTTGGGGAGGCGATGATGGTCCATTGGTCGTGGGATGATTCCGAGTATCCATCCCCTCCGGTCACGTTAAGTGATCCCTTGTCGGTGCCGCGTGTCTTTCTGTTCAATGTAGGGCACTTCTTCGACAAGGTCCGCTGGAGCAGACTGTTTAGTGTCATCAATTAGGGTTATTCGATGAAGCGTATACTCTTCGCGACATTCTTTGTTACATTGGCGCTGGCTTCCAGCCCGGTCCTGGCAGAACTTCCGCTGGTGATCTCGCCCGGAACACACAATTTCGGGAAGATCCCGCAGCATGCGGTAGCCAATAAGCGGTTCTGGATCAAATCGACCGCTCCCAAGCCGATCAAGATTTCCCATGTAATTCCCGACTGCGGCTGTACGAACGTCATGTTGTTGGATTCCACTATTGCTCCCGGTGACTCCGTGGCGCTCGATCTGATTTTCCATTCCCGCGCCTTTGTTGGATACATGACCAAGCGACCGGCGGTGAAAATCGAGGGATCCAACGAGAACGCTGTCATTCAGTTTTATGCTGAGGTGCTGGTCAAACCCGAGACTGCTCGTCCGCTCGTGATGGAGCCGGTGAAGGTCGATGTATCCCAATTTGGCGAGAAGGTACGTCGCAAAGGGACATTCAAATTGACCAATTTCACGGCATTTGATCTGAATATCCAGGTGGTTGATTCAAGCTTCAAGAGTTTCGAGATCAACATTCCTACAGTCATTAAGGCTGGTAAGAGCATTGAGGGGCAGGTAATTGTTCGCAAAGAGTATATTGAAACTGAGTTTGAAGAGGCATTCACTATTGAGTTGAATGACGATGGCCGGACGCGATACGCCATCCCGGTTTTCCGGCTCTACCATCCGAACGCAATGCTGGGGCAAGCAGGCAAATAGAACTCTCCAAAGTCCACCTTTAGCCTGGGTTTGCTCCCGGGCTTTTTTTTGTTTGGCAATTCAGCACTCCGGACGTTTATTGCCGCCCATGTACAGGCTGGCAGTCGAGCATCTCTTCAAACGGTTCGGTGACCGCAAGGTGCTCAATGATATCAATTTCGAGCTCTCCACCGGTGATTCCATGGCCATTGTCGGTGCCAATGGTTCAGGTAAATCGACCCTTCTGATGCTGCTTCTGGCGGCGCTTCATCCCACTAAAGGAAAGATCGGTTACTTCGAAAATGATCGATTGTTGACCGATTCGGAAGTCCGCTCCTGTACCTCGCTGGTTTCTCCTTACCTCAATCTGTATGACAACCTAACGGCAGAAGAGAATCTGGTCTTTTTCTCCACGGTATCGGGCGGGAATATCACCGGGAAAGAGATCAATGCGCTTCTGACACGAGTCGGCCTTGAGGGGAGAGGGCCGGATGCGGTCGGGTCCTATTCATCCGGCATGAAACAGCGCCTGAAATATGCGGTCGCTTTGTTAAATGAACCGGCGTTTCTCTTTCTGGACGAACCGACCTCGAATCTGGATGACGCCGGCAAGAAAATTGTCTTTGAGATCGTGGAAGAGTATCGCGCGAAAACGATCATTTTGATTGCGACCAATGAGAAGGAGGAGCAGGGGTTTGCCCAGAAGCTCTGTCGGGTTAGTCAGTAAGGCGTTTGCCGTCTATGCCAAGGACCTTCGGCTGGAGTTGCGCTCCCGCTACGCGCTGAACGCTATTCTGATGTTTGGCGTGACGACCCTCGTTGTAGTCTCCTTTTCACTGGGACAAGCTGGTCTTCCGTCGAAACTTCTGGCCGCGCTTTTCTGGATCATCATGTTTTTCTCCGCCATGTCCGGCTTGTCGCATGTTTTCGTGCGCGAAGAAGAGGCCGGAACCGCCCTCGTGTTAAAACTTCGCGCCGAACCTGATGCGATCTATTGGGGGAAGCTGATTTTCAATTTCACCCTCCTGGCGATCATGACTGTGATCATTACCCCGATGTTTTTCATCTTCACCGATGCACCAACCGGCAATCTCTTGGCATTCACTATCGTGTTATTGCTTGGGGTGATCGGATTGTGTGGTGCAACTACCGTTATTGCAGCGATCATTGCCAAAGTGGCGGTGAAAGGAGCGCTGTTCGCGGTGCTCTCTTTCCCCGTGCTTGTGGTGCTGCTGCTGCTCCTGGTAGGCGCAAGTACGAAAGTGTTTGATGGAAAGCCGCTGGCCGAAATCTACACCGAGATCCAGGGACTGGTCGCCTATTGTGTCGTGATGATCACCGCTTCGGTCCTGCTCTTCAAGTTCGTCTGGCTGGAATAGCCAAGACAAACCTCACTCGTATCTTAATGCGTCAATCGGGTTGAGTACTGCCGCCTTTCGTGCGGGATAAAAGCCGAAAAATAACCCGACCGCCGCAGAAAAGACAAACGCTACTACCACCGAATCGGCCGTCACAGCAACAGGCCATCCGGCGAATTTAGATATTAGCGAAGAGATGAATACTCCCAGCGCAATTCCTAGTATCCCTCCAAACACGGAGAGCAGAATTGCCTCCACCAAAAACTGCTGCAGGATATCCCGTTTGCGTGCGCCGAGTGAGCGACGGACGCCAATTTCGCGAGTACGTTCCGTCACTGACACCAGCATGATATTCATGATGCCGATCCCGCCTACCAGCAGCGATACTGAGGCGATCGAACCAAGCAATACCGACATGATCTTGGTCGTTTGACCGGCAGTTGCGGCGATCTCAGATTGTGTCCGGATCGTGAAGTCATCCGACTGCCCCGCACTGATCCGGTGACGGATGCGGAAGAGATCACTCACCTGTGACTGCGCCTCTGATATTTGCTCCGGTGTCACCGCAGAGAGGATGATCATCGACACGCGGTCAGAGCCCTGGACTTTCTTTTGCACAGTGGAGAACGGAGCGACGATGATATCGTCCTGATCCTGTCCCATCGCATTCTGTCCCTTTGGGGAGAGGACACCGATGACTTTGAATGGAAGTTTCCCGATCCGGATCGTCTGGCCGATCGGATCCTGATCAGGGTACAGGTTCTCCGCGATCGTCTGGCCGATCACGCAGACTTTGGTAGCAGCACGTTCATCTTGTTCCGTATGTATCATTCCCGATTGGAGTGGCCAGTCTCGGATATCAAAAAACTCGGGTGTGCCTCCCTGGATCTGTGTAGCCCAGTTGAGATTACCGGCGACTACCTGACGATTGGTTCGATTCGACGGTGAGACATAACCGACCGCGGGACATTGCTCTTTGATAGCGGCGACATCCTCCAACGTCAAATTTTGCGCCTGACCGGCTCCCATACTAACCGGACCCTGGAACCCAGCTCCGGGGAAGACCATCAAGACATTTGTCCCCAGACTGGCAATAGAAGACTCAACGGCTATCTGGGCGCCATTGCCGACCGCTACCATGGCAACAACCGCCGCACCGCCGATGACAATCCCGAGCATGGTCAAAAGCGCCCGAGTTTTGTGGCGGACCAGTGAATCCACAGCCGCTCTTATGATCTCTACGAAATGCATATGGCTAGCCTATCGCCCTCTCCCGCCACCTGAACCGGGACCGCCGGGCATTCGTGGCATGAACGGGTTGGTCTGCGTTTGCGAGGCTGCAGCATTGGCATTATTTGAGACCGTGCCGATCAGTATCGTGTCGCCTTCGTTGAGCGGTGCTTCTATGATCTCAGCATATCGCTGATTCTGAATACCTCGCCAGACCGGGATTGGTTTGGGTGTGCCGTTTTCCATGATCCAGACGAATCCGCGTGACCCTTTTGGCTTCTCTCTGCGCATTTCCTTCGGAGCAGCCGAGGAATCGCCGGATCCACCGCCCATTTCGCGGCGAGGACGGCGACGCTCACCTCGTGTTGCTTGATTCTGTGTCTGAGTTGTATCCGGTGATGGATTGGCCGCCTGAAGCCCTCCTTGCGACGAATTACCACTACTATCGCGTTTGTCTTCGGTTCCGCGACGTCCCGGTCCACTTGTTGGCGCAGTCATCCCCGGAGGAGTGAAGCGCAGGGCCTGAAGCGGTACCCGCAACACTGCATCGCGACGGGCGACTTCTATCGAAACAGTCGCCGTCATTCCGGGCATCAGCTTCTGTTCCGGATTGCTGACATCAATGATCACTGTGTAAGTGACAACATTCTGAGCCTCTACCGGCGCCAAACGGATCTGACTTACCCGACCCTCAAACTGCTCTTCCGGATAGGAGTCCACAGTGAAAGTGACGCGCTGTGCTTCTTTGACTGAACCAATGTCCGCTTCGTCTATACTCGCTTCGACTTTCATCCGTGACATATCTTCGGCGATCGTAAATAGAGTAGGTGCCTGAAGGCTGGCCGCGACCGTCTGGCCAACGTCCACATTCCGAGAGACCACCACGCCGCTTATGGGGGCGCGAATGGTCGCATAGCGAAGATTGACCTGTGCGCGATCCAGGGCCGCCTCAGCTTGTTGCAGTGATGCTTTGCTGGATTCCAGCGAAGTAGTGGCGGCATCAAGCTCTGCTTGGGAGATCAGGCCACGCGATGACAACTCGGTCGATCGATCGAAATTCCGCTTGGCCTCGTTGAATTGCGCTTTGGCACGGTCTGTATTGGCCCGCTGCTCGTTGACACTAGCCTGCAGAAAAGTCGGGTCAAGCTGAGCCAGAAGCTGTCCCTCTTTCACCGGCGAATTGAAATCGGCATACAGCTTGGCGATCGTTCCAGAAACCTGTGAGCCGACAGTCACTGTCGTGACCGCGTTAAGGGTGCCAGTGGCTGAGATCGACACGACCAGGTCGCCCCGATCGACCACATCCTTCCGAAAAGTCACTTTGGTTTCGGTGTTTCGATTGAGCCACCAATAGGTTCCGCCGCCCACGGCCGCCAGAATAATGACAATTATAATGAGTCTTTTCATATCGCCGATCTTTCTTCCGCGCTCTCCAGTTTAGCCCTCTTTAGACCCAGTAGGGTACGCAATAGATTAATCCCTGGCAAGAAGCTTGACAGAAAGGAATGGATTGGCCTTATTATCTGTACATCGCTTCGGTGCCGTCCATCCGGACGGGTAATAGGGAAGACGGTGCGAATCCGTCGCAGCCCCGCTACTGTATCGGCTACTCATCAGGTAGTATGCCACGCGACGCAAGTCGTGGAAGGCGCTTGATGGGGTCTGAAGCCAGAGCCAGGAAACCTGCCGAAGTCATATCCATTACGAAGTACCACAGCGTGGGCTGTCGGGAGATATCACGCGCCAATGGTACTTGGGAGTAATGCCATGAGGCGCATTTTACTAATTGCGACGATGGCATGGCTGAGCGCGCTGGGAACTCACGCCGTTGCCGAAACCGCAAACGATCCAACCGAGCTGACTGACTCGATTGTCGTCACCGCGAATCGATTTGGTCAATCCCCCAAACAGGCGATCTGGCCCGCCACCGCATTGTCACGCCAGACACTGTCAACTGATGTCTCGCTGCAGCAATCACTCGATGGCCGCTTTGGACTTGACCTCCGTCAAACCAGCGGAGTCGGCTCCATTGCCACTCTGTCCAACTGGGGGACGTTTAATCGTCACATGCTCCTGCTGTATAACGGGAGAGTCGTTCGTGATTATTCCCTGGGGGGCTTTAACCTTTCCGATTTCAGTGCCGATGAATTTGAGCGGATCGAACTGCTCAAAGGGCCACAGTCCGCATTTTATGGGGCAGACGCTATTGGTGGCGTAATTAATCTGATCAGTCGAAATGCCCTTGTTGACAGAGTAGACGTTGTCACTCGCTATGGTGAACATGACCTTCGACAGTACCGACTGGATGCCTCAAAGTTGCTTGGAACGATCGGTATCGGCGGATTCGCCGAGTTCAGCAAAGCGGAAAACAATCGTCCAAATGCCGGCTCAGAGAGGATACTCTTTGGCCTTCGAAGCGACTATCTCAGCCACAGTGGTATCCATCGTGTGTCCATGTCGGCTCGCTATTTCGAGGACTCGCTCGGCGCTCCCGGTCCAGTACCGGATCCTGTCGCCATCCCGGTCTATGGCAACAGAGACGCGTCCAGTTTGAACGACCATCAACAAGACGACAATTACTCCGCCGATCTCACTTATCGATATTCGCCGAACCCGTCCAGTGAACTCCAGGTCGATCTTTTCTGGGAGAAGAAGAATCTCGACTACCATTCGCTCTACAACTACCAGTTCTCCTATTACACCCCCGAAGGCGCGGATTCCGTCCTGAATGTCGATTCGGTCGATGTTCACTCTCGGTCGATCTACAACAAACGCTCGGCCGGCTTGAGCGGGAGATATCAGCACCATTTCAAAATCGTCACAGCCTCTCTGGGGATGGATATTCTCTCAGGTTCGCTTCGTGCGACTTCGGATGACCGCAGTTTTGGCACCAATACTGTCGGCCCATTTGCTCCGTATCAGTATGATTATTCCAACTTCAATTTCTGGTCACGGGGTCAGGAGCAGATCGACTTCTGGGGCTCGGCCGTTATCATGCCGAGCGCGGCGTATCAATACGATCTCTCTGGCCGCGTTCAGTTTGTCCATAATCGAAAGGCCCAGCCGTCATTTAACGCCGGAATCATGTTCTCAAGCAAACCGTATCTCCGGTTCAAGCTTGGCTATGGTTATGCCTTCCGGTTACCCTCGATCGCTGATCAATTCGCCGACGAAATCTACGTGCAGGGGAGAGCCGACCTGGAACCGGAAACTTCACATTCAGTAGTTGGTTCGATTGAATATGACGCACTGAACGGCAATATGACATTGCGCATGAGTGGATTCGCACAGCAGGTCAGATCCCTGATTCAATATCAATATGACCCCAATATTTTTCGCTCGGTTCCCCAGAATATCAGTCGCTTCAGGAGTTCCGGGATTGATGCATCTATCACTTATCGTTTGCCGGCGGATTACTGGGCCACGCTTGGCATGGTCTATCAACAGGCAAGGCAGACCACATTGCCCGGCGACTACGTAAACGCATACTACGTCCCGGATCTTAAGTGGCGAGCTGATTGGGGTGGAACCGTGTTCCCGCGACTTTCGGCCGGATTCAATCTCTCCTATACATCCGACCGGGAGATCATGCTGTACGGCGGAGAAGCCAAATCCATCGATGCTGTATATGAACTGGGTGCGACCCTTGCCTACGCAATTAGTAAGCAGGCGACCTTCAGCCTGACAGGGTATGACCTGACCGACCGTCGCCGCCCTGATCAGTTCGGTTTTGTCACGACCGACGGTGATTACCCGACTCCGGGCCGTCGGTTGGTTGCCCAGTTTGCGATCAAGCTTCGCTAATGGTTAAACCAGAGAAAAAATACTGGACAACTTAGGTATTATAGTCTTACATTGCCACTACTTCTGATAGCCGGGTTTATCGCGTGACGAGCCCGGTCTGTCGCTCGAATTAGGCGCTTCGTTCCCTACGGAGGTGCGAAGCAGCCACCTTTTTTGACCATACACATTCGTAGAGGATTTTCTGCATGTCCGGCTGGAGTCTGGAATACTCATTTGATCTTGACGTCAAAAGCGCGGTGATCTATGTCAAGATCCACGGCATCTGGAAACCGACTACGGCGGAAAGCTACCATGAGGATTTCAAAGAAGAGATAGCCCCGATCCTGGAACAACCCTGGGCCAAGTTGATCGATCTGAGCAACTGGAAGACATCCTATCCAGGAGTAATTGAAGTGATCGGGAAGCATATGGACTGGTGCCGCAAACACAACCTGGCGATGGCGCTGTACGTGCTCAACAACCCAAGCACTTTCCGCCAGCTTCATGAGATGTTCACTGCCGGGGGGCAGAAAGAGCTCTCGCAGACTTTTCGCACGCCCGAAGAAGCTACCCTCTTTTTGAAAAGCCACTGGCTGCTCAAGCGGAATCAAGCCGCTCCCTCGAAGTAGAAACAAGAACCGCCAATCAAATTTACGGCAGATGCAGGATCAGACCGTTATCTCCCACTACCCAGACTTTCCCGTTTTCATCTCCCCAGACGCCATTTAAGCTGATAGTTACATAGCTTTCCATTGGTGACCAGACACTTCCATTGAAATGGAGAATAGTCCCTTGTTCGCCGACCGCATAGAGGTCGCTCGCACTCCGACCGAATATGTCATAGAGATCCATGGATGAACCACTGGGAAGTGTACTCCAGGCACCGCCGCTGTAACGCACTATCAGCCCGCCGTCGCCGACTATGAAAAGCGGTCCGCTATCGAATCCCCAGACCGCCCGGTACTGCTCAAGCGGCGCTCCAGGCGGGACGGTCCATTGCATTCCGTCAAAGTGCAAGACCATGTTGTCACCCACCGCGTACAGATCGGAAGCGGATGTTCCCCAGATGGAGTGGAGAGGCACTGCTGTCCCGCTCGCTTGCGGCGCCCAAACGCCACCGGAGTATTTGCGGATTACTCCGCCACTCCCGACCACATACAACTCGCCGGTCGGAAGACCCCATATATCGGTAAACGTGACCGAGTCAAAAGTCCCCGTCAGCAGCGGCGACCATCCGGAACCGGCATTTTCCCATACCGACCTGTATTCACCGGCAAGGTAGAGGTTCGAAGTAGAGCTTCCCCAAATTCCGTAGAAAAACGCCGAGTCATCCAATCCGTTGTGTGTTTCTTCCCATGTTGCGCCATCATAGTGGCGGATTGCCTGGTAATCTCCGACTGCGGTGATGTCAGTGCCAGAGATTCCCCATACCGCATTGAGTTTCTGCCATGCTCCAGGGGCCGTCATAGGCACCCAGTCAGTGCCGATACGTTCGATGATGAGATGGTGCATTCCGGCAAGATAGAGATGGTCGGTGCCAAACCCGAAGACCTTGCGGAATAAGGTTGTATATCCGGTCGATGTGGTCTGCCACTCGAGTCCGTCGAAGTGACTGATCCACCCATCGCTTCCGGAAGCCCAGACATTGGTTGAATCGGATCCCCATATGGTCATGAGTGTAGAAGATGTTTGCGACGCGGTCGTATCCCAGTTCATTCCATCAAAGTGAATGATCGTCCCCTGTATACCGACTGCCCAGATGTTGCTTCCTGAGCTACCCCATAAAGCGCGAAGCGAGCTGGTCGTCGGTGATGATTGCGGCAGCCAGTTCGCGCCATTCCAGCGGAAAATTGAACCGCTCGAACCCACCGCAAAGATGTTATTCGCAGAACTTCCCCATATCCCGTACAACAGCACTCCGAGACCGGATGCTGCCGTCGTCCAATCCTGTCCGTCGTATCTGAGTATCACGCCATCACCGACGGCATAGACATTATTCGGCGAGGTTCCCCAAACAGCACGCAGCGACTGCAATGTGTTGCTCGTCATCATGGTCCAATGCGATCCGTCGTAGTGCGCAATTGTACCACCCTCACCAACGACAAAGACATCATCAGCGCTGGTCCCCCAGATAGCACTTACAAGGTAGGGTGATCGAAGTCCCGTGTCGTGCCAGCCGGACCCATCGTACTGTTGTACTGTTCCCGTCTGGTCGAGGGCGAAAAGGGTGTCGGGTGACGTCCCCCATAGAGAGCTGAAAGTCGTTCCCGATGTCTGCACAACCCATTTGCGAACTGTCGGGTTATTCGGCTGAACTGGGGTGTCGGAACTGCACGCCAGACCGATCACCCCGATCATCATTGACCAGAGCGCCAACTTTCCCATGAGTCGCATACGCCTCCCTTCCCCCCAAAATATGAATAGTGCCGTCTGCCTGCGTATTAGCGCAGGTAGCGATCAAACCACTTCAGGATCCATTCTAATCTGGCTTTTCGACGGTCCGGGCGTCCGTGCCGCGAGAGACCGTGCGGTTCATCCGGGAAACGAACGAATTCAACCGTCTTCCCGAGCACCTTGAGCTTTACAAACATCTGCTCGGCCTGCTCGATATGACAGCGCAGGTCCTTTTCATTATGCAATATTAATACGGGAGTCTTGACCTTTTCGAGGTAATACATCGGCGAACATTTGACATAATTCTCGTAATTGGTCCACGGGTAGCCGTTGAACTCACGGTTTAGGGCGTAGCCGATGTCCGATGAACCGGTCATGGCGATCAGGTCGGTGACCGATCGCTGGGTGACCGCCGCTTTGAAGCGATTGGTATGACCGATTATCCAGTTAGTCATCCAGCCACCATAAGAACCGCCAGTCACACCGATCCGCTTTTTGTCGACAAACTTCAGTTTCTCCATGTAGTCTGCCGCCGCCATACAGTCTTTGTAATCGAGATCACCCCACCCACCGGCGATAGCGTCTGCCCAGGTCTCGCCACGACCGGATCCACCCCGGGGATTGGTGTAGAACACCACATAGCCACTGGCCGCCAGAAGCTGCATTTCATGGAAGAACGTGTAGGCATACTGGACGCGTGGGCCGCCGTGTACTTCAAGGATCGCCGGGTATTTTCGTCCAGGTTTGAATCCGGGTGGCGTCACCAGAAATCCCTGTACCTGAGTCCCATCAAACGATTTGAACATCACATCGCGGGTATTTCCCAGCCTGATGGTTGTGCGCAATTGCGGGTTGAGGTCGGTATGTTTCTTAGCCTTGGCTTCTGCACCAAATTGAGTTGGACAGGTCATCAACTCGCACGGAGTTTCAAGGTCCGCATAGGTGAAAGCGGCGACACGCCCAGCGCCATTGATCGAGACCCCTTTGATGTGACACTTACCTTTGAAAATTCGTGTCGGCTTGCCGCCCGAGACAGGGATATAGTACAGGTTAGTCGTGCCGGTATCCGAAGAGAGGAAAAAGAGCCGCTTACCGTCGCCCGACCAGAACAACTGAGCTGCTTCGTGAACATCCGCCAGATCGGCGATTGACTGGTCATACGCCATTCGATCGAATTTCGGCATTAGGTCGCGCGCTTTGGGTGTGCCGCTCAAACCGACCACCCAAACGTGGAAATTGGTCACTCCCCAGGCATCGTTCGGATTGGCATGACCGATATACCCGATTAGTTTGCCGTTGGGGGAGAACGATGGACCAGTGATCGGACCAGCCGGAGTGACGATCTTCCGCTCTTTGCCGCCCGTAAACGGGATAACAAAGAGGTCATCCATCAAACCGTCGATATCGGGGTCTTTCGCCCGATTCGACACAAATGCCACCGTCTTACCGTCAGGCGATAGGGCAGGGGAGTGGTTGTCCCGTTTTCCGGAGGTCAATTTGCGAAGGATACCGGTTTCGATATTCAGGACGTAGATCTGCCAGGGATCGAGCGGCATGAAGCCGAGGCCGTCCAGTCGATAAAAGAGTCGCGTAATGTGGCGGAAGACCGGCGGCTCGTTTTTCTTCTTTTCATCGGCGATAAAATGCGAGTCCTTGTAGCGCAGACAGAGCACCAGATGTTTCCCATCCGGGTGCCAGGTCGGTTCGCCGATCATCGCTTCGGCCTCGAACACTTTCTTTTCTGCACCGCCTGTGGCCGGCATGATGTAGATACCGGACTTTTTCTCTCGTGTCGAGGTGAACGCAATACGGGTCCCGTCCAGCGACCAAACCGGTTTGCCATCGCCATGCTGGCCATGCGTGAATTGCTCGGACCGTCCACTGGCGAGATCGAGCATATGAATATTCGTGAAGTATTTGTTGGTTTCGAGTTCGGCCTGCTCCACCGTATAGGCGACATGCTTTTCGTCAGGAGAGATCGCCTGCCCGGTGAGGACTTTCAGTTTGAACAGATCGTCGGCGGTGATGGGGCGACGGAGTGTGCTGGAGGGACGTTTCATGGAAGCCTGATCCTTTCGGCTAACTAATTGTCTACTAAGCGGGAATCTACCAGACACGACGGTTTTCCGAAAGGAAAAAAGCAAAACCAGCCATGTGACAAAAGGCACATGCGGCTTTTTTGGCTAACTCCCTAAAAAAAGAGGAACTTAGCGCCCAAAAATGAGTTTGCCTTTTGAAACGGATGCACTATATCTTGGCGGACGTTTGCGGGTTCGGCCCCTCGGAAAGTTTACATCAGAGGTCTACCAATCCCAATTACGACCGATACGTAAGTAAGTTCAGACCTTTAAGGAGGTTTTCAGTTGGAAGTCCTTGCGCTGATCGACAAGATCAAAAATTACGACGGTAAGGTGCCGTCCAAAAAGCACCGCGAAAATGAACCGTTGGAAGCCTACTCCGGAAAAACACCGGCGGAACTGAGGCAGATGCTCCGCTCGATGTTGACGGCCCGACGCGTGGAGCGGGAAGAGAAGCTCCTCTTGCGCAAGGGTTACAACCGGTTCTTCATCGGTTGTGGCGGCAAAGAATTGATGGATGTTGCCTTTGCCTCCAATCTCCGCCCCAACGATCCCTTCCTTGGCTACTATCGCAATAAAGCATTTGATATTCATCGCGGCTCAACTCTGTGGGATAAGATGCTCGAGGCGATCGGCGATTCTCGCTCCCGGAACAAAGGGCAGCAGATCCCGGCGCATCCGGGCTACCCCGATATGGCCATTCTGCCGCAGGCTTCGCCTACAGGCTCACACGCCATCGAAGCTGCCGGCTTGGCCGACGCGATTAAGAATCCGACCCCGATCTCCCAGCTCGCCCCAATCCCTGGTGGCGCATATCCGGCAGATGCCGTCACGCTTTGCTGTATCGGCGAGGGTTCGACCTCGGAAGCAGAATTCGGGCGCGCGGTCTTTTACTCGGTCTTTTACAAATCGAGCATCATATACGGTATCTACAATTGCGGATGGGCCATCTCAGTCTCGGTTGAAGAGCAGTTCCCTGAAGGCGACCCGTCAACGCCGTATGAGGGTTACCAGCGATTCGGCCTGAAGATCATGCATGTGGATGGCACCGACATCAAGTTGGCTCTGGCCGCGGCCGCTGAAGCGGCAGAGTATGCTCGTACCAAAGGGCCGGTTCTGATGAATATCAAGGTGACCCGCGAGGGTTCACACTCCGGTTCCGACGACCAGTCTTTCTACATGGACCCGGTCGAACAGGACTGGCATACCTACAATGACTGCATTCTCAAAACCTGCAATACGCTGATCGAGGATGGCATTATCTCGCCCAAAGAGATCGGTGAGATCTGGGACGAGCTGGATCGCGAGATCTCCGAGACCTCGGCCAAGGCTGTTGCGACATTCGTGCCGAAGACGCAGGAATTCGTGCAGGGACTGGTCCACGCGTACGACTTCGATGCGGCGCAAGCGACCTGGAAGAAATATCGCGACGCTGCCAAGTATGACCGCGTTGCCAAATTCAAAGAGTATCACGACAAGGGCTATTTCACGACAGCGGAACTTCCGGAAAATGTCGGCCCGATGACCATGCGGTTCGCCATCAACTACACGCTGTTTGATATCTTCACCCTGACGGAAGATGTGCTGATGTTTGGTGAGGATGTCGCCGATTTCTCCGGTCACATGATCGAGGAGAAAGAGAAGCAGTTGAAGTTGAAGGGGAAGGGGGGCGTGTTCCTCGTCTCCAAGAATCTCCAGCGTGAGTTCGGCAACAGCCGTTGCTTCAACTCGCCGCTCGATGAAGTCGGTATTCTTGGTCGCGCCGCCGGTCACTGCTACCAGGGGCGTCGCCCAATGCCCGAAATTCAGTTCCTTGACTATATGTCTCCGTCCTATCAGATGTTGAAGGACAAGATCGCGACTACCTATCAGCGTTCCGGCGGGCTGTTCGGTATGCCGATGGTTATCCGTACCACGTACGGCGGTTATAAGCAGGGAGCCGGAGCATTCTGGCATTCTGAAGGTAACCTTGGCACTTGGATGAATATCCCCGGCCTGATGATCGCGGTTCCCTCGAACGCCTACGATGCTGCCGGACTGCTCAAGACTGCCTGGGCGACGGATGCGCCCGTCCTCTTCTGTGAGTCGGTGGCGTTGTATAACCGCCGCGATTGGGAAGGGGTACCGATGGAGGCTAACCTTCCCGGTATCGATGAGCTGATTCCGTTCGGCGTGGCGAAGACCTACTACGAAGATGCGACCGATATCGGTATTATCACCTACGGTGCGACCTTCCAGATGTGCCGCAAGGCCGCAGAGATCCTTCGCGAGAAGGGGGTCCATGTCAGGATCGTTGATCTTCGCACAGTCAAGCCGATCGATGAAGCCGCGATCATCAAAACCGCCAAAGAGTGTGGCAAAGTGTTGGTGGTAACCGAAGATCGCTTCCATGGCGGCGCAGCGGCAACTATCTCTGCCATCATCACGCAGGGAGAGGGACTCTTCTCACTTGAGGCTCCGGTCAAGTTGCTGACGGCTATTGATGCCCGCGTGGCATACGGTGTCGACGGTGACATGGCTTGCTTGCCGAATGTCGAGAAGATCGTTGCGGCTATCGAAGAGCTGCACGACAATTACTAAGACGATCTTCTGATTGAATAGAAACGAAATCCGCCGGTAAAAGCCGGCGGTTTTTCTTTGTCGGAATGTCCTCTTGAATCCGCCGAACTATGCCGACAGCGGCAGCCCGAGCTGCTTCGCGATCGTCATCGCATCCCGCGCACCCCAACGTTTCTGTGTCTTCCCACCCCGGATCTCGAACCACTCCATCGCTACAATCTCATAGGTTTTGCCGGTAACGGGCAAACCTCGGAAGGAGCCGATCGATTTCCCGCGTTCGGTATAACGAACAGCGACAGTGTCTCCTTCTGCCGACATCGCCTCAATATGTAATTGCATACCGTTGGCGGTGATCAGTTCCTGCCAGATACTTCGGGCGATATCCAACCCCCCTGATCCAAGTACGCCGTAGACTATAGCATCAGGCGCAAAGGTGGCGCAAACGCCATCAAGATCGCCGCGGTTGAACGCCTCAACATACTTTCGCACTACCTGTTTGTTCTGTTCTGACATTGAGAAAGCCTCTCTCCCTTTGGACTAGTAATGATCTTTTGGAATGAAAAACGAGAATCCAGACAGGAGGTTTCGAAATTCTTTGCAGGTGTCTTTTATTGGAAAAGCTTGATGAATAGACTCGGACGACCCGGCGATATCAGTTCTTGCCGAAACGGTTCTTGATCGCTGACAGCAGTCTATCCCGTTCACTCCGTTCAACCACGAAGCTCCAGCCGAAGGCCAGTGCCACCGCGCCGGTCACCAGAACATCGATGACAAATGTCGGCCAGGTTGCAGGGGGGAGAAGCATACGCATCGCCAGTGCGGTAATGCCCGTCACGATCAGTGCCAATGCCGCCGGGCGGGTGGCTATCCCCAGTATCTGGAGCATTGGCCGTCCCAGCACTTTGGCCATGAAGTATGGATAGAGTGTGAGGTAGAGGATGAATTGTGGCGCCGCCGCGGCGATCGCCATCCCTTTGGCACCATAGGTCGGGATCAATACCAGCGATAGCCCGATCTTCATGGCCGCCTCACAAACCAACACGTAAAAGAGGTAGCGATGCTTTTCGATCCCAAACAGGATTGAGTTGCCAATGATTTGCGGCAGGAAAACTGCCGACCCAACCGCCAGGATCACCATCACTTCACCGGTCAGCGCAAATTCTGTTGGGAGCCAGAGCGCGACAAACGATCGCGCGAAGACGATGACCCCGCACGAAAGAAAAAACGAGATGTACGAAACATACTTAAGTCCGGTCAGGTAGGTCCGCGCCACCCCCTCATCGCGTCCTTTGGCTTCAAGGTGTGAGATCGCAGGAGTGAGCGGGATGCCGATGCCATTAACGATATGTCGCATGTAAAGCATGAGTTGCGCGGCGGGAGCGTATATCCCTGCGGCGCTAGCTGAAGCAATCATCCCTAGCAGGATGGCATCGGAATTGAAGATCACTAGCCAGGCGAGCGTGATCCCAAAAGACATTTTCGAATAGCGAAATAGCTCTTTGAAGCGCTCGCGATCGAACTCCCGTGGATTCCAGGTAACGGATGGTTCCACCCGGCGAAGCCAATACCATCCCGCCGCCAGGCGAAGCAGATTCACCCCGAGGATGGCGATCGCCAGTCCGATCATTCCGTACCCAAGGCTCAGCAACAAGGCCATTGACCCAAAGCGAAGGATCTCTTCGACAATATCAATGGTATTGAGAATGTCAAATCGCTGCAGGCCGGCCAGGGCATGATTGATCGCGCCAAGGGCAAATCGCGTGGCCAGCAGGAAGCCGATGATCCCCAGCGCGATGGTTCCTTCGGAGCGGATCGAACTGTCGCTAATATTGAGGAAATCGAACAGCACCAGTGCGACCGCTACGACTACTAGCAAGACCACCGGCGCGAGCATCAGGAAGAGCCCCTGCGAAGTTGAGAGCGTCCGCCGGACCGCTTCTTCATCTCCTTGTGCCCAGTATTTGGCGACAAACCGGATGACCGCTCGCTCAAACCCAAAATCAAAGAGAGTGATATAACTGATCGCCTGGAAGATGATCACCCAGACGCCATATCGCTCGGAGCCGAAAACGGTGGCAATGTAGGGAACAAAGAGGAACCCCAGCGCCAGCCGGATAACGTAGGCTACCCACGACGTGATGATGTTCTTGAAAAACTGACGGGCTATCGACACGATGAAAAACCTTTGATTTCGTTCGCCGCGAGTATAATCTTTGAGCCGACAGACAGCAACGTTTAACCTGAGATGACCCTGAACCATTTGAGCCGACTTCTCTATTGCACGATTGTGCTGGCGCTATTCGCCTTTGTGGATACGGGTGAATCGGTGGCTGCCAATCGCGGGCATGTGGGCATCAGGTTACCGTATCCCAAGTCAATAACTCCTCCTTTGGCGACTGACTCTCTGTTCACCGGCTTCATGCAGCCAATTCACTTGCTCACGCTGAAAATAGACAAAAAGGGGAAAGTGCAGTCGGTCAGCACAAACCAGATGACGACCAGTGATTGGCAAAACCGCCTGAACAGCTATTTTCGCCGAATCACGTTCAATCCAGGAGCACTGGAGGGGAAGAAGTCTGTCATGGACCTCCTGGTCAGGCTGACGGTGGCCTTGCCGGATAGCCAGATCATGCTCGATTTTCCGACAGACACCACCGGCAGAATCAAAGAACATCTTCTCTATCAAGAGAATCTGGAACATTCAGGGGCTGTTCTGCCTTCAATTGCCCGATTCCCCTGGTATCATGCGGCTTTCAAAGCCAAGGACACAATCCGTGTCCTTCCATTTGTACTTGCAGCGTTGACATACGATGATACCGGCCGAATGACTGGATCAAAATTAGTGAAAACCAATTTTCCATCATTTGCTCACCAGATTCTCTCTGCTATGCAGTATGGATCCTATAAGGAGGGGTGGACTCCGGACTCAACGGCCATCAGATCCGGGTACTTATTGGTTACGTTTATACCGACATCGCACTATCCCACTAAACCGTGGACCCCGGAATCGGCGCTCAATGCAGATCTTCATGATCGGATGACCCTGAGGATGTTGGTGGATACGGTCGGCATAATGATCCCTCCACTGCCAATCTCGCGTAGCCAGATCATCATTTCTCAAAAGCTTCCTCAAAAGTACAGGAATAGCGCGTTGGCGGTTCGCATTCGAATCGAGGATGATGGTTCAGTATCGACCTATCTCTCGCCCACCAATGAGTCTGGTCTCTACACGTTTGCGCTCGCTCTGGAGAAAGAGCTCCGATTCTACCCAGCGGTGGGTTTTGATGGTCGCCCGAGAAGATTCGAGTGTTCGGTGGAAATTCGGCCTGAGAGCGAGTCAAGCGTACGAATTTCGTTTCCGTGGCTAAACTCGGTCGAGTCGAAGTAGCCGGCAATCAGCGTTACCATTCAACAACTTAACTGTCTTATTCGTCGACTGATCAAATCCACGCGCAATTCTTGCGTTTTGTCTGAAGGCGAACGCATGCGATTGTGATAAAATCTGCGCCATATCTGATTGCGTCAAAATAAGTTAGTGTTCAGAAGCGGTCACCAGACCTATTTCCGGCATATATGTTGACTTACTTATTGCCTGATAGCGTGTGCTCATCTCTCACCTGCTGAAAGATTTGGACAACTGGGCGGTATAAGTGAAAGGAAACAGAAGATGACTCGAATTATCTGGTGGCTTGACACATTGTCGGCTGCGATGAACATCTTCACAGCCGGTTACTTGTACCTGATCTTCAGCGACCTGATCTCGCGACTCATTCTGGTTCCTGTCGGAGCAGTAGTGATCATCATCCTGCTGGTCCAGATTGAAAAGGTAGCTGAGCGTTCGAAGAAACGCACTGCTAACATGTTAGAGTCAGGAGCCGGGGAATTTAGCTCTTGACAAGGTATGGCAGAACCATATTTTGGCCTATTCTTGAAAGAGATGCGCACATGAACAAAATTCTTTCCTCCTCCGCTCTTAGGACAACTCTGTTTGTCGTGCTTTTGGCTGTCCTGTTGGTGGGGTCAACCACCCAGGCCCAGGAGATCAAACAGTCTATTCGCGATGCATTGGATCGTGGTGATACCACCAATGCCATCACGCAGTTGACCAAAGAGATCGAAATCGACAAAACCTATCATCTCTATTATAGTTTGCTCGGTCAGATCTACTTCAAGCTCGGTCAATATGAACGGGCCAAGGGCTTCCTCGAACTGGCATACGAAAAGAAGAAAAAAGACGTGGAAGTCGTCTATGCGCTTGGTCGTACTCTTGTTGAGTTGGGAGAACTGGATCGAGCCGAAAAACTGCTGGATGAAGGTCGCAAAAAAGCCAAGGACAAGGAAAAGGGGTTGCTTGAGGACGGCTATGGTATGGTCATGATGGCCAAGAAGAACTACCAGGAAGCTGACCGCGCGTTTCGCCAGGCCCTTCTCGTCGATGGCGACAACCCCCTCTATCACATCCATCTTGGCAACGCCAATTTCCGCCAGGGAATCCCGTCACTGGCCGTCTCTGAATATGAAAAAGCTCTGGAAAAGGACACGGCCGGGACCGAAGTTTACTATAACTGGGCCGAAGCCTGTCTCGAAATGAGAGACTACCCCTGCGCGATCGAGAAGCTCAAAGTTGTACTCCAGAAAGACTCGCTCCACGCATCCGCGTGGAATCGTGCCGGCGGCATTTATTTCAAAGCCGCGATGAGTGCGGGTGGGAGTCGCGAAGACAAGACGAATCGTTTCAAAGACGCGATTGGTTCTTATAAACGATACCTCGAACTTTCAGGCGCCAAGGCTGACTCAGCCACCGTGCGCGCCTATTTCGAACTCGCCATGTCGTATCTCAACCTGAGCGGATTCGAAGAAGCAGTGAAGTACTTTGAAGACGTGCTCGGGATTCCGTATGTCCCGAAAGATATTTACTACAATTATGGCAAGGCGCTTTGGGGTGCCAAGCAGTTTGACAAGGGCGCCGAGATGCTTAAGAAGCATCAGGAATGGGTCACGCAGCAGGGCCCGGATTATGTCGGCACCCAGACGCCAGCCGAAATGTACTCCTTCATGGGAGACACTTACTATTATCAGAAGCCCCCTGACTACGCCCACGCAATTGAAAACTACATGGAAGTGCTGAAGATCGACTCTTCACAGGCACAGCGCCGCGTGGTGCAGAATGTCGCCTTTGCCTTCCATATGCTGAAGAGCCTGCAGCCAGCTATGTTTTACTATCAGAAGCGGATCGCCATGGGGATCGATTCCGCCGGTTCCAGCATTTACAAAAATGCCGGACTCTGCGCCCTCGCGTTGGCTGGCAACAGCAACGCTGATGAGACCGCTTCGGCCACAACCGACAGCGCCGCCTCGCCGCAGTATGCTTCCACCGAGGTTATCAGTTTCGACCCCAATATCAACTGGAATCAGGTGGCGGCCGACTATTTCGAGAGCTACCTGAAATACAATACGACAGATGCCAAGGTCGTGCAGATGCTTGGCACGGCCTATCTCTTCTCTCTGAAAAACTGCACCGAAGGGATCAAGCAGTTTGAGCATTTGCTCCAGCTTGATCCGACAGATTGTATCGCAAAACGCTCTTTGGGTTATGCTTATTTCGCCGGTGGCGAGGTTGGTTGCCCGAAGAATATCTCTAGAAGCCTTGACTACCTACTGGACGCGTACGAATGTATCTCCAAGTCGCAGGGAGGTTGCAAGGATGCCAGTCTGGTGCTCTGGATCGCCCAGGCCTACCACACGCGTGGTGCCGAGCGAGCCAAAGCCGACAAGGCGGCATCCAAAGCGGATTTCAAGAACGCGTTTGATTGGTATGGCAAGGTATTGCAGTGTCAGCCCGGCAACAAAGATGCCCAGAAGGGCCAGGATGACACGCGCTATGAATTCTAATTTCCCTGCGTAGGGAAGAAGACCGGTAAGGGGTTTTAATGGCTGACCAAGATAAACAACCCGCCGCTCAACGCCGTATTTCGGTGGATGACCGCTTCCATTATATTGGATTCGATGTCTTCCCCGGAAAACCGGGAGACCTGTTCAGCTCCGAAGCCGAGAAGACCAAGTTGGTCGACAACCTTGTCGCTCGACGGTCCCGCGGCGAACGGCTGCGCGAACACTGCTCGCTCATGATCGAGCGTATCTCGGGGTATGAGCGATGGGTATTGGTGCTGGCATCGCTGGTTATTCTCGTTTCGCTTTTCCTTCCGTGGTTCACGGTCTACCAGGAAAAGGTGGTCGAGTCCACCTCGACGGCATCCGTGGCCAAGGCTGATGACGAGCGGGGCGAAGTACTGCATGCCGCGCAACCTCGCAAGAAAGTTGAGCGGATTACAGAGACGACCACCGGGATCGGCTCGTTCGGTTCACTTGGCACCGTCTTCAGTGGCGGTTTTGGACTGATGCTGACCGGGTTGTTCGGTCTGCTGTTCGCTCTCTCCGCAATTGCTCTTCCCATTTACATGTTAATTAATCTCTTCAAGGTGAAGGCGCTGAATGACCAGACCGCCTTGGAGCTCAAAAAGCTGCTGCGACTGAATTGGGTCCCGGTGATCCTGTTTGTCGCGGCCCTGGTCGTCTCGTTTTTGGGCGGAGGATACGGATCGAGCGCAGCGAGCAGCTACGCCAATCTGGGAACCAGCTATGGTCCCGACGTTTTCATTTCGGTCCTCAGCTATGGACTGGTGTTGACGGTTGGCGCGTTTGTTTTGATGGCGCTCAAAGGTATAGAAATCTGATTGCGTATTCATAACTGGAGGATGTGTTCTCGTGGTTAAACAGACAATGTTCGTAACGCTGAACTCGCTGGTGGCACTGGCTGTCGGCTTGGGGCTTTTTTATGGAGTGTTCAAACCGGCGCCGGAAGGCACCATCATGCACTCAGTCTACAAGGGTGGACCGCTGGTCGTTATCCTGATCATGGTGCTCTGCATGCTGATCGTGTTCGTGATCGAGCGCTACATGTCCCTGTACGGCAACGCCAAGGGGAAAAGCTCGGTTCAGGTTTTCTTCAAGAAACTGATCACTTTGTTGCAGTCCGACGACTTTGACGGCGCCCTGGCCGCTTGCGACAAGCAGCGTGGCACCACTGCCAACGTCCTGCGCGCCGGCATTGAGCGGTATCGCGAAGTTCGCGCCGACAAGACGCTAAATGCTGAAAAGCGCATCCAGCTCACCCAGACGGCCATTGAAGAGGCCAACGCCCTTGAAGGACCACTGCTTGAGCGTAACCTGATCGCCATGTCAACCATCGCATCGATCGCCACGATGATCGGGCTACTTGGTACGACGATCGGAATGATCCGTGCGTTCGCCGCGACCGGTAACGTCGAAGGCGGCGTGATCGACGCCAACGCACTCGCCACCGGTATTTCCGAGGCTCTGGTCAATACGGCCGGCGGTCTTATTTCCGGTATTCTTGGAATCTTCTACTACAACTTCTTTGTTAATAAGGTAGACGCGTTTAACTACACCACTGACGAAGCGACCTTCGAAGTGATGCAGATCATCCGCGCTAAGGAAGGTGCCTGATAATGTCCAAGCGCAGAGTTGGCATACGTATCGACATGACCCCCATGGTCGATATCGCCTTCCTGTTGTTGATCTTCTATATGGCGACTACTCAGTTCAAACCACCGGAAGCCCGGGCGGTCGAACTGCCGTCGTCACACTCGCAGATCGAGCTGCCGGACAAAGATATTATCAATGTCACGGTAACCAAGTACGACTCTGTCTACGTCGATTATGTTGAGAAAGGCACGATCAACATCGATGGCCAGGATATCGTCTCGAATGTCCGCCGCGTCATGACCGTTTCTTCAGCCGATGTCGGCAACGAACTGGTCCGGGCCCGCGCCAAGAACATCAGGGCGCTCGTTGTGGTCAAAGCGGACAAGCGGGCCAGTTTTGGCCTGATGCAGGATGTGATGGACGCCATGCAGGAAAAGGATATGACCCGATTCCTGATCATTACTGAACAAGAAACGACCTGATCGCAGGCGACCTTTACCAGTCCGACCATAACCTGGACGGACTGCCGAGAGGAGAAGAGGCCAAATGGCCGGTGACGTTGTACAACGAGAGAAAAAAGGCAAACACAAGGGGTTAAGACGCCCGAAGCGCCGTATCGGTATCCGTATCGATATGACGCCGATGGTGGATATCGCCTTTCTGTTGCTGATTTTTTATATGGTCTCGACGGTGTTCGCGATGCCGCAGGCGATGGAGATCAACCTCCCGCCCAAGGATGATACGCCGGACGACGATACGACGGTCGTCAAAGAGTCCAACCTGTTGACCGTTCGTGTCGACAGCGAAGGGCGCTTCTGGTGGAACACCAAGATCGAGTCTCCGACCAACCTGCCGCAGTTGATCCCGAGTACCGACAAAAAACCGGATTCGGTGGCGTATATCGTCAACAGCGATTCGCTTCGTAACCTGCTTCGTAAATTGAACCAGGATAATCCGAAGCTGAACACGCTGGTGCTCATCAACAGGCAGGCGAACTATGAGGATCTGGTCAACATCCTTGACGAGATCGATCTATTGGAACGTTCCTGGAACGCGTATACGGCCAGAGAACTGAAAGTGGACGTGAAAGACTTGCCGAAAGACAAGAAGTTCTCGTATCGATATGCCACGGGTAAGTGGGAAGAGCGGGATGATAAGATCATGATAGACGCTCAGCTCGCTGCCCAAGCACGAGGTCAGTTATAATGGCTTCATACTCCAACAACGCCCTCTGGTCGCCCTATGGTGCGTACGAATTAAAGGCCAAGTACCAGCGCAATATTCTGGTCGGTACTGGCTCAGTCGTCGCCCTGATCGTCCTGATCATTCTCGGCATCCAGATCTGGAAGATGGTGACTGCTGACGAAGATGTCGTCGCTGTTGCCGAGGTCCGTATCAAGACGATCGCGGAACTGGGTCCGCCTCCGACCGTGGTCAAGCGCCCGCCGGAAGTGAAGATCCAGAACCCGAATGTCGCGGCCCCCAAAGTCGGTATCCCGAAGCCGGTCGCTGACGAAGAAGTACAGGACGAAGAGGTCCAGCTCGCTACACGTGAGGAACTGGCCGAGATCGTCGCCCCTGATGTCACTGCTGGCGACGGAGATCAGAATATCGTGGTGGACATCAACGAAGACGAATATCTCCCGGGAGCGGATGAATTCGTGCCAGTTGAGATCCTCCCGGAAATGATCTTCCAGCAACAGCCGGAATATCCCCGCCTGGCCAAAACCGCCGGTTTGACCGGTACGGTTTGGGTTCAGGCTCTGGTTGACAAGGAAGGGAATGTGCGTCAGGCTAAGGTCGCCAAAACGTCCGGGACGCAATCTCTGGACGAAGAAGCGGTTAAAGCGGCGTACAAAAACAAGTTCAAACCGGGTATTCAGAACGGCAAGCCGGTCGCCTGCTGGGTCTCCTACAAAGTGGACTTTAAGCTGACCGACAGTTGATCGTTTACGTTTCGTAAGTATCACGGCGGTAGTCAAACCTGACTATCGCCGTTTCTTTTTTTGCGCAGATCGCTCCACATCTTTCCCCTTGGCCTCGTCCTCTTATTAAGAGGACCATCCAACACCATGATGCATCGATCAGGGAAGATTCAGCCTGCTCCCCGGTAAGAAGGGAAGAGGCAGCTTTAACTTCGGGAGGTGCGCAATGTTTACCCTGAACCACTCGCGGAACATGCCGTACGGCGCGTTCGAACTGAAAGCGCATTATCAGCGGAACATGATGATCGGCCATCTCGGATTGCTGATGATCGTGACGCTGGCGCTTACTCTACCGCTGGCACTTGATGCCCTCTTCGGGCAGACAATGGTAGTCCTGCCCGTTGGACCGGAAGAGGAGAAGGTGGTGACGATCATCAGACTCCCCAATCCGCCACCGCTGGAGCAGCCACGTGCACCGCAACAGCCGGTTGCCCCGCCGCCGCAGCAGACAATCACCAATCAGATAGTGGCTGTCGTTGATTCGTCCTGGAATGACGACCAGCCGGAGGAAGTGCTGCCGAGCCGAAACGACCTTAGCGATTATAATATCGCCGGGGATACCGGTTTCGATGGCTCAGGTATCGATACCACGGCGTTGTTTGGGGACGATTACCTGCCGGATATCGATTCGTTTGTTGTTCTGGAGGTTTACCCGCAGATGATCCATATGGAGACGCCCGTCTATCCCAGTATCGCTCGTGCCACCGGCACTACAGGACGAGTCGTCATCAAGGCGTTGTTGGATCAGGAGGGGAAAGTGATCGATGCTCGGGTACTGGTCAGTTCCGGATCATCCATTCTCGATGAAGCGGCGGTTCGCGCTGCCTATAAAAACGTCTTTAGTCCGGGCGTCCAGAACGGAATTCCGGTCAAGTGCTGGGTTACCTACAAAGTTGATTTCAAGGTCGATCGATAAGACTCTCTCCTAACAGAAGAGCCACCCGATGGGGGTGGCTCTTTCGCTCTGATCGACAAGCATAAATCATGGACAGAGCGGCAAAACCGGCTGCGGCGTCACGGTCAGGTAGGAGATCATCAGACTGAGGTCCGTTAGATCGACCAGCCCATTTACAGAACCATCGACATTCGCCTCGTCGCCACAGGGAAAGACGATCCCCGAACCTGAGACAGTCAGGAAAGAGATGATCGTGCTGAGATCCGAGAGATCAACACCATCGCCGATCGAGCCGTTGGCGTTTCCGCGTCGATTGATACAACAGCCACTTCCTGTACCGAGCGTCACATTTCCCGCATGCAAGGGGACTTGCAGGTTGAAACACTGGGTCATCATTGACGGATAGATCGTGTTTGGCGCCGCATAGGGAGCCAATCTGACCAGGTTACTGTCACCGGCGGCACCAGGCGGAACCGTGAAATAGAGGCGAAGCACCGGCCCGGAGCCTGGCGGAAGGTCGGGCGAGGTCCCAAATGACGACGCCTTCATTTCAACCGCAATACGTGAGTTGGCGAGATCGTACCCCAGATAATTGAAATCCTCGAAATAGCTGGTGCGCAGTCCAAACGTCGAGGCAGAATCAAAACTGAGTCCATAGGGGCCGGTCCAATCGATCGGCAAAACGAAGCCGTGCGCAGAGACATCGTTCTCAACACTGATATCGACCGTGATCTGCTCACCCGGGTTGGTAGAGACCGATGATACCTCCAGCGTATCCAGGAGTTGTTCAGTCCTACTGAGAAACACAAACAGTCGACCGTCGAGGTTGGAAGCGTATACCTTGCCGGTGCGCGTGTGTGGGAAGACCCCCCAGGCACCGTTGAACTGTGCCGCTTCACTGGTCGCATAGGTATCGAACAGAGCGGTTTCATCGGCCAGTGAAGGATCGGTCATGTCAACAACGGCCACGCCTGATTCATAGTGCGACATAAACGCCATTCCTGACTGCATATGTACATTGTGGCACAGGCCGCTCGGCGCGAGGTACTCGCCTGCCAGAAAGACATTCAGCGGGTCCTCGATATCCCAGAATTTCACTGTCTTACTGGCGGTCTCTTCGGTCGTGCCGGCATACTTTCCATCTTCGGTCGGCCAGATATTATGGACATATCCCGGATTCGGAACATGCACGCGCGTGATCAGTTGCGGGCTGTTTTTGTTGGCCAGATCGTACATCGCCCAGCTTCCCATTGTTCCCTCGGCGACCCAGACGGTGTCATTGCGCGCGAAAACATCATGACAATCTCCGGTCACCACCGTGCCGATCTCAACCGGTGCGGTCGGATTGGTCAGTCGGACGATCCGGAAGCCGGAGTAGTTCTGTTTGACCAGATAGGCATATCCTTTGGCCGTGTCTATCGAGATATTGTGGCAGCGGATATCGCTGACGGTAGAAAAGCTTCCGATATATCTGACACTGTCCGGCAGGAAACTCATATCCATGATCATCATGCCCTGGTTGGTTCCGGCACACTCTGAGACGGCGTAGCAGTATTTGCCGTAATTCTTGATATCTCGCCACCGAATTGACCCGCAGCCCGTTTGTGGTCCCGGGATCAGGTCCTTTACCTGCATCGTTTGCGCATCGACAAAAACGATCCCGGTTGCGACCCCCATGATAGCGTACTCCTTGCCATCAACATCTTCCCATCCCCAGCAGTCGGTGCCACCGAAATTCTGATCCGGCGTGATCGTACTTTGGAGACAAAGCGAGAAGGTACTGTCGGGTGCGGCTGCCCCCAGCATTGCAGTGGCGTCAACCGGTGACTCCGTTCGTCCACCCGGCTTGATCTGGCTCATGGCGACTGAGTCTTTGAGGATACTGATCGGTATTCCTTGTACTGCCGGTATGGCGATCAGCAGTAACAAGCAATAGGAGATAAATGTCGTACGCGACAGCGACTTCATGCGAACCTCAATCCTTGATTTGGTTACCCGGACTGGCCGGCAACTTTGCGAGACTTTGGCGGATACACTTTAAAATATGGTGAATGCCTGATAAGTCAATTCAAAATAGAGCTTAGTAGCCCATGTTGGTGTTGTGTCGGCATCGGTTGCGAGCGCGTTGTTCGGCTTTTGGTGGACTGACGATTCAGGGGAGAGGCGGCCTGGGGGAATTCTGGTGTTTTTCGGCTGTTTGTAGTAAACGATTGATAAGTAATGGATTGCGGAAGTGAATGCCCTTTCGGTTGTGACCATAGCTCGGCTTTTTTGTTTTTTTTCCGTCCTCCCTCTTGACAACTGCACAAATGTGCAGTATACTCGTTTCACAGCAATCAACCTACACAGCAGAGGGAATACCCGATGAATGGTTCTGAATTTGTCAGTCAACCCAACGCTGCTGTCCTCAGCAGTCTCGACATCAGCGCTCCGCTTTTTGAAGCTTCCGCCTGGTCGGATTTTGTCGGCCATATCTGGCAATCCAATGCCGGCCGTTCGGGCGATAGTTGCCGGTATTCCAATGCCGGGACCTGCCCGGATTGCGGGCTCGGCATGGTCCGGCTTGGAACCTGTATGAGCTGCCCATCATGCGGCTACGGGAGTTGTGGAGAATAACCACCGGATGAGCGGTTTCGGGCAACCAATCAATAGGGGAGAATCAGGCTATGCAATTGAGCGATCTGGAAAGACATCGGATCCCGCGACGGATCCTCGACCTCTGGCGGCAACGTCAGGGGGAGCGGTTGCTCCCGGTACAGCGCCAGGCGATCCAGCACGGTCTGTTGGGCGACCGGCAGTCCGATCAGCGGATGCCGAACCTGATCGTCACGGCGCCGACCTCGTCCGGCAAATCGTTCTGCGCGGAGTTGGCAGCGGCCCGGGCGCTCATGTTGCGTCAGAAAGTGGTGATGCTGTTTCCCCTCAAAGCGCTGGCCGAAGAAAAATATCGTCAGATCGGCGGCTGTTATCGCGCGCTCGGTCTTTCCTGTCTGATCGTCACCGGCGACCATCCGGAAAATGACCGGAAATTCCTCGACGGTGATTTCCATCTCGCGATCGCCATCTACGAGAAATTCGATCTGTTGCTCGCTACCCAGCTTGATACGCTTCGCTCGATCGGGCTGGTGGTGATCGATGAACTGCAGATGCTGGCCGAGCCGTTCCGTGGCGCGATGCTCGAACGGTTGCTGACCAAACTGCGGGCATCATCGTATCGTCCGACCCTGCTGGCGCTTTCGGCGGTGATCGGTCGGGAAGCATCGACAGAATTAGCTCGCTGGCTCGACGCGGATCTGGTCTGTGAGACCGCCCGACCGGTGGAGTTGATGCGTGGAGTCGCAGCCGATGGTGCGTTACGGCTGCGCTCCTACAACAGCGGGGAAGACCAGCAACTTCCGTTCATTCGTCTGGAACAGGGGCCCGAAGCCCGCACCGCGTTCCTCAAGTCACTGCGCGAAGATACCGGTTCTACGCTGGTCTTTATGAAATCCCGGCGTGATACGGTGGATATGGCGTTGCGACTGGCCGCGACCTCGCATTGGCCGTCCGCAACACAAGCGCTCGATGCACTTGCCGATGAAGAACCTTCTTATCTGGTCCGTTCACTCAAGCAGGCCCTGGGACGGGGTGTTGCTTTTCATAATTCGGATCTCTCTTCGGATCAACGGCTGGCCGTAGAGCGAGCTTTCCGTCGCCGCGAGGTATCGGTCCTTTTTACCACCACCACCTTGGCGCTCGGGATCAACCTCCCCGCCGACACGGTCTATCTGGAGACGGTCAAATATACGACTGGTGCGTATGGCGGACGTCCCCGCCTGGTGCCGATCTCACGCGCGGAGTTTGATAATATCACCGGACGGGCAGGTCGCCTTGGCTGTCAGACCCACCGCCCGGCCCGTGCCATTGTGCTGGCCGAGTCCGGCTTTGATGGTGACATCCTCTGGGATGCCTATATCAATAACGACACGGCCGAGCCATTTGAATCTGCTTTTCAGACTCTGCCGCTCGAGGACTGGCTGCTTCATCTGGTGGTGGCAAAGTTAGGGGAGAGTCTGGAGCAATTGACTCACTCGCTCAAGCAGAACTTCTATTTCACCCGTCATCCCGATGCCAGGCTAGAACTTGAACCTTCACTTGGCCATCTGCATCAACGCGGCCTGATCGATTGCGCTGATTCCGGCGATCATCTCTGGGCGACCTCGCTCGGTCAGGCGGTGGTGCGCGCCGGTCTGACGGTTGCCGAAGCAGATCATTTCCTGCAACAGCTCGATCTGAACATACCTCAGTCGCTTTTCGGCTGGACCGCCCTGGCGCTCAGTTCATCCGACTGGAACCTTCCGCCCGGTATCCTGACCCGTCTGGAGTATCGGGAGAATCTGCCGGTCAAGATGCTCTATCAGCGGTTTGATTTTGGACTCGATGAAGTCGGGTTCCTCTTGCCGGAGAATCATCGTCGCGAGCCGCTGGATTACCGCACTGCGGCCGCACTCAAAGCAGCCCTGTTGCTGGATGACTGGTGTCGACTCGCCTCGGCCCAGCAGATCGAAGAACGCTATCAGATGCATCTCGGTCAGGTGATCTCTCTCGCGGAGAATGCATCACATCTGGTGAATGGCCTGACCTCGTTGCTCGAGGCCCGCGAGGCGGGGCACCCGTCGATCGAACTGCTCCACGGCCATGCCTTCAGTCTGAGGAACGGGCTTCCGGTTGAGATGAAAGAGATCAACGACCAGTTCGGGCATCTGCTAAAACGGCCGGATTTTCTGGCGCTCCATAAAGCCGGCTTCACCCATCTGGGTGATCTCCTCGATGCTGACCATGCTGATATACAAAAACTCACACTCCCTGGAGACAGGGGAACGCTTTTTCAGGAGGAATTGACCATGTTGAGACAACAGTCTGAGATCAAGGGAACTATGCCGGGACTCGGGTCGGTCGGTACGGTTCCACACCAGATCGAGATCGATGGGACCTACGAGGGAGACCGCTACCTGGTCAGGATCAATGGATTCCCAGTCCGTCTGACCGGCAAGTCATTCAAGTATCTGACCAAACTTGCCTGGTCGCGAGTCGGTCGGGATAGTGGCTGGATCTTCAAGGAGGATCTTGAGGCCGGCTTTAATCAAGCGCGCTATCTCTATCGGCTCAAGTCAGAGATCGGTGCCGGTTACCCGTCGAACTGGCAGGTCTTTGAGAACAATCGACTCGGTTACTATCGGCTCGATATTGATCCGCGCTCGATCAGCATCAACTACCAGAACCTTCGTCATTATCCCGATTTCGAGGTTCAGCAGTTATGCGCCAATCCGGTCGCGGCGATGCCCGGCAACTCCCTTCCCTGCTAAGGGGAGGGAGCCCTTGGCGCCCATAGAGTTATAAATTGCCTTTGACACTGGGCGCAAAATGCCGGTCTTTTAATAGAGAATCATCGGATTGCTCCGATAATGGTGGTACAACCGGCATGACTATGATAATTCGAGCACGACACCGACTGCCAGTCGTAACGACTGACTCCTCCGACGAGTACCCGATTCTACCCCTCATGACGGGGGTACTGTTTCCGGGGATGATGTTGACTGTCCAGATCGGACGACCTGAGAATCGCGCGTTGGTCGAAGAATGTGTTGCGTCCAAACGCGACTTCGTCGCCTCGTATGCTCACGCCGAAGTAGATACCAATACCGAATCCCCCATTCATCAGGTTGGCGTCTTCGCGCGCGTGGTCGATCACAAAGAAGGTCCGGGCGGCTCAATGCTGGTCACTTTGGAAGGACTCAAGCGGGCCTCGATCTCCGCCATCATCAAAGAACAACCGTTTTTGATCGGCACGGTGACGGGAATTGATCAGCCGACTTTCGTTCTCAAGAATATCAAATCACGCATGGATGCCGCGATCACGATTGTCGGCGAGATCACCCATCTCGACCCGATCTATTCTCCGGAACTTCTCAATGTCCTCAAAATGAATCTCGAGGATCCATCAGCACTTGCAGACCGGATCGCATCGTCGTTCCATTTCTCCCTGCAGGCAAAACAGGACTTGCTGGAAAGCATCGGTCTGGAGATTCGCTATGATCGGCTGTTGAATCTGCTGCATGGCGAAATGCATCGTGTCACCACAGTATTGAATATCAACGAAAATGCCCGCAAGCGGATCGAGGAAGAACAGCACCGCTACTTCCTGAAACAGCAATTGTTCGAGATCAAGCGACAACTGGGTGAGGATCTGACCGAGGAGAAAGAAGCGGCTCGTTTGCGCAAGGCGCTCAAAGCAGCGTCGCAGCTTCCTCCCGAAGTGGTTGCGCGCGCGCGCATCGAGATCGATCGCCTGAGCGAACTCTCACCGGCAACGGCCGAATTTGGAACTACCAAGAATTATCTGGAATGGCTGTTGACCTTACCATGGGGGAAGACCTCTCCTGAAAACTACACCATGGCTGAGGTGGAGCATATTCTCTCGACAGACTACTACGGCCCGACTGCGCTTAAAGAGCAGATCATGCAACGACTCTCGGTTCGCAAACTGCTTGGCGGAGCGGACGAAGGCCCGACTCTTTGCCTTGTCGGTGCTCCGGGGACCGGTAAAGCTTCACTTGCCAAGGCGATTGCACGGGCACTTGGAAAGCAGTTCGTTCGGATCTCTGTCGGCGGGATATCGGAAGTCACGGATCTCAAAGGTACCGCGCGTACCTGGCCGGGTGCAACTCCTGGTCGGATCATTCGTACCTTGCGCGAGGTTGGAGCCAGCGATCCGGTTGTGCTGATAGAGGATCTGGATTATTTCAATGTCGAGAATGACAGCTCGGTCAATATGGGGCTGCTCGAGGCGATCGATAACCGGCGCAACAACCGGTTTCTCGACAGTTATGTTGGCGTGCCGTTCGACCTGAGCAAAGTCTTTTTTATCTGCTCTGTCCGTTCATTTGAAGAACTGCCCGAGCAGTTTGTGCCGCGACTTGAGATCGTCGAATTTCCCGGCTATATCGAGCGGGAGAAGATCGTTATCGCCCGGCGCTATATTATACCGCGTTTGCTCAAGCGACATGGCTTGCTTAAATCTCAGGTTCGGATGAACGAGAAAACACTTGGCCGCCTCATTTCCAGCTACACTCAAGAGGCCGGACTGCTTGTTTTCTCCCAGCAGATCGAAAAGATCTGCCGCAAGATCGCCCTGGAAAAGGCGGAAAAAAGCAAACAAGCCTGGGTGATCAACGAGAAGAACCTCGACACCTATCTTGGGACTCCGATCTTTATCCCTGAAAAGGCGGAGAAGGAACCGGAGATCGGCACGGCCGCGGGACTAGCCTGGACCGGCGCTGGCGGGGAGCTGATGTTCATCGAAGGGCTCAAGATGAAAGGGGAGGGGCAGATCATCACTACTGGATCGCTCGGCGATGTGATGCGCGAATCGATTCAGGCCGCCCACTCATACGTTCGCTCCAAGGCCGATATCCTGGGAATAGATACCAACGATTTCAATGAATATGATATTCACATTCACTTTCCGTCTGGCGCCATTCCCAAGGACGGTCCTTCCGCCGGTGTAACAGTCTGTCTGGTGATAGCTTCGGTGATGTCGGAGCGGCCGATTCGCAACGATATCGCGCTGACCGGGGAGGTAACCCTGCGGGGTCGTGTCCTGCCGGTTGCCGGAATCAAGGAAAAGATCTCGGCCGCCTATCGCGCCGGGATATTTGAGATCGCAATGCCGAAAGAGAATGAGAAAGATGTCAAGGATCTTCCGAGAGAGATAATCCGGAAGACCAAATTCGTCTTTATCGAACGAGTCGACGAACTCTTTGAACTCTGCCTACTTGACTTCCAGCCTTCAACCTACACATTAGAGAAGATCTTCGCCCGCGAGATCGCACGGTCCCGCAAGAAAAGAGCGGCCCGTCAAAAACCTCGTGCTGCCGCCGCCGCCGCAGCTCGTCGTAAGAAAAAGTAGCTCGATCCCCACAAGATTCTCCGTTAGCTTCTGGTTAATCCGGTTTTCCCTCTCCGCATTTTGCTTGACAGCCGCGTGTGAACGCCTGTATATTGCTGCCATAGAAAAGGTTCGCATTTCCATACAATTCCGTAGCGATGTTGAGGTATCCGGGGACATCGCATGCTCGCATTAAGAGGATATTCGGCGGGGCAGTTCCTGCACGTACACCAGATTCGATTAGGCAACAGCCAACGAATTCTCTGCGGCTCGATTGTTGCCTGGCAAATCGACGAATTGGATTGGCGGCCTCTGTCCCTTCGTTCAGTCACATTTACAGATAGATTCGTTCAGGACGAATAGCGAAGATGTACCCGTCAAAGGTCTACTTCTTTTTCACCCAAACCACGGAGTGACACACATGCGGTTTTCATGGAAGAATCTCTTCCTGTCCGTTGCGCTCGTAGCGCTAATTGCAGGAGTTGCCGAAGCGCAGCAGGGCGTGGTCTCCATCCGACAGGTCGACGGATTGATCAGCGGCACGCAGGTCCAGGCCGGCGCCAATCTCCGGTTCATAATCAATTACAATAACACCACCGGACAAAAGTGCAACGTCTCCAACGGATTCAAATTGTCTTCGCCCGATGGAGCGACGTGGGATAGCACCACTATAGATTCGATCGGACCGAATGATGATGGCGGCACGCCGGGCGATCCCAGCGACGACGTCTCTGCATACTTCTTACCGTTCTTCGATATCACATACGCCTTCAACGAATTCGACTGCAACGGATCCGATGATACCTTGGGCTTTCTTGCCGCCGGAAATCCGACTCGTGCTACTCGGCAGATGCCTACGACCTGGAACGATTCGGTCTTTGCCATCACCGCATGGTTTGACGGCGATCTGAGCGCCGCCGGCAAGCATATCTGCCTTGATTCCGCGCTCTGGTTCGAGGGCGGTACATGGGTTTGGGTCGGCCAGAACCTGGTTGATTTCTACCCCCAGTTCCAGGGGCTTCCCGGTCAGCCATACTCCCCTGGTGTTGGCGGTGAACGGGCCGGCTCGGGTTACTGTTTTGAGATCTACGCTCCGGCTCTGGAGCTCTCGGTCGATTCACTTGGCTTTGGCGCCATCGAAGGCGGCTCAACGCCGCCAGCACAGACGTTTGTGGTTTCGTCAACCGGCGATGGTCAGGGGGACAATCTTGCCTTTACTTTGGTAGAAAATGCTCCCTGGATAGTCAAAACCCCATCTTCTGGGATCACGCCGCGGACTATCACAGTCACGATGAATATTACCGGCCTCGCTCCCGGAGTGTATGTCGATTCGATCGCCGTCCAATCGGCTGGCGCTTTCAATTCACCGCTGTATGAAAAGGTGACGCTGACGATCGCAGCTCCCGCTCCGGTGATTGCCACGAACAAATCATCTTTCAATTTTGTCGGATTGACCGGTGGATCAAATCCGCCTTCGCAGACAATGATCATCAAAAACACGGGGGGCGGGACACTCAACTGGACTTCGACCTGGGCCGGCCCCTGGCTTGCAGTCAGTCCGTCGAACGGCATTGATTCGACGCTGGTGACTGTCTCAACTGACATCTCAGCACTCGGAGTTGGTGATTTCTATGACACAATTGTCGTAAGTGATCCGGCGGCGACCAATGATCCGGTCAGAATCCCGGTGAAATTGTCCCTGGGTTCCAGTCTGCCCATGATCGCAGTTGATTCTCAGGTCAATCATATCATTGTAGATGCACCTGACAATGCGCAGCCGCGTTCGATCTATATCCGCAATGCCGGTGTTGGAAGCATGACATATACACTGTCTGAGACATCAACCCGACTGTTCACGGTAACACCGCTGAGCGGCTCTGCGCCCGACTCAGTGCATCTGACTTTCAAGGTCCTGGGTGGTGCGGTCGGCGACGAATATTTCGATACTCTCTGGGTCAGTTCGCCGGAGGCGATCAACTCTCCTTATCCGGTGATCTTTCATTTCAAGATAATCGAAAACCCAGCCGTGCTGCATGTCTCTACAGACACGGTTTCAATTACGTCATATGGATGTGCGACTGATGAGTGGCCGGTAGCCTCGGCCACGTTTGTGGTAAGTAATTTAGGTGGAGATGCTCCAAAGATGGCGAATGTCGACTTCGAGTCTGACCTTGCCACCGTAACCCCTGCGCAGGGAAATATCCCACGCACGTTTTCAGTAACCGATCTGCGAGGTAGTCTTGCCCCAGGCACCTACTACGATACGATCATTGTCTGGGCGGATTTCACGTACAACTCTCCGCGAACGGTGATCCTCAAGTACACTAGGATTGATGAGAATGCACCGGCGACAATGGCGCTCTCGCGCACATCTATTGTCATCCCGCGACAGGAGCAGACGGGACCGGTGGCGATTTCGGTATTTGTAAGTAACGAGAATCAGGGATGCATGCCCTGGACCGTGGATGAAGAAATCGATTGGATGGCTGCTGCACCGCCTTCCGGAAGTACTCCCGGTGCGTTCCAGGCGATCATGGCGATCGACGATCTGACTCTCGGTACGTATGTTGACACTTTCCAGGTCAGTGCGCCGCTTGACCCTGCCGGTCCGCAGCAGATACCGGTTACTTTACGTATCTGGCGATATCATGGTGACATGAACTGGGACGGCAAACTCGACCTAACTGATCTTTCATGGATGATCAATTATATGATTCTTGGCGCTCCGGCTCCTTTACCGGAGTATCGAGTCGGAGATACGGACTGTTCGGGAACAGTCGACCTTTCCGATCTGACTCGCCTGATAGCATACTTCGTAAGTTCGCCGACGATCATCTGCGGCAATCCGTAATCGGATGCCAGACTCTGGCTTAACTTCGAAGGCGTCGTGACTTGTCACGGCGCCTTTTTAATGGACAATTCTGGTCCCGTTGTCGCTGTAACTCGTTGACAATTAGCCGATATACGCTATATTGCAGGCTGGATTAGATGGTCGGCGAACTTTTCCTGCCATCCGACGAAACGATACACACCTTGGAGGTCTTCTGTGAAATTGGTCTCGCCCCGGTTTCTGCTAATCCTCACCCTGTTTCTCCTGACAACCGCCATAACTGCCAGTGCAGACTCAGTCTCCGACACCGACTGGACCAATGTCCCGTCCTCTCAGATCCACCAGCAGATGTCGCTCGCCAAAAGCCGCGCATTGCTCAGCGAACGTTTTGCCACTCAGCGGATTGCCACCGCCCCGATGGCCAACACGCAAACCAACTACGATGTTGGTTTCTATGATGTTCGCATGCGTATCAACGATACTACGGAGATCATTTACGGCACTGTTCGTATTGTAGCTGCAGCTGCCGAAGACAACGTGTCCCAAGTGCAGGTCGACTTCTATGACAATATGACAATCGACTCGATCACATGGCCGGGGGGGACCCGCACCTATTCGCGAACCACCAATGTTGTCACTATCGACCTGGACCATGCCTATAACACCGGTGAGCAGTTTGAAATGACCGTTCATTATCACGGTCATCCGATCGAGGGCGGCTTCCAGGCGTTTGCTTTTGATACTCGTACGAGCGGCAAGGTGATGTCGTCATTATCCGAACCGTACTATGCCCGCACCTGGTGGCCCTGCAAAGACCGTATGGATGACAAAGCGGATTCGTTCAATATCGCGATCCAGGTCGACAGCGCTTTCTATGTCGGCTCCAACGGTACCCTTGATTCCACCATATTGAGCACCAATACTCGTACATACTACTACTGCGTCCGATACCCGATGGCGTCGTATCTATTCTCGGTCGCCTGCTCCAAGTACACTGTCTGGACGAACAACTACATTTACAACGGCGGCCTTGATACTATGCCGGTTGTTCATGCCACTTACCCGGATAGATATTCATATGCGCTTCCGCGATGGGGAATTACTCCCAACGCGATCTCGCTACTCTCTGAAACTTTTGGGCCATACCCGTTTCTGGATGAAAAGTACGGTCACTCAAACTTTGAATGGGGTGGAGGGATGGAACATCAGACCATGACCTCTATGACCGGCTCAAACTTTGGGTTCTCAGAAGCGGTGGTTGTCCACGAGTTAACTCACCAGTGGTTCGGTGATATGATCACATGTAATAACTGGGGCCATATCTGGTTGAATGAGGGCTTTGCCTCCTACGGTGAGGCGGTCTATTACCTCAACCGCGACGGATGGACCAATTACCACTCGTATATGCAGTCGCAGGACTACACTCTCGGCGGCACGATCTATGTCTATGATACTTCGTCCGTTGGCAATATCTTCAATAATATCGTTTATGACAAAGGCTCGTGGGTTGTGCATATGCTCCGCGGTGTTTTGGGTGAGACCAAATTTGCGCAGGCGATGGATGCTTATGTCACCTCGCAGTATCAGCACAAGTCAGCGACCACTGAGCAGTTCCGTGATCTGGTTGAGGTCACCACTGGCGAAGAACTCGACTGGTTTTTCCAGGAGTGGATCTACGGTACCTATCGACCGGCCTATCAGTTCGCGTATTATGGCGAAAATACCCCGGGCGGATGGAACCTGTACCTCCACGTGGCCCAGACACAGACCACCAATCCGCAGGTCTTCACCATGCCGGTGGATATTGCTATTGATTATCTTGATGGAACCCACGACACCGTGACGGTGATGGTAGATGAGCGCGATGAGATGTTCAAGCTCACGCTCCCTAAGCAGGTCGTGAACGCTGAGTTTGATCCAAACCGCTGGATCCTTCGCTATCTCACCGACCTGACCTGGGGTATGTATATTGTTACGACTACGCCTGAACTTGACGAGGGAGCCCAATATCACCCATATCGCGATACCATCGAACAGCGCGGTTCGCAGGGTGCTCTGGACATAACGTTCCTCTCCGGCTCACTGCCGCCAGGATTGTCAATCGATGCCGAAGGAGTCATCACTGGGCTTCCCACCGACACCGGCAGTTTCACGTTTACCATTCGCTATCGGGATACCTGGGGCGGAACCTCGGATCAGGCGACATTTACCCTTCATATAGGCCCGGGCCAGCTTGTCCCCGGTGACGTCAATTTGTCATTCACCCAGTGCGATTTGAGCGACTTATCGCTCATAATCGCCTACCTGACAATACCGGGCCAGACCATTCCGCTCGGTCTTACCGCCGATGTCAACAACTCATGCGTGGTCGATCTTTCTGATCTGAGCACCATGATCAGCTTCCTGACGGTCGGCAATGTCACCATGCAGGTGGGTTGCGCTCCGTAAGCGATTCTTAGTCATCCAGGACTTACAGCCCCGGTCAAAAGCCGGGGCTTTTTGCTGGATCTGAGAGACAGGGGAGAGGACCCCTTTTATGTTGATTTTCGCTGTGGAATAAGTATCATGAGACGTTACGTCCGGGCCGCTGTATACCAATCGCGGAGTACCTACGTGAAGAGTGCACAAAAAGTAGAAACCTTTCATATTTCGACATACGGTTGCCAGATGAATCTCGCCGATTCGTCGACGTTGGCGTCTACCCTGATAACCAGGGGATACCGGCGTGTTGCGGACGAATCCCAGGCCGACCTGATCATCCTGAATACCTGTTCCGTGAGGGAAAAGGCAGAGGACCGCGTGTATGGCCGGCTCGGCGAGATCTACCGCTTCAAAAAGCAAAAGCCGCACCTGAAGGTGGCGGTGGTTGGCTGCATGGCCCAGCGACTAGGGGATGATCTGAGACGGCGGGTCCCCCATGTTGACTTTGTCCTTGGGACCGATCGCCTGTTTGAACTCCCCGACGCTCTCGAGGGAATCGAGGGGACCAGTTCCGTCATGACCGCGTTTGGTCATGAGAATATGGATATGATCGCGCCGATCAAGGAGACTCCCTATTCCGGTTTTGTTACCATCTCCCGGGGCTGCGACAACTACTGCACTTATTGCATAGTCCCATACGTGCGCGGGAAAGAGCGCGAACACTCCGCTGATTACATTGTCGATGCGGTCAAGAAGATGGTGGATGAGGGAGTGGTTGAGGTCACACTGCTGGGACAGAATGTCAACAGCTACGAATTTGACGGGACGGACTTTCCCGGACTGCTTGCTCGCGTTTCCCGCGAAACGGGTATTGCGCGGGTGCGTTTCATGACCTCCCATCCCAAAGATCTCTCCCGCAAGCTGGTCGATACTCTGGCCGATGAGCCCAAGGTGATGCCTCATATCCATCTCCCGCTGCAGTCCGGGGCAAACCGGGTCCTGCAGAAGATGGGGCGCATCTACACGATCGAGCATTATCTGAGGATCGTTGAGTATATCCGCAAAAAGCTCGAGTATGTCTCCCTGACCACCGACTTGATTGTCGGATTCCCGACTGAGACAGAGGAGGAGTTTGAGGCGACTCTCGATGCCGTCAGGGCTGTCCAGTACGATTCGGCTTTCATGTTCCGGTACTCCGTTCGTCCGGGAACCACCGCCGCACAGTATCCGGATGATGTTCCTGAAGAGGACAAGATTCGCCGTCTCAACAAGCTGATCGCCTTGCAGCAATCGGTGAGTTACGATCGGAACCAACGTGAGATCGGCCAGGTGCGGTCATCGCTGATCGAAGGAGCCTCGCGGCGTTCCGACGAGTATCTGCGCGCGCGAACCGAAGGAAATAAGACTATCCTGTTTAAGACTGATGAGCCGTTGTCGCCCGGAATGGTTGTCCCTATCAGGGTAAACTCGGCCGATGCTTTCACCCTCCATGGGGAGATAGCGGAACTGAACTGATGACCACTCTCTGGACCACCATACCGATGGCCTTGCTGGCGGCAGGTTTGCTGACCTTTCTTTTTCTTCGCCTGCAGCTACATCGGATCAGTGGCGCCGGAAGAGCCGCCTATATCGGCGGAGCGGTCCTGATCATATTAGTCGCGACCTGGAATGTATTTACTTCGGTCTCCGATTACTCCACCTGGTTTGTCATTACCGCGTATCCGATACTGAGCGCCGCCGCGTACATTGTGCTGGCAATTGGTCTCGGTCTGGTGGTCGTGGCACTTGCGTTTTTCGCTGATAACCAGCGCATCAACCGTGAGGAACTGGAGATCCGGGAGAATCGACTTGGGCTGTTGCAGACCCTCCAACTCGAAACGCGCGCTTCTTATCAACTGCTGGAATTGCTCTCTTTGGCCCTTCGCGAGATACTGTTGCAGACTCCCGAACGGGCAGGGGTGACCTTCCTGATCAATCGTGGAAAGCGCCAACTGATCCTCGGCGCAACCGCCAATCTGACCAAGAATGAGATCGCCAACCTTGAGCATTTTACGCTTGAACGTAATGCCGTCGCGCAAGCGATCGACCTGGGCGATCCGATGATCGCCGGTTCATTCGAACTGACCGATGCGAAGGGTATGCCGGTTCAATCCCGTTTTCAGTCGAGTCTGGTACTCCCGCTGATCTCCGGAAGTGAAAAAATCGGCGCCATTGTTTTACTAGCGGAAGAACCACGCTCGTTCAGTCGGGCTGAACTTCTCTATCTGGCTCCTGTCACTGACTGGGTCGCCGAAAAGATCCGAACAACTCGATTGACACGTGAGTTGTCGCTCGCCAGGACCGAATTAGAGCAAGTGAATAACCGCCAGAGCGTCTTGATCGATCGGCTCTCTGCCTCGGCGCAATCGTTGGCCGGGTCTGGAAGTCTGCCTGATTTCTGTCGCCAATTGGTCGGACTTGCCGGATCATCGGAGGTCTACCTCTGCGGTCTTTCCGGCAGCAGCATTCAGGTCTATGGTGGCACGGAATCACTGACTGATCTTACCGAACAATATCGCCTGACACTCACCGAGGCTCTGGAGCGGCGCAAGCCCCTGATCATCAATCATGAATCTACTGAGCGCGATGGCCATGCCTCGATCGTCCGTTCATCGCTGGTCTTTCCAGTAGTGAACGATGCCACTGATGCGCTTCTGCTGCGCAAAGACGGGGGACCGTTTGTGGTCAGCGATCAGGACCTCCGGCTCTTGGCGTTTTTTGGTTTGCTCGCTCGATTTGCACTGCAACAACGTGAGACCTCTCGACGCGATCTTTCCCGCCGCCTCGGTTTTGAGAAAGTGATTCAGCTCATTGAACCGCCCACGGATGAAGATTCGGCACGCCATCGCGCCGGTTACTTCATGCGCCATCTGGCAGAGATTCTCCCGACACATTCTCAGGTGATCACGCTGCTGAGTCTCCCCAACGGTTCATTTTCTGCCGGCGATGCATATCGCGCGGAATTGACCGACCTGGTCGATCTGCTTATTGAACCTGGTGAAGGACTCGTGGGTGAAGCGATCAATCAGGGTGGACCGCAATTCGTTTATGGAAAGCGCGCCGTGCTGTCTTCGATCGAGACTTTCAGTCCGTCATCGCAACAGATCCTGCACTCGGTGTTTGGCGAACGGCGACTTCCGCAAATGATGGCCGCTTGTCCGCTGGCAGGTCCTACCGGTTTCTCTGAAGTGGTTCTGTTTTTCTTCTATGACCTCCCCGAAAACGAAAAACTGGAGTGGGAACGGTTGCTGACCCTGGCGGTTGGTCTGTATGCCTTGCGTAGTAACCTTTCATCTCTGGCGGGCAGGACCGAGAAGTTTGAGTTCTCCGCTCGGGATAGCGAGAAGATCGCGCCACTTATAAACCAACTTAACAACCATCTCTCCGCCGTGATCGGTTCAGCTGATCTGGCCGCCGGCAGGGAAGAGGTCTCAGGCGAATTGCGGACTCTGCTGCGGTCGATTGTTTCTGAAGCGGATCACGCCGCTAAACTGGTGAAACGGACACTGGTCCTTCCGGCCGAACCGGTGGTAGCAGCCGATGAAAACTCCGGAACAGTCAATCATGTGGTTGAGGCAGTACTTGGAGAAGTGCATATCTCCGGCGATCTGTATATGGCAGGTGGACGGCCACGTGAGCTTGACCTGAAACTTGGCAAAGCGACTGCCATTCATTTTGCTGACACCGAAGTAAGAAGTTTGTTCGAGTCCGTTCTAAATCGTTTTGCGGCGATTGCATCGGACGAGGACGTCATTTCTATTGCCACTTATTTGAAAGAGAATTTCCTCTACCTGGACATTTCTCGCCACCGGAAGAACTTCCCGCCGGTGGAATCGGTAGCTTCGTTTGGTGACTATTTGCCGGCCGATCAGGCGTTCCAGCATCGGCCATCCGATATGTTTCTGAAACCTGTCAGTCAGGGTGTCTGTTATTTTGCGGCCGACAAGACCGGTCCGACTCCAGCCTATCTCAGCTTTAAGTTTCCGGTAAAAGGATCGACTTCCGCTTCTCAGCCATCGAAATCTGGTCGCCAGGTGCGGGTGCTCGCCATTGACGATCAGGCGGTCATTCTCGATCTGATTTCGGCCATGTGCCAATCCCTCGGATATTACGTGCAGACCGCCTCAAGCGGCTCTGAGGGGCTCAGAATGGCTTCTACGGGGAAGTTTGACATCATCCTGACCGACCTTGCCATGCCGGACCTTACCGGCCTTGATGTTGCCCGTCAGATTCGGGCCTTCCAACCCCAAGTCCCGATTATCCTTGTAACCGGTTGGGAGGCAGGCCTTGACCAGTCGGAGATCGATGCTGCCGGAATCACCGAAATCCTTCTCAAGCCGTTCCGGATCGAACAACTGACCGATATTATTCGTTCGTTGGCCGCAAAAATAGGCTAACCTGCAACAGGTCAACCAGTTTCCTCAACTTTCTCCCAAATCTTCCGACATAGGGAACAACGGTGTGAGTTACCCTATGGATAAAATGACCATTCTCGAAGATATCTCGCGAAACGACGACATTCTTTCATTGCCGCAGGCCCTGAACGAACTTCTCCGGGAGATCGAAAAGGCCAACTACTCGACTGAATCGCTTGCCCGGATCATTCTCAAGGATCCGGCGCTGACATCCCGTATCCTCAAACTGGCCAATTCATCTTTTTACCAGAGATTCAGTCGCACCACCACCGTTCAGCAGGCGGTACAGGTGCTCGGGATCAGTACTGTCAAGTGCATGGCGCTCTCCTCCTCGGTATTTAATGCTGAACGATTCTCGCGCGCCGCGTACGTGAACACCAAACATCTGTTTGCGGACAATCTGACGGTCGCCGTGGCTGCTGAAAAGATCGCTAAAGTCACCTCTGTCAAAGCGTCGGATGAAGCCTTTATCGCTGGTTTGCTGCATGATGTCGGCGTACTCTATTTCATCAATCACTATCCTGAACAATATGAGAAGATCGCGCTTAAGAAAGTGCGCGCCAATAACCTTATCGAGGCCGAACGACAGGTCTTCGGCACCGATCATTGCGAGGTCGGCTATCACTTGTCGATCCGCTGGCGTTTGCCGGTCGCGATCTGCGAGTCGATCCGCGACCACCACGTTTTCTCGAATCTTACTCCCGGACCCAGCACTCCCAACCTGATTCGATTGGCCAGCCTGTTGGGGCATGCATCTGCCGATGACTACGGCTGGGACCCGGTTGAACGGATGACCCGGACCAATCAGCTCGCGCAGGTTTTGAACCTCTCCAAGGAAGATATCGAGCAGATCTCGGTCACCCTGATGACCGATGCTCTTGCGGCGGCAGAATTCCTCGACACCGATATTGGCAAGGTCGAAGACCTCCTCATGCGCGCAAATAAAGAGATCTGGCGCACTTACCTGATCGTGCACAACCTCTTCCAGGAACGCCAGGAACTGAGCCAGAAACTGCTCAAGGAAGAGCGCGAGAAGGGGATGATCGAATCGAAAAATATCGCTATCGCCACCCTCTCTCACTACGTCAACAATGCCGCTATGGCGATGTATGGGCGCACCCAGTTGCTCCGCCAGCGCCTTAACCGTGGTGATACGGCCAAAGTACTCGAATCGCTCCCGGGGAGCCTGGATGTCATTGAAAATGCGGTTCGTAAGACTGTTGCGGTCATCGCCGAGATCAAAGACATTTCGCCTATCGATGAAGTCGAGTTCTATACGATGTCCCAGGCTATGAAACTGGATGACCGGATCAGCCGGAGAGTCAAGGAATTGGCCGAGGATTCCGGTCTGGTCCTCCCCGATGATGCAGCCATGGATGACGTTCCTTCCCGTTGACCTTTCCATTGCCAGAGCATAGATTCTATCCATGTTGCGTTACCTGACAGCCGGCGAATCGCACGGTCCCCAGCTCACTGCCATTCTCGATGGACTCCCGGCAGGTCTGCCGATCGATCCTGAACGGATCGCCTTCCAGATGGCTCGCCGTCAGAAGGGGTATGGCCGCGGCGGGCGCATGAAGATCGAACAGGATCGCGCTGAGTTTGTCTCGGGCATCCGCCACGGACTGACACTTGGCTCGCCGATCTCACTGGTTATTCGCAACAAGGACTGGGAGAATTGGACGGAGATAATGCACCCGTTCGATCCGATCCCACCAAAACTGGATCTCCGCAAACAACGTCTGGCCTACGATACCACCACGCCTCGTCCCGGCCATGCCGATCTTCCGGGGGGGATCAAGTGGAACCATCATGATCTGCGCAATGTGCTTGAACGCGCCTCCGCTCGTGAAACCGCAGCACGCGTAGCAGTCGGCTCGCTGGCGCGGCAATTGCTCGAGTACTTTGACGTGCAGTTTGCGTCACACGTAGTCAGGATCGGCGAAGTTGCCATGACTAAGAAGGTAGATCTGTCCGATCTGACCAAAGTACAGGATATCACTGAAAACTCGGAAGTGCGCTGCCTCCATAAAGCGACCGAAAAGCAGATGATCGAAGCCATTCGGCAAGCGAAAAAAAAACGCGATTCGCTTGGCGGGATTGTCGAACTGATAGTCCGCGGTCTCCCTGTCGGACTCGGTGGTTTCTCGCAGTGGGATCAGCGGCTCGACGGCCGTATCGCATCTGCCTTGATGTCCGTCCATTCGGTTAAGGGGATCGAGATCGGCCAGGGATTTAAGTCAGCCGAATTGCGTGGTTCCAAAGTGCACGACCAGATCTACTACGACCCAAAAGGGTACGCAACGCGCAAGCATTTCTACCGCAAGACAAATAATGCCGGTGGACTCGAGGCCGGCATTACCAACGGCGAAGACCTGGTCATCCGAGTGGCCAACAAGCCGATCTCCACATTGAACCAGCCGCTCGATTCTGTTGATGTCAAAACCAAAAAGCCAGCCAAGGCCTTGGTCGAACGGACCGACAATTGCGTCGTCCCGGCTTTGGCAGTGGTCTGCGAGGCGGCTCTGGCGCTCGTCCTCGCCGACGCATTCCTGACCAAGTTCGGTTCAGATAATATCGAAGAAACCTCGCGCAATTATCGCGCCTTTCTTGACTCCTCGTATTAATTCTCGTTTAATTCCCTCATCAGATCTGATAAAGAGAAGAGGAGTTCTCATGCAATCACGTGCCTTATCCGGTCGGATTCAGGATATGTCCGCCGACTGTGTTATAGTTCCCGTCGCCGCCTACACCAGCGTCAAAGGATCTCTCCTGAAACAGCTCGACTCTGCGTCCAAAGGCGCAGTCAGTTCGCTGTTGACCTACGGCGAATTTAGTGGAAAACCGGGCGAATCTGCGGCCATTTTCAACCCTGCTGGCTTCAAAGCCAAACGAGTGTTGCTAGTTGGGCTTGGTGAAGAATCGGCAATCACGGCCGACAGTTTCCGCTCTGCAATCGGCAGTGTCTCCCGATCCAAAACACTCAGCAACAGCCGTAAAGTTGTCGTCTATTTTGATGACTTTACCAATGACGATTTCTATCAGGCCTCGCTCGAGGGGTACCTGCTGGGCTCATGGATGATGACCGAATTCCGTTCCGGCGACGCCCGAAAGGATAACCGCAAAATTGTCGAACTGAACCTCGCAGTGAGCAACAAGCGAGATATTCCCACTCTTCAGCAGGCGATCAAACGAGCACAGGTGATCGCAGAGGGACAGAATCTGGCTCGTCGTCTGACCTATACTCCAGCCAATTATCTTACTCCACGGATATATGCGAAAAAGATGCAGGAACTCGCCCGCAAGTACGGTGTCCAATGCCGTGTTCTCGATGAGAAGGCGATCGAACGTGAACGGATGGGCTGCTTGCTCGGCGTCTCGCGTGGATCCGCAGAACCACCACGCTTTGTTATCCTCAAGTACAACGGACGTCGCGATGGCCAGAAGCCGATCGTTCTGGTAGGGAAGGGTGTCACCTTTGATGCCGGCGGTATCTCGATCAAGCCTGCCGAAAACATGCACGAGATGAAAGGGGATATGCACGGTTCTGCCACGATGCTGGCAACCATCATTACCGCAGCTCGTCTTAAACTCCCCGTGAATCTCGTCACTCTAACTCCACTGACCGAAAACCTCCCGTCAGGTACCGCCACGAAGCCTGGCGATGTCCTCGTCTCGCGCAAAGGGTTGACGGTTGAGATTCTCAATACCGATGCGGAGGGGAGACTGATCCTGGCCGACGCACTTGACTACGCCAATCAATTCGACCCGCAGGCAGTGATTGATATCGCTACCCTGACCGGCGCGGCGCTTTTTGTGCTTGGGTACGCCGGAGCACCCGTGCTTGGAAACAACGACGACTTGATGGCTCAATTGGCCGAGTCGTCCCATGCCACTTCTGAGAAAACCTGGCGTATGCCGATCTGGGATGAGTTCCGCGACGCGATGAAGGGCTCGCTGACCGACCTGATTAACACAGGTGGACGACCCGCCGGTACTATGACGGCGACGGCGTTTCTCGAGAACTTTGTTGGCAATTGGCCATGGGCACATATAGACATAGCTTACTGCGACTATGAGCCGAAGGGACGCCCCTATCAGCCGAAAGGGGCCACCGGATTTGGAGTCCGCCTGCTGACGCACATGCTGATGAATTGGCGACGACCCAAGAAGTAGCTTATACAACTCCTGAACGAAAAGAGGCCGGATCGATCGATCCGGCCTCTTGCATTTATATGATAGTCAGACTGACTACTTCGAAGCTGACGTCGAAGTCCCCTTCGACCAGGCCGGAGCCCAATCGGTACCGGGGCCGGTCAACCGCTTCAGATTGCTACCTGTGATATCGCAGATGTAGATCGAACCATCATGAGTCGAGAAGGTCAACCATTTGCCATCGGGCGACCACGACGGTGCGATCGGACGCATCGCCGCATTGGCCGGTGGCGTGAAGACTTCGAACGTCGACTTCAGGTCCGGAGTCGTAATGAAAATACCAGACTTCTGCAGATCATTCCGCACATAAGCGAGCCATTTCCCGTCCGGGGACCAGGCTGGAGCAATACAGTTGAGCATCTTTTTGGTCTGCAACTTGACGGACTCGAGACTAACCATGAAGTTCGCCTTATTCAGTACGGCGAGTCCTTGCGGCTTGTTTTCATACATGTGTACAAACGCCACATCTCCGGTCGGGCTGACAGTAGGATTCATGAAGTACTCCTTCATGTTCTGCCAGTCTTTGCGCAGGATGCTCTGTCCGCCACCGTCGTCATCCATAAGGCAAACTTGATAATTCGGCGACTCGGCATTCACGATATTGGCATTCATATCCCGCACAAACATGATCGACTGCCCATCGGGGCTCCATTCCGGATCACGTCCCCCGACATCCATCGTCAGGCGGCGCCACCACAAGGTGTTGCCGACCGCCGCAGAGTCGAGAAAGCAGACGAATACATCGTACAGCTTCTTAACGCCGCCGGAATTATCCGGCTCCTGGAATTGGATCTTTCCCGAACGGGTATAGGCGATTCGTTTGCCGTCCGGCGCCCAGGATATCCGGCCATCGGCATTTTTGACTTCAGCAACCCGCTGCTGGCGCTGGCCATCAGCATCCATCACCCAGATGTCGCCATCTCGGATGAACGCGATCCGTCCGGAAGGACGGGCAGGGATGGTTCCGGCCTGAGCGGCCGGGAGCTTTGATTGGGCAAAAGAAGAGCCGCCGTCACCAAGACTGCTCAGGAGCATCACCAGGACGGCGGCAGTAAGCGTACACAGATGTCGTTTCAAACTCTCTATCTCCAGTGTTTCTGACAGTTTCGCTGGCGTCAAGATAGGGATGAATCGCCACCTGTCAAGGTGCCGGGAGAAACCGGCTTACCAGCCAAAGTACTTTTTCAGCGCAAACCGGGCTCGGACACCTGACATCTTCAGGTCAACCCGGCTATCCGGACTTTCGTTGTAGGTGGCGACCACTTCCTGGTCTGCAGAGTTATACCAAGCGACATTGCTAAAGTTCAGGTGTAAATAGTTCGCTTCAGCCGCAAATGTCAGACCGCCAAAACCGACCGGATAGTCAACTCCGCCACCGATACTGAATCCCGGCGCGTTCCCCTTAAATGTCGTATTGGCACCATCGGGGGTAGCAGTAGAGAGGTTCAAATTCTCATATTGGGGGAAAAGATCCCAATTTACCTGATAATAGCCGACATTTCCGGTTATCCAAGCCGAGCCGCCATTCAACACATCGCCGGCCGAGCGCGGATTCCAGATGCTGTAGCTGACGCCTGTATAAGCGCCATACACCTTGATCTCCGACTGCGGATCGGTCAACTCAACCGGACCACCACCCGACGGTGGGGCATACGTGATCGAACCGGACAACTGATCGCCGGTCTTCAGCCAGTATTCACCGCCAAATAGCCACGACAGCTTGCGATTCATGCCTACGCCGACTTCGAGACCGGCCGCCAACGCGTTATCCAGAGTCGAGAATTTCCCGCCGGACAGACTGCTATTGACATGGTTGGTGAAGGAATTGTACTCGTTAAACCGGTTGATGCGGTTCACGGTGAAGTTTGCCGAAACCCAGCCGAGCTTTTTCGGGCGATGCTTTTTCTCGGTCTTTTTCAGGAATTGATTGACCAATTCCTGTTCTTTCGGAGTCGGGGCTGAGATCGCGGATGACGCGATGATGGCGACTCCCGCCAATGCTAGAGCAAGACGAACACGCATTTTTCCTCCGGGTATCGAACTGTTCCTGATAGTCGTTAACTGGAATATCGGAAGAATCAGGACAAATCTTGACCATCCCAAGCGGTTCGCTCCCATGAGAAAAGGCGGGTCCGGGGACCCGCCTTTAAAGACGTCAATATACTTTCAGCTCAGTCTTTGACCGTACTGTAGTCCATGCCGGACAACTGCTTATACAGGTTCCAGCGGCGCTGGCAGTCCATCTGGCCAGCCTGCAACAACCATTTGGCCCGTTCCGGGTCTTTGCCGATGAGCGTCCGCCAGCGGTTTTCCGCGTACGCGTACTGCTCAAACGGTATAGTGGGTTCCTTGCTGTCCAACTGCAGCGGATTCTTCCCCTGATGGAGCAGATCCGGATTGTAGCGATACAGCATCCAGTGGCCCGACTTCACGGCGAGATCTTCATGCCCCATTCCCTGGGCCATGTCGATTCCGTGGGCGATGCAATGACCGTAGGCAATGATCAGTGACGGTCCGTTGTACTTCTCAGCCTCAACAAACGCTTTCACTGCCTGGTTATGGCTCGCGCCAATTGCCACCTGAGCGACATAGACGTTACCATACGACATCATCATCATCCCAAGGTCTTTCTTGGGCGTTGCCTTACCGGCCGCCGCGAACTGCGCTGTGGAACCACGCGGAGTCGCTTTCGACATCTGACCACCGGTATTGGAGTAGACCTCGGTATCGAGTACCAGCACGTTGACATTCAGTCCCGATGCCAGTACGTGATCCAGTCCGCCAAATCCGATATCATACGCCCAGCCATCTCCACCGATCACCCAGACCGATTTATTGACCAGGAAGTTGGCAACGTTCTTCAGAGCGATGATCTTCTCAGAGCCATTCATGGTCTCAAGAGCCTTGAGCAGCTTCTGAACGCGGGCGCGTTGCAACTCGATCCCTTCCTGGTTCGACTGATCAGCGCCATGCAACTCATCGTACATGGTCGGCACTAGCTCTTTGACCAATTCAAACGCATACTCTTTCAGCTTGTCAGCCGTGAGACGCATTCCAAATCCAAACTCGGCATTATCCTCAAACAGAGAGTTCGACCAGGCAGGGCCACGACCATCGGCCCGCTGGCAGTACGGCGTGGTCGGGAGATTGCCGCCGTAGATCGATGAACAGCCAGTGGCGTTGGCGCAGAGTGCGCGATCGCCGTACAACTGGCTCATCAACTTAACATACGGAGTCTCGCCGCAGCCGGCGCATGCTCCAGAGAACTCAAAGAGCGGCTTCACAAACTGCGAGCCCTTGGGAGTTTCGAGATTGTACAGCTTCGGATCAGTATCCGGCAGGACATTGAGGAAGAAGTCCCAATTTTTGGCCTCCTGCTCGCGGATAGGAGCCTGAACAGCCATATTGATCGCTTTGAATTCCGACTTGGTGCCGTCGGCGTTTTTCTTTACCGCCGGACAGGCATTCACGCAAACAACACAACCGGTGCAATCTTCCGGCGCGACCTGCAGCGAGTAATACATCCCCTCAAACTGCTTGGTCATCGCTTTGGCATATTTGAAGTCCTTTGGCGCTTTTTCGATGAAGCTGGCATCAAAGACTTTCGGGCGGATCGCCGCATGCGGGCAAACCAGGGCGCAGATGTTGCACTGGATACAGAGGTCAGTCTCCCAAACCGGAATATCGACCGCGATATTGCGCTTCTCGTATTGCGTTGTTCCGGTCGGGTAGGTTCCGTCATCCGGGAAAGCAGAGACCGGTAGGTCATCGCCGCGACCGGCAATGATCTCGGCTGTCACAGTCTGCACGAATTCGGGCGCGAAAGCCGGCACAACAGGCGGGCGGACGACCGTGCTGGTTGCCTTGGCCGGATATTTCACTTCATGAATACCTTCGATCGCGGCATCTACCGCGGCGAAGTTCATGTTCACGACCTTGTCACCCTTACTGCCATAAGTCTTCACGATCGCTTTCTTGATCGCTTCGATCGCCTTATCGCGTGGCAGCACACCGGAGATGACAAAGAATGCCGTCTGCATGATCATATTAATGCGGGCGCCCAATCCAAGCTTTTTGGCAATGGCGATAGCATCGATCACGTAGAATTTCGCCTTCTTTGCGATGATCGCATCCTGTACTTCGCGAGGGAGTTTGTCCCAGACTTCATTCGGCCCATAAATAGAGGTCAGCAGGAAGACACCGTTTTCCTGCAACTTCTCGACCATTTCATACTTCTCGAGGAAGCTGCTGTTGTGGCAGGCGACAAACTGTGCCTCTTTGATCAAGTAAGGCTTCCGGATCGGCTCTTTGCCGAAACGAAGGTGCGACACGGTGATGGCGCCGGCCTTCTTCGAGTCATACACGAAGTAACCCTGCGCCCAGTTGTCTGTATTCTCACCAATGATCTTGATCGAGTTCTTGTTGGCGCCAACGGTACCATCTGCGCCCAATCCAAAGAAGAGACCCCTAAATGTATCACCTTCGATATCAAAACTGAGATCGGGATCAAGCGACGTAAAGGTCACGTCATCTTTGATACCGACGGTGAAGTGATTTTTGGGCTCCTTTGCGTCCATGTTATCAAGGATCGCTTTGACCATCGGCGGATTAAACTCTTTCGATCCGAGTCCGTACCGTCCGCCAATGATGTGCGGGTGTGTGTGGAACTGGGCAATGCCACGGTCCAGCATCTCGTTGATCGCCGACTGAACATCGGTATACAGCGGTTCGCCAACCGAGCCTGGCTCTTTTGTCCGGTCCATCACCGCGATCTTCTTGACCGAAGCGGGGAGCGACTTCGCAAAATGCTCAACCGAGAATGGACGATACAAGCGGACCTTGATCATGCCGACTTTTTCGCCCTTGGCCACCAGGTGATCGACTGTCTCGTGGACCACTTCGGCGCCGGTTCCCATGATGATGATCACCTTCTCAGCCTGCGGGTGACCGAAATAATCAAACAACTTGTACTGGCGTCCGGCTATTGCGGCAAACTTATCCATAGCGTCCTGGATGATCTTCGGAGCGGCTATGTAATACTTATTGACCGTCTCGCGTCCCTGGAAATAGACATCCGGGTTCTGCGAGGTTCCTTTGATGGTCGGGAAGTCAGGGGAGAGGGCGCGGCGGCGATGCTTGGCGATCAGTTCTTCGTCCATCATCTGCCGCATATCTTCAAACGACACCTCTTCGACCTTTTGAACTTCGTGTGAGGTCCGGAAACCATCGAAGAAATGAATGAACGGTACCCGGCTGGCCAGCGCGCCTGCCTGGGAGATCAAGGCCATATCCATGACTTCCTGCACCGAGCCGGATGCGAGCAGTCCAAATCCGGTGGAACGCGTCGCCATCACGTCGGAATGGTCGCCAAAGATGGAGAGTGCCTGAGTGGCGATAGCGCGAGCAGAGACATGGAACACCGTCGGTGTCATTTCGCCGGCGATCTTGAACATGTTCGGGATCATCAGCAACAGACCCTGCGAGGCCGTGAACGTGGTCGTCAGCGCACCGGTGGTGAGTGCACCATGGACTGCACCAGAAGCGCCGCCCTCGGACTGCATTTCGACAACGGTCGGAATCGACCCCCAAATATTCCGTTCCTTGGCCGCTGATTTCGCATCACATATTTCACCCATGTTGGATGACGGCGTGATCGGATAGATCGCGATTACTTCATTAGTCGCGTGAGCGACGTGGGCGGCCGCTGTATTGCCGTCGATGGTCACCATCCGGCGCTTCTTTTCTTTGCCGGTGGAACCCTCTTTTTGTATTTTCACAGCATCCTTTAACATAACCAACTCCTGCTTATTCTTATGCCCCAATATCACTCTTCTGATATCGGCGCTGACTCAACTTTCGACAACGTTATATCCTTTTGCCCTTGATACTTTCCTTTTTTGTCGCCGTATGAGGTCTGACAAAGCTCATCGGATTCGATGAACAGGATCTGGGCAATTCCTTCATTGGCATACACTCTGACCGGGCGGGGAGAGCTATTGGCCATCGAGACCGTCGCGTACCCTTCCCATTCAGGTTCAAAAGGTGTGACATTCACAATTACCCCCGATCGTGCATAGGTCGATTTGCCAAAACAGACCGTTATGACATTGCGCGGGATCTTGAAATACTCGCGCGAGCGACCCAGCATGAAAGAATTGGGGGGGAGAACGACAGAAGCCGCCTTAATGTCTACAAAGGCGGCTGAACCGGGTATCTTGGGGTCAATGATCTGCGTGGCCTCGGGGTCAAACATTTTGAACTCGTCTGCGAGACTGAAGTCGTAGCCGTAGGACGAGACCCCGAAACTGATGCCGGTACGAACCTGGCTTTCGGCGAACGGAGCGATCATCTGATGGTTTTTGGCCATCTCAATGATCCATCGATCTGACTTTACCGGCATGGCGTCATTTCCTCCGCTGAAAAATCCACGTTTCATCGATTATACGTGAATTTTTTCGCAAAGTAAACTAAATAACGCCCATTTGCGACATTTTTAGTCTTAGCCTTTTACCGCCTTGCTCCGCTGCCATTCGATCAGATCGGCAACCGTGTATTGCTCGAAAACCGAGACCAACTGCCGCTCTGCGATCATCACAACTTCACGCAAAGCACAGAAGTGGTGCCCGTTCCGATCGCACGTCCGAATGTCCTTGATACACTTCATGAGATGGTAGGGACCTTGAATCGTCTCCAACACCTCTTTGATCGTGATCTCTTTCGGATCGCGAGCGAGAGTGAACCCGCCGCGGACGCCACGATGGGATCGCACGATCCCCGATTTTGAGAGTGACTGGAAGATCTTGGCGAGGAATTTCTCCGGAATATTTTGTGATTCCGAGATCTCCGAAAGCGGGGTTACGATTTGACGGTCTTTCTCCGCCAGATACAGGACGCCAAACATCCCATACTCTTCCGCCTTGGTGAATTGCATAGCGACCTACCTTGCCCAAGGGCCACGTTATAAAAAACGAAACCTCTCATCGGATAAGCTACTTATCCGATACTTTATGTCTTTATATCGGCAAAGTTACAGAACATAGACCTTTAAGTCAACTACTTTCGTTACTTTTTTCACAAAAAGGTGGGTAATCTGTTGCGAGACAAAAGAGAGGAACTTCCGAAAAAGTGCTTTCCCCAAGTGCCCCTTTCGGCTACATTTACGGGTTCTAAGGTAATATATGCAAAAAGACTCGACTACTGGACTATTGATAGTATACACGGGCGACGGCAAAGGGAAGACCACTGCCGCGCTCGGTATGTGTGTTCGCGCTGTCGGATACAATTGGAATATCTGCTTGATTCAATTCGTCAAAGGCTCGTGGAAGTATGGTGAATTGAAGGGACTCAAACGACTTGAACCAAATGTGGAATTGCATGTTATCGGGGAAGGATTTGTTGGTATTCTGGATGACCAGAAGTCATTCGAAGAACATCGCGAAGCTGCCCGCAATGGGGTCGCTCTCGCCCTGGAGAAATTGCGTTCAGGGCAGTATCCATTAGTGATTCTCGATGAACTGAATGTCGCCTATTCTTTGGGTTTGGTCACTCAGGATGAACTTGAAGAGATCGTGGCCGCTCGCGATCCGTTGAAAAATCTGGTCATAACCGGCCGCGGCGCCTCGGATTGGCTGAAGGAACGAGCTGACCTCGTAACTGAAATGCGAGAGATCAAACATCCCTACCAAAAAGGGATCCTCGCCCAAAAAGGGGTCGATTGGTAACTATCTGACCACATTCGCTCGTTTTCTGATTTGACGCGAATGTGAAGTCGAAAAGGATGCACTGAATGGCACAGGAAAAGCAATACGAAGTGATTGTAGTCGGCGGCGGCCCGGGTGGCCTCTGCGCCGGTATGTATAGCGCCCGCGCTCGCAGAAAAACCGTCTGTCTTGAGAAATATCTCCCGGGTGGGCAGATTGCCCTTACCGGAGAAGTGGAAGATTATCTCGGGTTTGAACATATCAGTGGGGCTGAACTCGGCCAGCGCTTTACCGACCATGCCAAGAAATTCGGTCTTGAGATCGAAATGGAAGAGGTCGAGGAAGTCTACACTGAGGGCGAAGACCGTATCGCCCGGTGCGCATCCGGCAATACCTATCGCGCCAAAGCGCTCATTCTCTCAACTGGTGGCTCTCCAGTGCGACTCAATATTCCCGGAGAGCAGGAATATGGCGGCAAAGGTGTCTCATACTGTGCCATATGTGATGGCGCATTCTTCCGGGATAAGGTAATTGCGGTCGTGGGTGGCGGAGATGCGGCAGTTGAAGAGGGGGCATATCTGACCAAGTACGGCTCCAAAGTCTACATCATACATCGTCGCGATGAGCTACGCGCCCAGAAGATCATCCAGCAACGGGCTTTCGCGAACCCCAAGATCGAGTTTATCTGGGATTCAGCGGTTGAAGAGGTCAACGGAAATGGTGGCATCATTTCCAGCCTTACCCTGAAAAACCTGAAATCCGGTCAACTTTCGACACTTGATGTCGGCGCGGTCTTTATATATGTCGGTTTCCGTCCTAATTCCAATCTGGTCCGCGAGCAACTGCGCAAAGACGAGGGAGGGTATATCCTGACCAATGACCGGATGGAGACCTCCGTCCCTGGTATCTTTGCGTGTGGCGATGTCCGCGCGCAATTAGTGCGCCAGGTGACCAATGCCGTCGGCGATGGAACCACCGCGGCTGTGGCGGCGGAAAAATATATCGAGGCGCTGGAAGATCGACACGCGCAGCGGGTCTAACCAGATCCGCACACAACAGACGTTCGGGCAGGGATGCCGAAGACAGTCGCTGGTTAGGCCGCCTGATACGACGACCCATCCTTTTTTATCTGAATATTAATCTCTGCCGCAAGTATGCAACTCTGTACACTAGGTACTGAAACTTTTGGACAATCCATCCGTTTACAAAAGCCATGAGGGAGAATACTATGCCGGAGACTAATCTCGATATGAGCGCAACGGCGCTCCCCGAAAACAAGGGCCTTGCTCTGCGCGGCCTATGGGAAGTTTTTACTGCCCCAACGAGCTTCTTTCAGAAACTGGCGGAATCCCCGAAGATCCTTCTTCCCTGGATACTCATTGGTATTATTGCTGCCATCTCGTTCATTCTGATGGCCGATGTCATCTTCGAGACGCAATGGCAGAACCCCGAATTCCAGGAGCAAATGCAAAACAGTCCTGGCATGACCAAAGAACGCATGCAATCGATCATGGCAGTAACCACTCCTATCTTTGGGACATTGGCGTTATTGCTGGCTCCGCTCCTGATCGCCGCGCTCGCCTCATTTTGGGGGAATTTCGTCTTTGGCGGACAAGCCACATTTAGGCAGTTGTTGTCCGTTTCACTGTACGGAGAGCTTCTTTACTTTTTGGCACCATGGTACTGCTGCTGCCGCTGGTGTTAGCCAAAGGCAGTCTGGCAGTCAGCTTTTCGCCCGCGGTGCTGGTTGCTCATCTGGGCATCGAAAGTCCCGCCTATATTGCGTTGTCCAAACTTTCCGTCTTCCATATCTGGGAGATCATTGTACTAAGTATAGGTTTCGCGGCCTGTCTGAAGATCTCCAGGAACAAGGGATACGCAGTCGCTCTGCTGTCCGCTGGCCTGGTAGCAGTCATTCATGTCGCTTACACCTGGATAGCATCGATGTTTTAATATTGTAAGGAGAGATAGATGAAGTTTCTGCAACGTGGTCTGTTCGCCGCCCTATTCGCGGTAGTACTTTTCGGGAGCGTGGCTCAGGCCGCTGTCCTGACCCTTGATGACGCCATTGATATGGCGCTCAAAAACCGCTCATCGATCATCGCCGCTCGCGGATCCGAAGAGCTTGCCAAGGCCGGCAAGCGTGCGGCTCTCGGCGCGTTTTTGCCGAAGATCGACGCTTCCTACGATTGGTACAAGAATAAGTACACCAATCAGAAGTTTGAAGGACCAGATTCCTCCGGTACGCTGGTCGATGGTGAATACCCCGATGTTACTCTCACCAACAAATCGCTCGGTTTTGGTGGCCGAATTTCCTTTACCCTTCCGGACGCGGTACTTGGGTACCTCGCAGCCAAGGAAGATGCTGTGGTTGCCGGCCTCGATGTCATCTCCTCTGAGCAGGATCTGATCCTGGCGGTCAAGACTCGCTACTACGCCTATCTTGCTGCGGAACAGAATATCGGCGTGCAGGAAGAAGCGGTGAAGCGGTCGGAAGAACAGCTTAAGCTGATCCAATCCCGCTTTGAACTCGGTTCTGCGGCGAAGTCTGATGTTCTCAAGCAGCGCGTCCAATATGGGAATGACAAGTTGAACCTGCTGCAGGCGCGCAACAGCGTCATCAGCACCAAAGCGAGTCTTTCTTACACGATCGGCCTCGATCCTACCCAGGAGCACCAGTTCTCGACAGAGTACATCGTCCGCGAATACGCCGGCAGTCTGGATGAGGCGTTGCAGTATGGTTTTGCGCATAGTCCCGATCTGCTGGCGCAGGAACGGAATATCAAAGCGGCCAAACTTCGCCTGACAGATTCGAAGACTGACTACTTGCCGAAATTTTCCCCACTCTTGTCATACGGCTATGGCAAGGACTGGACTGAAAACGGTGGTTCCTCATGGGAATCCGGCACCACTATGACTTACGGCTTCGCGCTGACCTGGAATATCTTTGATGGCTTCCAGCGTGAGCAGAACGTCACCGCACGCCGTGTTGCTTTCAACAATGCGAAAGCGTCAGCCGCCGACGCTCGCAACCTGACCGCCAGCGACATCAAGTCGACCTATCTCGAGATCGAGCAACTGCGCGAACAGAAAAAGGTCTCGCAGGAAAACGTCGATGCGGCCACTGAAGATCTGAAGATCACACAGGAAAAATATAATCTGGGCGCCGCGACCATTCTTGATCTGCTGAACGCCCAGGTCTCCTTGAAACAGGCGCAGGTATCGCTGATCCAGGCCGATTTTGACCTGAATCTCTCTGTCTCGCGTCTCGAAAACTCAATGGGCAAGATGTAAGGTCTGCTAAGCAGGCAAAGGCTGTATCGTATGAAAAGCAAGAAAGTATGGCTGATTATCGGAGCCGTCGTTGTTGTTGGAGTTATCCTCTACTTCAATCTGACCGCGGACTCCAAACAGAAGACCGAAGTTAATGCGCAGGTAGTCGCCCAGGAAGATCTGGTCGAAAAAGTCTCTGCCTCTGGTCGAATCCAGCCGAAGAGCAAAGTTAATATCACTGCCGAGGTCAGCGGCAAAGTGATCGCTCTGCCGGTCAAAGAAGGAGATACGGTCGAGCCAGGCGACTTGCTGGTGCTGATCGACACGATTCAGGCGAAGTCCGATCTCGATCAGGCTCGCTATACACTTAATGAGATCTCCGCTCGCATGACTGGTGCAAAGTCCGATCTCGAACAGGCTGAACGCGAATACAACCGCCAGAAGCAGCTTTTCGACAATGGCCTGACCTCCGAATCACTTTTCGACAACGCCAAGTATGCTTTTGAGGCCGCCAAGTCTTCGTACGAAGCAACCTCCGCATCCGCCAAGCAATCGCAGGCCTATTTTGAAAAAGCGACGGACAATCTGAAAAAGACCAGGATCTCTGCCCCCATGCCCGGCATCATTACTTATGTCGATGTCGAGGTTGGTGAGGTAGCACCTGCTCAGAACGCCTTCACACAGGGAAAGACGTTGCTCACAATCTCAAACCTGAACGTCTTTGAGGTTGAGGTAGAGGTTGACGAGACTGAAGTTGCCAAGATTGATATCGGCCAGCGCGCCGAGATCTCTGTCGATGCCTTCCCCGACACGACATTCCCCGGCGAGGTTGTCGAGATCGGCAATACGGCTATAATTGAGGGCCTGGGTTCAACCGATCAGTCAACCAACTTCAAGGTGACGGTCGTCTTTCAGGGAGCCGAGGTCAAGGTCCGACCCGGTATGTCGGCCACCGTCGACATTACCACTGCCCAACGCGACGATGTCATGAGCATTCCGTATAGCGCTGTGGTAGTCCGTTCCTTTGATATGGACTCCCTCAAGGCTGCTCGCGAATCGCAGGCCAGCACTGGCGGAGCGGTTAATGCCGTTCATGCCGCCGAGACCACTTCCGCGGATACCGCGAAGAAGTCGCCGGAAGAGAAGAAGGAACTCAGGGGAGCGTTTGTTATCCGCGAAGGTAAGGCAATCTTCGTTGAGATCCAGACCGGTATCGCTGATCAGAAGAATGTCCAGGTCGCCAGCGGCCTGCAGGTGGGAGATTCGGTCATTTCTGGACCGTATCGCGTACTGCGTACTATAAAGGATGGAGACTTCGTCAAAGTCATTCACGACGAGTCTTCCGGGGATGGGAAAGAGAGTAAGTCGTAACATGGCGCTAATCGAAACGAACAACCTCTGGAAAACCTATCAGATGGGGGCGGAAACTGTCCACGCGCTCCGCGGCGTCTCGATCGTGATCCAGAAGGGTGAATATGTCGCCATTATGGGGCCGTCCGGTTCGGGTAAATCAACTCTTATGAACCTGATCGGCTGCCTGGATACTCCTTCCCAGGGTGACTATTACCTTAATGGCAAGTTGGCCAGCGGTATGTCGGATGACGAACTGGCAACGATCCGCAACCGCGAGATCGGGTTCGTCTTTCAGACTTTCAATCTGCTCGCCCGCGCGACTTCTCTTCACAACGTCGAGCTTCCGCTCATCTACAACGGCACTCCCGCCAAAGAGAGGATCGAGAAGGCCAAGGTAGCGTTGGACAAAGTCCAGCTTTCCGATCGCATGATGCACAAACCGAATGAGCTCTCTGGAGGACAACGCCAGCGTGTCGCGATAGCGCGAGCGTTGGTGAATAATCCGTCCTTAATTCTTGCCGATGAACCGACCGGTAACCTTGACAGTAAAACCTCCGAAGATATCATGAAGCTCTTCGATCATCTGCATTCGCAAGGTAATACGATCATTACCGTAACTCATGAACATGACATCGCTGCCCGGGCGCACCGGGTATTGTCGATTCTCGATGGTCAGATCGCCAGTGATAGAGCCGGCGAAAAGGCGAGGGTAAGTACAGTGCGATGATCTTTGGTGCCCTGCTGAGGATCTCCTATGACGCGCTTCGCGCGAATAAACTCCGGTCAGGATTGACCCTGCTCGGAGTGGTGATCGGCGTTACTTCGGTAATGACCATCGTCTCCGCACTCGAAGGAATGCAGGGGGCGATCGCCGAAGATCTCAATCGCTTGGGTCCCGCCACGTTTGTCGTTACCCGTATGGGGGTAGTAACGTCAGAAGAGATGTTCTGGGAGAAGATCAAACGCAAACCGCTTACTCTCAAGAATGTCACGCAGATCGAAGAAGGCTGTGAATACTGCGACAAGGTCTCGCCGCGCGGATACTACGAAGCCCGCGTTAAATATCGCGATCAGGCGCTCCGAAACGTGCTGATCGGCGGCGCTACGGCGAACTATGTCGACATTGTCGATATCGAAGTCGCGATGGGGAGGTTTCACTCCTTTGAAGATGATCTTTACAACCGCAAGGTTGCCTATATCGGTGAACAGATTCGCAAAGACCTGTTTGAGGGTATAGACCCGCTGGGGAAAGAGATCAGCATCGGCGGCAAGAAATTTACCGTGATCGGGGTCGCCAAAGAACTCGGTTCGTCCTTCGGCAACAACCAGGACAACTTCATCATGATCCCCTTCTCGGTGTTTGAGACGATGTTCGGCCAGCAGCGGCGAGGGCTCAATTTCGCGATCAAGGCTGTCGATGTCGCGCATCTCAAGGAAGCAATGGATCAGACCCGCATGGTCCTGCGTTCCGCGCGTCACGTTCCGTTTGATGCCGAAGATGACTTTGATATGCTGACCGCCGACAATATTCTCGACATGCTCAACGAATTCACCAAAGTGATCCGCTGGGGTTTGATCGGTATTTCATCGATCTCACTGGTGGTTGGTGGGATCGTCGTCATGAATATCATGATGGTTTCGGTAACCGAGCGTACTCGCGAGATAGGCATACGAAAGTCTCTTGGCGCCAAGCGCAATCATATACTGGTTCAGTTTGTTTTTGAATCACTCCTGGTGACCCTGACCGGAGGGCTGATCGGCATCATTGCCGGCTTCCTGATCGCCCGATCACTGGTCGGATTAATGGATATGGAGATTCAACCGTCTGCCCTGGCGATCTTCCTTGGTCTGGGCATCTCTGTCGGAGTCGGCCTATTCTTCGGGATTTACCCGGCAATGAAAGCGGCTCGTCTTGATCCTGTAAAAGCGCTGAGTTATGAGTAAGCTATGCTGATGTCATTTGTAGAGATGAAAGACAGTATCGGCATGGCCTTCGGGTCACTCCGTGCCAACAAATTCCGCTCCGGCCTGACCATCCTCGGAGTCATGATCGGAGTCTCATCGGTCATTGCTATGGCCTCGATCATCAATGGCCTCAACGGCCAGATGAATAACGAGATCGATGAGATGGGCTCAAATGTCATCTGGATCACTAAATTTGCTCCTGATGTCGACCACGAGGACATCGACGAAGAAGATCGCAACCGCCCGCCGATCACCGTGAGCGAGGCCAACGCAATTCTCCTGAATTGTCCAACTGTCGAAGGCGTCTCGCCGCAGAATTATTACTTCAAGCCCAGCGGCAATGATGTCAAATACAAGAATCGCAAGTACAGCAGGCCGCGGCTGATGGGGACCTGGCCCGATTTCCTCAAGGTCAATAATCGCAATCTCACCGCGGGACGCTTCATCACTGAATCCGATGAGCAGTTTCGGACCATGGTCGTGGTGATCGGTGCCGATGTCGCCGATGTGTTGTTTGAGTCTGATGCTCCCGTCGGGAAGCAGATCCGGGTGAATAACAATGTCTTTGAGGTCATCGGAGTACTCGAGAAAGTAAAGTCGAGCTTTGGCAATGATGAGGTGAATGAGACCGTCATCATGCCGCTGTCGACCTTCGAGAAGATTCACCCGTGGGAAGAAGAGCTGTTTTTGGTAGCGAGGGCGAAGTCGCTCGCCCAGATGGAGCAAGCCCAGGAAGAGATAATCAATGCCCTGCGTGTTCATCGCAAAGTCCCGTTTAACCAGGACAACAACTTCCATTTGTCGACCCAACAGCAATTCAAGGACTTCATTGCCGGTATTACCAAGTATATCTACCTGGCCATGATCATCATCACCTCTGTTGGCCTGATGGTAGGCGGCATAGGAGTGATGAATATCATGCTGGTTTCAGTGACCGAGCGTACCCGAGAGATCGGGGTCCGTAAGGCAATCGGAGCCAAACGAGCCAACATTATCCTGCAGTTCTTGACCGAGGCCATGACCCTTTCGGCCACCGGAGGGTTGGTCGGTATCGTCTTTGGCGTATTAGTTGGCATTGGTGCCAACGCCGCATTCAACTTTCCGCTATCGGTATCCGTCTTTTGGATAGTACTCGGGTTTGTCGTGGCGGTTTCGGTAGGTCTGGTCTCCGGCATGTATCCAGCCATCAAAGCTGCCCGTCTGGACCCGATAGAAGCGCTCCGCTACGAATAGCCCGCGCTTCCGTAACTCCAATTAAGACTTGCCTTTTGCCTCACCGGGTCTAAATTGGAACCGTCCGTTCAACCAAAGGTTAAAGACTAGACACCGACATGCACCGCACCATTCTGTTCATATGCATTTGCGCCGGCTGCCTTACTTTGGCCGGTTGTGCCCTGACCAGTCGTGACATGCGGGCCGAACAACGGCTCCATGAGACTGAGATCGGCCAACCCACTTTCTTTGTCGATTATGCCGGTTTCGACCTCCCTGGCGATTCCCTGGCCCGTCTCGAGATCTACTACCAAGTCTTCAATTTTGGCCTCCAATTCGACAAAAAGGATGGCGAGTTTGTAGCCGAATTTGTCTTCACTGTCCGGGTCCTGAGTACCGACAACGAACAAGTCAAAACTGCCGAACAGGAACGGATAGTCCGCGTTTCCGACTATGAATCCACCCAGTCTCGCTTTGATTATCGTACCAGCCAGATAAATGTCGAACTCCCTCCAGGCAAGTACACGCTCGAAACCACCTTGCGCGATGTTGGCTCGGCCCAGATCCATAACCGGGAGTTCCGTGTCAACCTGAACGGGCACGACGGCAAAGATGCCTCCTGTTCGGATATCCTCTTCGTCCAGCAGGCGCAGAGCCGGTCCGCCGACTCCGGGATCTTTGACAAAGGGAATCTGACTATTGTCCCCTCGGTCTCTCGGTTTTTTGGCGGTGATGACTCCACTCGCCTGATCTATTACTTTGAGCTTTATCGCGGTGTCGACACCACCGAAAAGGTGTATATCGAGACAATTCTTCGTTCACCATTTCGTGGAATGCTCTATCGTGACACGCTTTGGATGGAGCTGACCGAGCCGGTGAGCCGTCAAATTCGCGACATTGCACTCGCCGACTACTTGCCGGGTGATTACAATCTTGAGATCTACATACGGGGGAGGCGCGCTAAAAGGCTCGACTCTCGAAATGAGTCCTTCACTATTCAGTGGTCTCAAGAAGCTCTGCTGCGGCACGATTTTTCCGCCGCAGTGGACCAACTCGCATTTATAGCCAATTCCGGCGAGCTTTCGGACATGAAGAAGCTGGAATCTATGGAAGAAAAGATCCAGGCCTTTAATGCGTTCTGGGAGGAGCGCGACCCGACTCCGGGAACCAAGGAGAACGAGGCCAAACGAGAATTCTACCGCCGCGTGACTTATGCCAACCACCAGTTCAGGCATCTTCGCCGCGAAGGCTGGCGTACTGACCGCGGCAGGATATATGTACAATTTGGAGAACCGGACCAGATCGATGACCACCCCATATCGCCGGACTATTTCCCGTACCAGATCTGGCACTACTATCGGGAAGGCAAATACCGGCGATTTACCTTTGTGGACCAAAATGAAGATGGTGACTACCGACTGCAATACCCGTACGACGGGCTTAATCAGCGACCTGACTTCTAAACCGGGTCGATTCGCCTGGCTGACCGCAATACTGACAGCCGCGTTTTTTATCTGCGTGACCTCCTCCCCAGAAGCCGCGGAAAAGAGGTTGGCAGTCTATGCCAACTCCGTCTGTTACAACAATCCAACTCTCGACACGCTGGCTTTGCTGGAGTTTCCGTTTACAATCAATCAGACCGGATTGGATTTCTTCCGTCCGGATTCGACTGATTCCTCATATTACGGTCGTGTTTTTGCCCAGGTGACGCTTTTTGATTCTACCGCTATGCCGGTCGATTCTGCCAATACGTATTTCTCAGTCAGGGTCGATGATACACTTGCCGCCGCCGTCACGGAAATGACGCTCTTTAACAAGTTGACCTTGTTGGCAAAACCTGGTCTGTATACGGCCAACGTATCGGTGATTGATGCTGTCAGCAAACGAACGGCGGATGTGTTCCTCAAGTCGGTCGTTGTTTCTGCTCCCCAGAAACTGAAACTGGAGATCGCCGGGCCGCTCATGGCCCATCGCATTCTGGTGATCAAGGACAGCCTCTCTGCGGCGAATGACCGTCTGGTGAAGCACGGCTACAAGGTTCTTCCTAATCCAACCGGTACTTTCAGCACTACCGACACCAATTGTTACTTTTACGCCGAGTTGTACAATTTGTCGACGGGCGATCCTGGCGGAAAATTCCGAATGCACTACTCGGTACTCGATTCAACCGGCGCTCTGGTGCAGGATTTTGGTTTCTCGGAACGACCCAAGCCGGGCGCAACTGCCGTTATCGCCCAGCCACTCGATATCCGTGAAATATATGGCACGAGACTCCGCTTCCGCGTTGTAGCCAGTGACCTGACCAGCCACCAATCGGATACCGCGATCGTGCAGATCCAGCGGATACAGCCGCGCACCAATTATCTCACAGCCGTGGAGACGGCTGCCTTTGTAGACCCCTACGATAGTTTGACTCTGCAGGAGAAGATCAACCTGACGCGATATATGCTCGGATCCGAGCAAATTGGGATAATGAACCGTCTGACGGATGAGGGTAAACTCAATTTCCTCCAGCAATATTGGCGTGAGCATGATGATGATCCCGCCACGCCGATCATTGAGAACCGCATCAAAATGATCGAGCGCTATCGCCACGCTAACCATCTCTTTTCTCGGGTGGCCGGACGAACCGATGGGTGGTCGTCCGATCGCGGGAGGATCTATATGGTCTATGGACCATACGACGAGATCCGCGACATTCCGACTCCGCGCACCGGCGAACCATTCATGATCTGGTACTATCGGGGGATCAAGGAAGGGAAGTTCTTCGTTTTTCAGGACCTGAAGGGCGATAACGAGTATAAGCTCGTCCATTCCAATGTCTCGACAGAACGCTATGACCAGGCGTGGGCGGACTTTCTCAAAGAAGAGATGATGGATACGTACTGAGCTCGGAACGTTTGGATTGACCCAAAATATAAGGCCGCCTGAAACTCAGGCGGCCTTTCTACTAGTGCCCGGTCAACTTACTTGTGCGATACGTTGACATCCTGTGGAACCGAGGTCTGTGCCTGAGTTCGCAGATTACGCTTCACCGGGATCGTGAATCGGCTATGATTCTCGTCATTCAGTTCGATCGTGAATGATTTCTCCCACGCCTTTTCCATCATTTCCGGCTTGACCACGATCACTCCATCGGCGGATCCTCCCGCCGGGATCGTCTTGGGCAACTTGATGTCAAAATGATCGGGAAACGTCGCCACCATAAATGGGGTAAGGGGAGAGGTTGTCTTATTGATCAGTGTGAAGTTGGTTTCCGAACGCCCCTTCTCACCGAACTGGGAAAGGTCAACCTTGTACGGCTTGATCACCAGCGGGTAGGTTGAATCCGGTCGGTTCACTACGGTTGTCCTTATCCGCAGAAACTTATCCGGCGCCCCTTCATTGGTCACCACTTTGGGAGACTTGCTTACCGCGCCTTGATAACTTCCGGTTGAGAAGATGATCTCAACTCGAGTGCTGTCTCCCGCGGCGATCTGGTCCCGCTCCAAAGGTGCCTTCGTGCATCCGCACCCCGGCACTACGTTAACGATCTTCAGTGTATCATCGCCCGCCGACTTGAGCCAGAAGGGGTGGCTGATCGCCGAATTCTGGGGCGAAAAGCCGAAATCAAACTCTACTTCCGGGATCACCAACCGTGGCGCTGCTGTCAGACCACTGGTCACCATCAGGACGATGGCTGTCACCGCTCCGATTTTCTTCAACATTGACTCACCTCCATCAAGGGTCCTTCGATTCTATTCCTTCAGTGCATTACTCTCTTTTACACGTCAAGCGGACCTCTGCTTCTCAGAGTACACCAAAAAAAAAGAGGCCGCTATTGGCGGCCCCTGGAATCCTTACTCTTCCGGTCGAAGGTACGCTAGTGCGTGCCTCCTTTGGGGGGAGTAGCTGGCGACGTGGCCGCCTGGACCGTGCCGCGTATCTGGCGCTTCACCGGGATCGTGTACCGGCTCTGCTTCTCATCATTGAATTGGACAGTGATCGACTTGTCGATCTGCTTATCCAATGCATCTTTTTTCAATCTCACGGTCCCTTCGGCCGACTTTCCGGCAGGAACCGATTTCGGAAGCACAACTTCCAGGAACTGATCCGGCGCATACACCAGCGTCGGTTGGAGGTCGGACTCCGAGACATTGTTAATGGTGAACTTGATCTCGCTCCGCACTTTCTCGCCAAACTGAGTCAGGTCGAGCTTGTACGGTTTGAACACTACCGGATAGGTCGAATCCGGTCGGCTCACCACATTGGCCGTGATCCGAACAAATTTGTCGGGTGGCCCTTCGTTCGTCTGTATCCGGGGCGACTTTGTCACCACGTTGGTATAGGACTTCGTGTCGAAAATTATCTCAAGCCGGGTGCTGTCACCGACAGCAATCACCTCTTTCTCAAGAGGCGCCTTGGTGCATCCTCAGCCAGGCACCACTTGCAAAATTCGCAGGCTGTCATCGCCACCGGAGTGCAGCCAGAAGACGTGCGAGATCGACGAATTCTGCGGCACAAAGCCGAAATCGAATTCGGCTTCCTTTATTGTCATTCGCGGAGCGCTAAACGCCTGCGTCGACAACAACACGATGCCCAGCGATAGTCCGAGCAATTTCTGTTTCATCGGTCTGATATCTATCCTTTCGTCTACCATCTGTCTGCGCTCATTGCCCAATCCTGATATCGGCATCAGGAGATGATCTTCCGACGGATCGGGATCGTAATTCTTCCAACCACTCCAACCGCGCCGCCATCATATGCCAACGTTACCGACCGGCTGAATTCTTTATCCTTGAACTCCGCCGCAACTCCCACCAAAACAACCGCTGTTTCATTCGGTTGCAGGGAGTCGGGTATATTCACAACAAATTCCTGCATTTCCGGCGAGACCATCTTCAAAGCAACCGGAAGGGTGCTATGGTTGGTCAAGGTAACTTTCATCTCATCGATCGACCTGCCGGACATCCGAGTCAACTCAGCCCGAAAGGGCTTGATCGAGATCGGCCGGGACGAATCTGGAAAGATCGTGGCGTCCGCAGTCAAAAAGATACGCTCCGGCTCGGTTTGCCCTTCAACATAGATTCGCGGATACTTTCCGTCACTGCCGGTAATGTTCTTTCCAATCTCCCAGACAACGCCTACCTGCATCGAGTCCCCCGGGGCGAGGGAGGTTTTCTCCAAAGGCATTGAAGTGCAGGAACATCCGGTCTTGACTTCAGTGATCTTCACAGTGTCAGTTCCAACTGACTTAAACCAGAAATACTGCACCACGGTAGACCCCTGAGGAGTCGTACCGAATTCAAACCGATTGCCCGCTATATGGAGTCTTGGCTCAGCGAAGGATGTCTGCGAGGTGAGAAATACCAAAAGTGCTGTTAGCCAATACCGTCTCATTCTGCTCATTATACTAAAAAATTCGAATTTTGCTTCTGAAAATCATTCCAATATACATCCCAACCGCCAGAAAGGTCAAGACTTGGACGGCTTTTTTGTTGTTGTGTTACCGAGCTAAACACTCTACTTTAGACGGTCACGCGGGAGCTAAGCGTGACCCTAAACCCATGAATGTTATTGAAGTTACAGAACTAACCAAGATTTACGATACCCGCCTGAAGAAGGGGAATGTCGTGGCCCTGAACAGGGTCGACCTCCAAATTCAGCATGGCGAGATTTTTGGGCTGCTCGGCCCTAATGGCGCCGGGAAAACGACCCTTTTCAAGGTTTTACTCGGCATTGTCCGGGCAAACTCGGGCGAGGCCATGATCAATGGACTTCCTCCCAGGGACCCGGAATCTCGTGCCAGAATCGGTTATCTCCCTGAAAATCACCGATTTCCCAACCACCTGACGGGAGTAGACCTCCTGCGCACGACCGGGCGACTTTACGGCCTTTCGGCATCTGATATTGATGCCAATACAAGTCGATTACTCCCGATGGTCGGGATGGAAAAATGGGCGACCACCAAGATCAAAAAGTACTCGAAAGGGATGACCCAACGGATCGGCCTCGCCCAGGCGTTGATTGCCGACCCCGATATTTTGATGCTCGATGAACCAACCGACGGCATCGACCCGGTCGGAAAGGTGGAGATTCGGGAAATCCTGCTGCGGTTGAAGGCGTCGGGAAAGACCGTTATCGTTAACTCGCACCTCCTTTCGGAGGTCGAGCAGGCGGCAGACCGAGTAGCAATCATGACTCATGGTCAAATCGTCAAAGTGGGGACTGTTAGCGCCCTGACCGTCCGTCAGAGTCAGTTTGAGGTCGAGGCTGCGATAGGTGATAACCTGATAGAAATTCCGGAAGAGATGGGGAAGATCCGCTCCATCTCGTCTGACAAGATGATCCTCGAACTCCAAAACGATCTGGATATCAACTATGTCATAGACCAACTCCGCATGAAGCGGATCAATATCCTTTCGGTGAAGCCGGTGAAGATCTCACTCGAACAGTCGTTTTTCGAGGCAGTGCGCGGGAAACAGGAGCAGTCCGTATGAGAGGCATGACCCGCGATACGCTTGCCGAAATGAAGGATCAGAAGATCATCTGGGTGATCGCCGTACTGACCCTTATCGCCATGCTGCTTGCGGCGGCCTCACGCAGCATAGATGTCCGGATGCAGGTGGATGGCGCTGATGTACAGGGTTTGGCCGATGTGGCCACCGATCGCGCCATCAAGGCGGTCGACCTGTTCATGGCCTTCCTGATCTTCGTCGTGGTCATGGCCTCGGCGTCCTCGGTCACACACATGCTGGAACGGGGGAGAGCCGATTATTTCCTCTCCAAACCGGTCAGTCGGCGGTTCCTCCTTTTGTCGAAACTGAGCTCCGTCTGGACGGTCTACGGTAGCACGGTACTGATTGCCAGCTTCCTGGTCTACCTGACATTCAGCATGGTGGACAAGCTGTTTGATCCCGGGATATTGCTACTCATCCTGTTTGGAGCGATGCAGATCCTCGTCTGGCTTTGTATTACTTTCGCCGCCGGGGTCTTTAGCGGTTCAACCGCGCTGGTCATTGTCTCCGCTTTCATGATCTGGATTTTCCAGTCGATACTGACCGGCCGGGAGGCGATGAAGATGTTCTTCAATTCAGACATAGCCTCGGCGGTCATTGATACTGTTTACTACATACTCCCCAAGACCTCAGAGATGGCCGGGGTAGGCGTCGCTTTGGCCACCGGACAGACGGTCGAATCCTGGATTCCAGTCTGGACCAGTTGCGCTTTTGGCGCAGTCCTTGTGGTGGTCACCCTTTTCTACCTGAACCGTAAGGATTATTGAGGCTTCGTCTTCTAACGAGAAAGTTGTTCCGATTATGCCAGATAGAAAACAGTTAGATGAATTACTCGACCCGCTTAAAGTAGCACTTCAACTTGAGCAGGAAGGCAAGCGCTTCTTTTCTGAGGCCGCTGCCACCGTTACCGGTAAAGCCGCCCGCCAGACGTTCGAATTTCTGGCCTCCGAAGAAGACAAGCATATCCGTCGAATCGAGGAGTTTTACCAGTCTTTGGAGGAGTCCGAAGGGGAAAACGCCCCGGATACCGAGGAAAGCGATGCCGACCGGCGTCTGGTTGCCTTTAATGACCGTCTGGCCGAGTTGCGCAACGAAATCAAACCGACGATATCCGATATTGAGGCCTACAAAACAGCCCTCAAATTCGAGAACGGTGCTGAGGACTTCTACGCTGAGCAGGTCGCACGCTCCTCTAATCCAAAGATCCGGAAGTTCTACGCCTGGCTTATCCACGAAGAATCGATGCATGCCAAGATCCTGAACTCCTGCGTCCAGTTCGCAGAAAACCCCGCTGCCTGGTTCTCCGATCGCGAGCAATCGACTTAATCCGGGCTTTACAGCGCACTCCTGCTCCTCTATATTTCGCTCCAACACTGACTACAACGGTTGGAGGAATACAGATCATGACCGCTTATGATTTTCTCAAAGAGACCGAACAGAAGCGTCTCAATGAACTCTTCACCTTCTTGAGTTTTCCATCGGTTTCAGCTAAATCAGAGCACAAGGGAGATATCCAGGCGTGCGCCGACTGGCTGACCAATCACCTGAAAAGCATCGGGCTTTCCGCCACACTTTATCCGACCAAAGGGCACCCGATCGTTTACGCCGAAAAGATGATCGACAAAAAACTGCCGACCATTCTCTATTACGGTCATTACGATGTCCAGCCCGCTGAACCGTTCAACCTCTGGAAATCACCGCCCTTTAAGCCGGAGATTCGCGAAGGTTATATTTATGGCCGCGGTTCCTGCGACGACAAGGGGCAGACTTTCTGCCATATCAAGGGAGTCGAGGCTCACCTGCGAGCCAACGGTACGCTTCCCGTGAACGTGAAATTCCTGATCGAGGGTGAGGAAGAGGGTGGGAGCACCGCCAATCTCTCCGCTTTTATCGCACAGCAGAAGAAGTTACTCGCCGCTGATATCGTGGTTGTCTCTGACACCGCCCAGTTCAACAAAGATCTCCCGGCTGTGACTTTTGGTCTCCGCGGGATCGCATCCGTTGAGCTGTTTGTTTACGGTCCGAACCGCGACCTGCACTCCGGCTCATTCGGCGGAGCCATCGCCAACCCGGCCAATATTCTGACCTGGATCATCGGTCAACTGCACGACAAGAATGGCAAGATCACTATTCCCGGTTTTTATGCAAAAGCCAAGGCGCCGACCAAGTGGGAGCGCCAGCAGTTCAAGCGTTTGCCGTATAACGAAGCCAACTACAAGAAAGCGATCGGCGTCCCGGGTCTTCAGGGCGAAAAGGGCTTCTCTACCTATGAACGCACCTGGGTTCGCCCGACTCTCGATGTCAATGGCCTGACCTCCGGTTATCAGGGCGAGGGCGGCAAAACGATCATTCCATCATTTGCCTCCGCCAAGATCACCATGCGTCTCGTTCCGGATATGCATCCCAAAGACATCATGGACAAATTCGAAAAGCATGTGAAGAAGATCGCGCCGAAGTCGGTCAAGATCAATGTCGTCAAGCATGGCGGCGCCGAAGCTGTCGTTGTCCCAACCGATGGCCCCTGGCTGGAGGCCGCTGGCCGCGCTATTAAGTCCGGCTTTGGCAAGACTCCAGTCTTCATGAAAGAGGGCGGATCGATCCCGGTCGCCGGTGAATTCAAGAAGTCGTTTGGTATCGACACCATCTTCGTCGGTTTCGGACAGAACGATGACAACATCCATTCACCGAACGAACGGTTCCGGGTGGTCGATTTCGAACGTGGCTGCAAGACGGCCGTTGCGATCCCGCTCGAACTCTCTAAAGTGAAAGCCTGATCAATGGATCTAGGTCTTACAGGTAAAGGGGCGCTGGTTACCGGCGCCTCTTCCGGTTTGGGATTCGCAGCCGCCATGCGCCTCGCCATGGAAGGGTGCGAGTTGGTCATCAACTCTCGCAGCGAAGACCGCCTCAAAGATGCCACTCATAAGATCGAAAACGCGACTGGCGCAAAGGTCAGGCGTGTGTCGCTTGATCTTACCCCCGATGGCAACGCAGAGTTGATCGCCAAAAGAGCGGCCGACATGCTCCCCAACGGAATCGAGATCCTCGTCTCCAATACCGGTGGGCCTACTCCCGGTCAATTCCTTGATCACCCTAAGGAACGGTTCCAGCAGACCGCCGATCTGCTACTGCACTCGGCAGTCAATCTGACGAGAGCGATTCTCCCTGGCATGGTCGAGCGCTCGTTTGGACGACTGATCTTTATCACGTCGGTCGCGGCCCTTCAACCAATTGACGACTTGCTTCTTTCTAATACTTATCGCGCGGCCATTACCGGCTTCTGCAAGACACTGGCCAACACGTATGGCAAGTACGGCGTGACGGCCAACACGGTCTGCCCCGGGTACATCCGCACCGAGCGTTTGATCGAATTGGCAACAAAGCGCTCCGCTGCGAGCGGGATGTCGATTGATGAAGTGATTCACTCTTACGCTGCTACCTCGCCGGTTGGACGGGTCGGTAAGCCGGAAGAGCTGGCCGCCGCTATCGCGTTCTTAGCGAGCAGTCATGCTGGTTATATCAATGGCGTCAACCTGCCAGTCGATGGTGGCTCGCATAAGTCGTTGCTCTAAGGTCCACCCGGTGGAACCTTGTGCCCCGTCGCCTGTTGGATGACTGCATGGACGATAAAACAGCCGTCGCCTCACCTCCGAGCACAGCAGAGCCCGCCAAACTCGGCCTTTTGGCCCTGATGCCGCTTATCCTGACTCAGCAGACCATTGGCGCTCTCTGTTTTCCAATCGGTGTCTACAGCCTGAAGATCATTGAACCGTTCACCTTCGCTTTTTACCGGTTCGTGCTTTCGTCAATCGTCCTTCTGTTGTTGGTCAGATTCACGAATCATGCCGTCCCGGTCGAACGAAAAGACTACTTACGCATATTTGGACTCGGCCTCCTGATCATCCCGCTCAACCAGACTCTTTACCTGTGGGGTCAGTCTTTGACCGCGGCTGGGCATGGCTCCGTCCTGTTTGCCACCACCCCGATCTGGGTTTTCGTTTTTGCACTCTTCATTCTCAAGGAAAAACTGCTCTGGCGCAGAGTGGTCGGGATCATCATCGCCCTGGCAGGCGTCGCAACTATCATGACTTCCGGGGCAGTACAGGTCGGGACCGAATATCTCTTCGGCGATCTGATCATCTTTTGTTCAGTCCTCGCGTGGGCGATGTACACGATTCTGGGAAAACCGCTCGCCGAAAAATATGGTGCCCTTCGCATGACCGCATACGCCCTGGCCAGTGGCACCGCCGTCTATTTTCCATTTGGCCTGATACGGGCTATGCAGTATGATTACAGCCAGTCGACCCTGGGAGCCTGGATGAGCGTGGTCTATTTTGCCGTCGCCACCTCGGTCATCGGCTATGTCATCTGGTATTATGTCCTGAAACATATGCCGGCCTCCCGGATGGCCGTCTTTTCCAATATCCAGCCGGTGATCGCCACAACCGTCGCCTACTTCACGCTCGGAGAGTCTCTGGGACTTTCCTTTTTTGTCGGAGCGGCTGTGGTCCTGACTGGAGTGTTGATCACTGAATTGTAGCACAGCTTCTTCTCATAGCTGTTTCAGGAGAATTAGATGTTAATGCGATTGATCCTTGCAGCAATAGTCTTCCTTGTAACCACCACGTCAGCAGAGGATAAACCGGCCATGCAGTTCTCGCACTATCTGATCCAGCTTCACCCGGTACGCGCCGAAATGCCTTTCGAAATGAATGAAACTGAACAGAGAGTGATGGGTGAACACTTCGTTTACCTCAAGAGCCTGACACAGAAAGGTATAGTCCTGATGGCAGGCCCAGTCCTTGGCGATCCGGTCTGGGGTATGGTTGTCGTGAAGGCATCAAGCGAGGAAGAGGCAAAGGCCATTGCCGATGCTGACCCCTCGGTCATCCAGAACGTCAATACGTACACCGTGGCTCCAATGATTCGTTCGCTAATGTCCCATAACCTCGACCCGGGCCGGTATGCTGATTCCGTTGTCGATCGGATGGTTCGCAAAGAGATCACCGTCAAGGGGACCCGCGAGAAAGCCTGGCAACTCTGGTCGACCACTGAGGGGCTACGCTCCTGGTTTACGCCCAACTCGACGATCGAGCTAAAGACTGGCGGCAAATTCGAAATCCTATTCTCGATGGAAGCCCCCGCAGGAGTGCGTGGCTCCGAGGGATGCCGTGTGCTCAGCTTTCTCCCCAATGAGATGCTCTCGTTTGAATGGAACGCGCCTCCCACCCTGGGAGAAATGCGCGATCTGCATCACTTCGTTGTCATCCAATTCGAGCAGGTATCAGCCGATTCCGTCCGCGTGCGGCTCTCTGAATACGGTTTTGGCGCAGGGGATGGATGGGACAAAGTCTATGACTACTTCGACAAAGCCTGGGGGATGGTGATGGGGGAGTTCGAAAAACGGATGCTGAAGGACTAATATTACGCAGCAATCAAAAGGCGGGCCGGGCCCGCCTTTTCTATTTGACCTTCATCTCACATCGATGGATCGCGCCCTTCCCAGCTCATGAAACTCCGATAATTCGCAGAATCCATGAATCCTCCCGGATCGGCCATAAACGACAGAATATTATCCACCAGATAAACGTGCGTTTTCTCTTCATCCGCGATCTGCGTTAAGAGGTGCTTTCTCGTCGGATCAGTCTCACGCGCCGCTTCGTCACGATACGCCTTTTCGGCCCGTTCCTCGATCTTCAGCGCTTCCGTCCAGATCGCTTTCGCCTGGTCGCCGAATGAATTCTGCTTTCCTTGCTCGGCCAGTTGCTGAAACAGGTTCTTTGCGCTCAACAGGGGAGAAGCTGTTGCTTTGACCTGATCCGCCGCAGTCGACAGATCTCCTTCTTTCATTCGCTTGAAGAACTGGTAGTGCTTCAACTCCTCGTCGGCAAGTTGCTTCAGTATCTTCTTTAGTTCAGGAACCGTGGTCTGGGCCGCGCTCTTTTCGTAAAACGCCTGTCCATCCAGTTCCATTTTCATTGCATAGTCGAGTATTTCCATGGTCAGTCTCTCCAACTAGTATATCCGTTCGATCTTTCCGTCGACCTGCATGGTCGATGGATGGAATTCGTGACGGACACGCCCGAACGTAAAACCAAGCTGTTCGTACAAGTTGACCTGTTCGAGATCAACGTGTCGCTGCTTGATCGCATCTTTTATCTGCATGTAATGGATAGTCCCATTGAAATAGCCGGACACGGTCACACCGGTTTGACCGGTAAGCAACAACATGACCGCGCAGGCGCCTGCCTCCATTCCGAAATTGGCGTCATAGGCACTTGATATGCCCGACCGCACCAGATGGCTCGGCGTGATAACCCGCACTTCGGGAATGGCGTTCATCTCCTCGACAAACATCCCCTGGCTCTCCATGAACTGCTTGATCTCCGGATCATGGCTCAATCGTTTGGTCATCTCCTGTGAGACAAATCTGCCAGCCCCGGCCAGCTTTTTGTGCCCGAACGAATCCACTCCGGCCGCGTCATCGTACATCTCCGCTCCCGAAGCATCCTTCAATCCCTCGGCCACCACGATCATATATGTTCCGGCTTTGATGTCGCTTTCGATAATTCGTTTGGTATAAACTTTCTTGAGATGGCGGTAGAGCTCTTCAAAATCGACCGGTATTTCCGGGATCAGGATAGCGTCAGCTTCTCCGGCGATCCCGCCGCGAAACGCGGTATGGCCGGCGTAGCGACCGAACACCTCGATGATCATAACCCGATTGTGCGACCGACCGGTCGTCTTAAGATCGCGAATGAACTCCGCTATCCGATTGATCGTCGAATCGCCGCCGACCGAGTAGGGGACCAGATCGAGATCCATCGTCTTTGGTGCGTGAACAACGGGGATCCCTTGGTGATGAAGGTCCAGCACCACCGAACCGGTATCATCTCCGCCCGAAATAACCAATCCGCCGATATCAAATTTCGCCAGTCCCGCCTTGATGCGATCCCATTTCTGGGGATCTTTGATCTTGCCGATCTTTACCCGCGAGTGGCCGGCTTCAGAACCGGCTAATCCGATGCTGAATGAATCAAGTCGGGAAGGAGTCAATTCAACCAGCAGATCCATGTTGATCAGATTGTAGAGGCCCGCATAGCCGTTCGGGATAGCCACCGCTACCACGCCCTTGCGGCTGGCCATTTGGGCGGCTCCTTTAACCACGGCATTCAAGCCGCCGCAATCTCCGCCGCTGGTGATAACCCCAATACGAGAAATAGTAGACATTGATATTGCTCCAACGTTAGTGGGCAGTATGCCGAACCCTATGTTGCGGAATCAAGCCCACATCCCGGTGATGATCGGAAACTCCCCGTTCATCTGCCCGTGCTACAAACATAATGGCCGGGGAGAAGTAAGTCAACTTCCCACCGGCCATCAAAGCCACGCCTGAAATGTTCGTCTCTTAGCGTTGAACCTGTTCGCCATCTCCGGTTTTTGTCAGATCGAATTCGATTGCCGGGAGAGGATTCCCCAGTTTGTCGTTGATGCGAGACTCGTAGGTAATTCGGTTAGGCAGGGTCGTCACCATGGTGCCGTCCTCGCGCGTGCCATCATCCCACTCCCATACCCAGGACCAGACTCCCTGTTTGACGGATGCCTTTCCGACCTGGCCACTCCCTGCATTGTCGACAAGGTAGGCTCGATAGTGCGCCATCGCCGAATCAGGTCGAATGTAAACGTGAGCATGGTAATCTATATGGCGATTCGTCGAGTCGTGGTAGCCGATCATCTCCATTTTGAGCCAACGACCATTCAGGTCCATCGACACGTCGATAACACAGCTCATCTCTTTGCCGAGAACCGTGATGCCGCCGGTCCATTTCCCCAACATTCCCTCAAATTGAGGATCCAGCATGGAATTGACATCTTTGGCCACCTGAGGCGTCGTATCCTCCGCCTCGAGCGGAGGAGCCCAAAACAACATGCCGATCAGTAGCGCTATGCTGAACATGATCGCGCTGAGGACCACCAACAAATTCTTATCTTTTACCTTGGTCACTCCGGACCTCCGTCTGCAAACCGGCGCGACAATCCGTCGCTTGCCGGATATTTCCCTTTTGCACATATCGGGTAATGATGGCCATGTTACCCGCGTGAAACAGGGGTGGCAACAAAAAAAAACAGAGAATATTGACCATGTAACCGAGGTATTGTAGCCCGAGTGCCTCTCTAACTCGCGTTGAGATATAATTCTGCTCTACCCAAAAGATACGCAATTTGTCAATTCAGCCGGAGTTTGGAACGTGACTCTCTTTTTTTCGCAAAAGTGCGTGATTCTGGATACAATCATCACGAGGGCCATTTCTGATCTTTTCGGCGGGTAGAATTAGCCATATTCTACGCACAAGTATCTGAATTACCGGGCGAAGCGAAGTTGTCTGTCGGGTGCCGCCAACTGCTTGTGCATCAGATGGATAATTAGAGGGAACTGGATTCGGATTTAGTTGTTGATGTTCGCTGAGGTTGGTACTCTTTGTGAAAAAAAGACCAAACTTAACGAATTTTGTTGCATTTTGGCGATTCAAGTCTATTTTATCGCCAAGCCAGTGCGTATAAGGCAAGGAGAATCAGGCTCAATGTGGTGGAAATGGTTGCTGTTTTTGGGGATGTCGGTGATGATCGTCTTTAGTTTTATCACCCCCGCTCCTCAGCAGATCATCGGCGAATCCAGCCGGATCTTCTACTACCATATTCCTCAAGCCTGGATATGCGTGATCGCGTTTGCAGTCGCCATGGCTTACTCGATCAAATATCTCCGGACGAAGAACTTGGCTGACGATGACAAGGCCTCTTCAGCGGCCGCACTCGGATTAGTGTTTTGCATTCTCGCCACGCTGTCCGGTTCGATCTTTGCCAAAGTGACCTGGGGATCATTCTGGAATTGGGATCCGCGGGAAACGTCGATCTTCATCCTGCTGCTCATTTACGGCGCTTACTTTGCGTTGCGTGGAGCGGTTGAGGTGGAGGAGAAGAAGGCTAGTTTGTCGGCGGTCTACGCGATCTTCGCCTTTGTCACTGTACCGTTCTTGATCTTTGTAGTACCGCGAGTTACGCCATCGCTACATCCGGCGGACTCCGTGGTCGATGAAAATATGAAGTTTACTATGGGTCCCGCGGTCCGGACGATCTTTTTCGGTTCGCTGGCCCTGTTCACTCTGTTGTTTGTCTGGATGCTCGGTCTGGCGAATCGCGTCCAGCGACTGCTCCGCGAACGACAGGAAAGGGATTGACGAATGGATGGCAACTACGTGGCGTTGGGCGTGACTCTGGCAGTCTGGATTGGACTGTTTATGTTCATCTTCCGCCTCGATAAGCGAGTCAAAAAACTCGAGGAGAATAAACGATGAAGGCAAAGTACATTATTGGCGCTGTGGTCATAGTGGTGTTTCTCGCCTGGGGTGCGTCTGCCTTCCTGAGAACCACTATCCAGTATGTGCCGTTGACCGAGGCCGCGCACAGTACCCGCACCGTGCAGGTGATGGGGAAGATCGACTTCTCCAAGGTCAACTACAATACCGGAGAAAACCGTCTGGAATTCGCCGTCTACGACGCGACTGCCGTAGACACGCTCGCCGCAGAGCGGATGCCCGTTTACTACTACGGTGTTGTCCCGGGCAATTTTGAGCAGGCCACCTCCGTTGTTCTCAAAGGCAAGCCGAACGAAGGCGTCTTTGTAGCCGATCAGATGCTGGTCAAGTGCCCGTCCAAGTATCAGGGCGAAGGTGGCACTGAGTACCAGGATATGCGCAAACACGACGATGCCGTCGGCTCGACTGGTGCGTGATCATGACAGCTCAGATCCCCGGACAACTCGCGATTCTTTTTGCGCTGGCCTGCAATGTTGTAGCAGGCCTTGCTTTTTTTATGGTCGCCCGCGGTCAGCGTTCTTATGAACGCCTCGCCTCGCTCGGCTATCACCTCTTCGCCATATTTACCGGCGTAGCTGTAGTTTGGCTCTACTATCTTTTCTTTTCGCATAATTACGCGTTCAAATATGTCTACGAGTATTGCGATCGCTCACAGCCGCTCGAATATATCATTTCGGGCTTCTGGGGCGGACAGGAAGGTACCTACCTTCTCTGGCTATTCATGAACGCGCTTTTCGGTTATATCATCATCACTCGGGGCGGTCAATACAAGTACTGGGCGATGACCATCTTTTCGGTGATCAATCTCTTCTTCCTGTTTATTCTGGTAAAGCTTTCGCCATTTGCGCTTCTGCCGGTTGCGCAGCCCGATGGTCTGGGCCTCAATCCGCTGTTGCGCGACCCCTGGATGGTGATTCACCCGCCGATCGTTTTTGTCGGCTACGCTATGTCGGCGGTTCCGTTTGTAATTGCAATGGCCGCGCTGATCATCAATGACTACTCAGGATGGCTCAAGCGAGCGTTTCCCTGGGTCGCTATTACCGCTCTTGCATTGGCTGGCGGCAATATCCTTGGCGGCTTCTGGGCCTACAAAACACTTGGATGGGGCGGCTTTTGGGCATGGGATCCAGTGGAGAATTCTTCGTTCATCCCTTGGGTTATCTCGCTGGCATTGTTGCACGGGATGATCATTGAGCGTCGCTCCGGTGCGCTCCGCAAGACCAACCTGTTACTGGCTTCGTTCGTCTTTCTGCTGGTCGTATATGGGACATTCCTGACCCGCTCCGGCGTTCTGGCAGATTTCTCCGTGCATAGTTTCACCGATCTGGGAATCAACAACCTCCTCATCGCCTTTATGGTCGTGTCGGTTCTGATCACGCTTGTTATCTTTTTGCCACGTATGCGCAAGGTTCCGTCCACACCACTAAATTACAGCTACTTTGGCCGCGAATTCTCGACCTTCACCGGTATGGCAATGCTGGTTCTGTTCGGCCTGGTTGTCCTTTTCTGGACCTCTTTGCCGCTCCTGACAAATCTTGTCGGCGCTGAACCTCGTGCGGCCAATCCGGAAACTTACAATGGATTCGCCCTTCCGCTGGCAACCATCATGGCCTTCCTGCTGACCATTGCTCCTTTTGTTCAATTCAGCGAATTCAAATTGCAGAACTGGAGCCGCAAGCTACTGCTGGTCGCTGGCGCGGCCGCAGTGATCGGGTTTGGGTTGTTCGTGGCCGTGCTGAAAGCCGACCTGCTGTTTGCGGTCATTTTCACCATCGTGGTAACGGGCGTTGGTCTGTATCTCTTCAAGAAAGAGTTGCTCAAGTCACTGATACCTTCACTGGCGGTTTTCGCGGTGACCTTGGGAGTATCAATTGCCCTCGGAGTGACTGATTATCTCTATCTGCTCTTTTTCGCCACAGCTCTGATGGCTGCTACCTCCAACGCGATTCACCTCGCGAGCTTTGTTCCTGATCGCTGGAAACTGATGGGTGGCCAACTCACCCACTTTGGATTTGGTTTGATGCTGGTCGGAATTCTCGCTTCAGCCGCCTTTACCAGCAATCAAAAGATAGTGATCCCGAAAGGGGAGAGCCGTGACGCATATGAGCGCTCAATTACCTACAATGGCATGGAAAACGAGATCACCCATCCCAACAATGAGTTGAAACTCCTGATCGCCCATAACGGTGATACCAAGGAAGCCCGTCCTCAGCTCTACTTCTCCGAACGGATGCAAGGAACCATGCGTCGCCCGTATGTCGATCGCACGCTTACCGCCGACTATTATATGGCGCCTGAGACGATCGAGGAAGGGAATGACCAGGAAGCGCTAGTGATCGGCAAGGGAGAGTCTAGGCGCGTGGGTGACATGGTCATCACATTTAAGGGATATTCCATGGGTCAGCATGGTGCTGAGACCACCGGCGGAATGATGGTTGCCGCGGAGCTCGAGATCGCGCACGATGGCACCACCTCCACGGCTTCGCCCGCTGTTGAACATTCTCAAGACGCTGCTGGCGAAACTATTCGAACTCAGCGCCCCGATTCGATCCTCTTTCACGGCTCGACTTACCCGATTCACCTGGATCGGATCATGGCAGATCAAGGGGCCGTGGCCATTGCCATACCTGGTCTGATTGAGAGAAGTCCCGAACAACTGGTACTCGATGTCTCCAAAAAGCCGCTGATCAACTTCGTCTGGATTGGCGCAATACTCATCATGCTTGGTTCGTTGATCACGTTCCTGCGCCGCCGCGACGAAATGTACAGCCGGCAGGTAGCAGAACAGGCTCAAACCGAAACAGCGGTACAACCAACTCGATCCTGATCCTCAGTAAGTTCAAATAGAGAGCGGGCCGGTCGATATACGATATCTTCCGGCCCGTTCTTTTGACTATCAGGTATGTGGGGAACAAGGCACTTTCGTGCTATCTCGATCGAGACAGCGTTGCATTCACAATCACTGACATAGGCGTTGACAAGAGAGAGGGGCTGCGAAGATAGTAACCAGCAAATCCCCAATCCCGTTAGCAGTACTAACTTAATAATGCATACATCTTTGTGATAGTTTTCCCAAAGATACTCTTCGCTAGTACTGGACTTTCCGCGAGCTTCTTCCGATAACAGGAGTAAATCGGCATTATATAGGTATTTTCGTCCATATAATGCTTGACAAAGAAGGTAGATTGTGCATAAATTCACAACCGAAAGCGGACCGGAGCTGCTCCAGACTGCTTGAACGGTAAAGAAAGCCCGATGTTTGGATGCCGAGACCAACGGCCAACCTGACTGGGCGAATGTGATGATTGACGAGGTGACCAAATGAAACGCTATTTCCCGCTACTGCTCCTGGCGGCTCTGCTCCTTCTGTGGCAGCCGGGCATCGCTCAGGATGATAACGCGACCTGCCTAACCTGTCATGCCGAAGAGGGGATGACAGGACTCGACCGCCACGGTCAGGAACTTCCCATGACCGTGCTGCAGGCTTCAGTTGACTCTTCCGTCCACGCCGGAATGAATTGTGTCGATTGCCACACCGATCTGGCTGGCACTACTGATTACCCGCATAAAGAGACTGCCGACTGGGTCGACTGCGGGACATGCCATTCCGATGTTCAGCCGATCTACAACGAATCCGCGCATGGAACGGCATCCAAAGATAACCCGAATGCGCCGACCTGTGCATCATGTCACAGTTCTCACAATATTCTGCGGGTATCCGATGCCAACTCCACGACCTCAGCCAAGAATCTTCCGAATACCTGTTCGGCCTGCCACTCCAAGCTGGCCCTGAAACTGGATCCGGATATTCGCATCGCTGATTCGCATGATCGGTATATGCGTGGCATCCATGCTCAGGGGATCGCCAAAGGAGTCGGTTCAGCCGCCTCCTGCAACGATTGTCACGGCATGCACGACCTGAAAAAGGCCTCCGATTCCAAATCGCTGGTCAACAAGATGAACATCCCATCGACCTGCGCCAAATGTCATAATGATATCTACATTCAATATAGTCGCGGCATTCATGGCAAGGCGCTGGCAGCGGGCATTCTCGACGCTCCCAACTGCACAGACTGCCATGGTGAGCATGAGATCCTTGAGATCGATGATCCTAATTCACCGGTCAATGCGGCCAATATCGCTGACTTTGTCTGCGCCAAATGTCACAACGATCCGCGCATCAATGAGAAGTTTGGTTTAGCTGATGCCAAATTCACTTCGTATCAGGATTCGTACCATGGCCTGGCAGTCAAAGGCGGATCGATCAAAGCGGCGACCTGTGCGTCATGCCACCGGGCGCATGACATTCTTCCGAAAAGCAATGTTGCATCGTCAATTCATCCGGACAACTTGACCGGCACCTGCCAGAAGTGCCATCCCAAGGCAAACGCATCGTTTGCATCCAGCTACTCGCACAATACGGCCGAGACCGAATTTCACGATCTCAACTCAATCGTCGCTGAGATCTATATCATTGCGATCATCCTGATCATCGGCGGCATGCTGGCGCACAACATGATCATCGTTGGACGTTTCGTCATAGACAAGCACCGCGCCAACAAGGGCCAGGCAACCGTAGAGCGATTCACCAAGGGGATGGTCTACCAGCACTTGGTGCTGACGATTGCCTTCATAACGCTGGTCATAACCGGCTTTGCCCTCCGTTACCCGAATGAGTGGTGGGCGAGAGGTCTTGGTTCGCTCGGTATACAAGAAGATACTCGCTCGGTCATCCACCGGATAGCGGCCGTGTTCCTCTGCTATATTTCGCTCCATCATGCCATTTTCCTGCTATTCACGAGACGTGGCAAAAAAGAGCTGTACGCTTTCTGGCCGAACAAACAGGATATCCTGAATGTGAAGCAGAACATCATGTATTACCTCGGCATGGTCAAGGAGCGCCCGAAATTCGATCAGTACGACTACACTGAGAAGGCAGAATACTGGGCCCTGGTGTGGGGTACCTTCATCATGGCGTTGACCGGTTTCATCCTCTGGTTCCCAACTTTCTTCACCGGATTTATGCCCGCCTGGACGGTCAAGATCGCTGAGACTGTCCACCTCTATGAGGCGTGGCTGGCGACTCTCGCTATTGCCGTCTTTCACTTCTTCTTTGTGATCTTCCACCCGGATCAATATCCGATGTCACTCACCTGGATCACCGGCAAGATGACGGTCGAGTCCTGCGAACATCACCACCCCGCATGGTATGAACGGATGAAAGCGGAAGGGAAGACCGAGGATACGAAAGGTGCTGATGGAGGAAAAGAGACGGGAGTAAAGCACTGATCGACTGAAGTTGAGCCACCAAATATGCGCTGATTGGTCACCTCCAGTGCATATGGCATCAGGGTCGCGCAAGCGGCCCTGTTTTTTTGGCGAAGAGCAGCCGTAACGTGAATTGTCCACACTATGTTAATGCAACGATAGTAAGGAGTTACCGGCGAATGAAAGTTCGCCAAGAAGCCGCTTGACCATTTGTTAGCTTTGTGTTAGAGTTACGGCGATTTGTCGCGTAACGGTCCCCAGGGATTGTGAACAGGAAGTACAACCATGTCACCGCGAGCCATGATGTTCAAACGACTACTCCCCCAGGAAACCAGCTTTTTCGATTTCTTCGAGAAACATACCAAGATCTCTATCGAGGCCTGCAAAGAACTCGATGCCATCGCCGGTCAGCCCGACCAATTGCAGGTCAGGGCACAGCGGATTAAAGAGCTCGAGCATGCTGCTGACGATATCACACACGAGTGTATCGAAGCGCTCCATCGCACTTTCATCACGCCGATCGATCGCGCGGATATCCACCGCTTGATGAAACGGCTTGATGATATCATTGATTGCGTCGATTCCACCACGTCCCGCATGGTCCTCTACGAAATGAACGAAACGAAGCCCGAGATGAAGCAGTTCACCGAGGTGCTAATCAAGGCGACTACGGAGATCGATGGTGCGATACTGCATTTCCGCCATCTGAATCGTGATTCCGAGGCCATTAATAGACACTGTCTGCTCATATACGATGCCGAGAATCAAGGAGATCAGATACTGCGTTCCGCTCTGCAACGGCTCTTCAAGGATGAAAAAGATCCGATCCGCGTTATTAAGTGGAAAGAGATATTTGAACGGCTGGAGCGCGCGACCGATCGTTGCGAAGAAGTTGCCAATATCGTCCAGGGTGTGGTTATTGAGGCCTCCTGAGCATGTCCTCGCTTGAGATAGTCATTATCGTAACAGTCGGCATGGCGTTGATCTTTGATATCATCAACGGCTTCCATGACGCTGCCAATTCCATTGCCACCGTTGTCTCAACTCGAGTTCTCAGCCCGCGTATTGCCGTCTTGTGGGCCGCTTTTTTCAATTTCATCGCCATGTTCGTATTTGCGCCTCGAGTAGCGGATACCATCGCAAAGATCGTCAAGATCGATGGTACCGACACAGTGTACGTATGGGTCGTCCTTGCCGGACTGCTGGGCGCGATCATCTGGGATCTTATCACCTGGTGGTTGGGCTTACCGACCAGCTCGTCGCATGCGCTAATTGGCGGTGTCGCCGGCGCTGGTCTGGCATATCAGGGGTGGGGAGTGCTGCGAATCGACAACATCATGAAAACCGTCAAGTTCATCCCGCTTGCGCCACTCATCGGACTGGCCATTGGATTTGGCGTGATGATCGCAGTTTTCTGGATTTTCCGCCGCTTTCGACCGACCGAGGTTGACCGCATCTTCCGCAAAGGTCAGTTACTGTCCGCAGCCCTTTATTCACTGGGGCATGGGGGAAATGATGCGCAGAAGACCATGGGGATCATCATGGCACTACTCATTGCGGGCGGAGTCATGCGTCCGGATACCGAGCTCTCACTCTTTCACTGGAATACTGCCTGGATAATACTCTCGTGTCATGCGGCTATGGCCATTGGAACCGCCTTCGGCGGCTGGCGAATCGTAAAAACGATGGGGATGAAGATCACAAAATTGAAGCCGGTCGGGGGATTCTGTGCTGAATCCGCCGGCGCTGTCACACTTTTCATGGCAACGCATTTCGGTATTCCGGTCTCAACTACTCATACCATAACCGGTGCCATTATTGGCGTCGGGGCGACTCGAAAACTGACGGGGATAAAATGGGGCGTTGCGGGGAGGATTGTATGGGCCTGGGTCCTGACGATTCCGGCGGCTGCGCTGATCTCCGCAGGGTGCTTCTACGTGATCAGGCTGATGCTCTAATTCGGGCTACTGTCCTACTTGATTTTCCGGCCGATGCCGCGCAATCTGTCCTTCCACCAAATAGATCACGTCTTCGGCGACATTTGTCGCATGATCCGCCACTCGCTCCAAATATCGCGACACGGCCAAAAGCTGAATCAATTCATCCGTGCGTTCAATGTTCTGGCGGATCGCCGCTTTGACCCGGTCATACATCTGCCGGTGAATATCGTCTACCACATCATCTTCGGCTAGCACCTGCCGAGCGGCTTGCGTGTCCAGTTGCACCAGTGCATCGAGGCTCTTGCGAACCATTCCCTGAACCCGGTCAGCCATAGCCGCCAGATCGAATGGAGGGGTGATCGGAGGCTGCAGGCTGAGGGACATCGAACGTTCTGCGATATTCACTGCCAGATCGCCGATCCGCTCCAGATCATTATTTATCTTCAGTACGGCTATTAGAAATCGAAGGTCTATTGCTACCGGCTGGTGAAGCGCCAGGATCTTGAGGCAGTCCTCTTCGATATCCACTTCGTGCTGATCGATCTCTGCGTCACTTTTGAGGACTTGCTTCGCCAATGCCGTGTCGCGATTGATCAGCGAGGTTACGGCATGGCGCAGGGACTCCTCGACCTCACCACCCAAGGTCAAAATCTGCTGTTTTACGCGGGTGATCTCCCGGACCAGATGCTGCGCCATGTAATATCTCTTCTCCTAATCCTGAAAACTCGAATATAGCGCCCCGTCTTTTCCATTCAACAACAATTCCTTAACAAAGGCTGGGGAAGTCCGTGATGGTCCGTATAACGTACTGAAATGCAACGCCTTGGCGGCCGACCTTTGGGTGTTCTATCTGCGTGTATTTTCACTGACAGTAGCTGTCACTGACTATTCCTATCCTGCTATCCGGATTGCCATCAGCCGGGTTGGAGGACCGAGACACAAATCAAAATTGCTCATGGGAGGAATAATGAAAAACAGGTCGGCAGTAACACCCGCAATTCACTCTGCATCAAGGCGAATGTCGGACACCGTGGACGGATATCGCTTTGATGTGATGATCGGCGAATCGGGGGAGAGGTCGTTGCGAATCCAGAGCTCAGCTCACAAATCCGTACGGCCGGTTGAGCTGATAGTCCCCGCCTCTCAGGCTTACCGGTTTATGGAGGCAGTCATTCACTTCGTAGCTTCAATGGAAAAGAGAGAAATGCAAAGGATCGCCAGGGGGAAAAAGTAAGGCGGCAGTATGACTGCCGCCTTAGTACTAGCAAATTGGATCGAGTATCAGTCCAGACCGACTGGTCGAAGCGCCTCTTTGGAGAACATTTTCTCCATCTCGGCGTCGACAAACACGCCGTCCTTGCGGACTAGCTTGTTATCGAACCAGAGCTCTCCGCCACCGTAATCGGCGCGCTGGATTAGGACTAGATCCCAGTGGATCGCCGACTGGTTGCCATTATAGGCTTCGTCGTAGCACTGGCCAGGCGTGAAATGGATTGACCCTGCGATCTTCTCGTCAAACAGCGTATCCTTCATCGGATGGAGGATAAAGGGATTGACGCCGATCGCAAACTCGCCGACATACCGTGAACCGGCATCGGTATCCAATATCTTGTTCAACTTGTCGACATTGGCGTCCGCAGTTGCCTTCACGATCTTCCCGTTCTCAAAAGTGAACGTGATGTCGTTGTAGACCACTCCCTGATACAGCGAGGGAGTGTTGTATCGAATCGTTCCGTTCACCGAATCACGCACCGGCGCGGTATAAACTTCGCCATCCGGGATATTCCGGTGCCCGTCGCATTTGATCGGCGGGATCCCCTTGATTGAAAACCGAAGATCCGTACCGGGTGCAACTATCCGTACTTGATCAGTCGCGTTCACCAAAGCGAACAGCTTATCCTGGGCCTTGGACATCTTGGCATAATCCGCACAACAGACATCAAAATAGAAATCCTCGAATGTCTCCTGCGAAGTCTGCGCAAGTTGTGCCATTGCATTGTTCGGATAACGGAGCACCACCCAGCGGGTCCGCTTGACTCGTTCCTCAAGGTGGACCGGCTTATAAAACAGCGTGTTATATTTGTCCATTCTCTCCGACGGAACATCGGCCAGATCGAATGGGTTATCTGAGCCGCGCAGCCCGATATAGGCATCCGCTCGCTCCATCAACTTCAAATGCAGCTCCGACTGGATCTTGTATTGGTCATCTGTCGCAGACTTGACCCATTGCCGGATCAATGACTCATCGTTGTAATACCAGAACGGGATCGCTCCTTTTTCAGTCGCAATCCGGATGATCTGCTTCCCCAGCTCCAGGGTCTCTTTTCCCTTGATCTCGAGATAGAGAACTTCACCTTTTTTCAACCCGAGCGAGTAGTCGATCAACTGCCGCGCGAGAACTTCATTCCGTTTATCTTTCATCATTTGCTCCTGTGAACTTGGTACGTTTAGCAGCTTCGAACATAACTAATCGGGGAGAGGTTGGCAAATTCTCGAAAGATGTAGCGTAAAGCGTTGGAATATAACGAGATAGGTAGCCACGTTGCGGATTCCAGAAGTTGTTCAAAGGGACAGCAGGAAATCGATATAGCTTTTCACCGACCTGCCGATACTCAAGAAAAAAGGGGAACTCATTCTACACGAAGGGATAACAACCATGAAAAACGACTCGTTGATCCATGGTGATAAAAACGCCGCTGGAAACGGTGATGAACTCCAGTTGGTGTCGTTTAATATCGGTTCCGAAGAATTCGGTGTCGAGATCCTGAAAGTCCAGGAGATCAACCGAATGGTGGAGATCACTCGCGTCCCGCAGGCGCCACATTATGTCGAGGGTGTCATCAATCTTCGCGGCAAGGTCATTCCGATCATCGACCTCCGTAAGCGTTTCTCTCTCGAAGTCAAAGAATACGACAAGAACACTCGTATCGTCGTCGTTGATATCAACGGCAACATCATGGGCATGATCGTGGATGCCGTCTCTGAAGTGCTTCGACTGTCCTCTAGCACAATCGAACCGCCTCCCGAGATCGTTACCGGCGTCAATGCCGAGTACATCAAAGGCGTGGCGAAGCTCGAAGATCGCCTGCTCATCTTCCTCGACCTCTCCAAAGTTGTCGATGCCGCCGAATTGGCCGCCCTCAACAACTAACAATCGCCTGAAAACACAAAGGGCCGGTTTGACCGGCCCTTTTTCTTTATCTGCATCCTAATTAGATCACTTGTACCGTTGAAGCGAAACCTCATCGAACAGCACCGCATCATTTCCGTCCGGATTGCCGGTACCCGCGCTCAATCGCACTACCAGCGTATCATCATCGTACAGCCGGACTGTATCTTCCAGCGAATAATACTGCCAGCTTTCCACATTGACCGGTGTGAATTGCCGAAGTTCGCTTGAACCCGGAGCGCGAAGGAGAAACTGCACCGATCCGCCATCCCAGTCGCCCACCGTTTTTGCCCAAACCGCCAGACGATAGACATACCGGTCCGCCGGACCTACCACATAGTAATCCGCCCAACCCTCCTCCGGCGAAAACTCAGGTACCAGCTTCAATGACCAGTTTCCCCCCAGGATCGGGACATCATTCGTGAAATGCTGCAGGCTGTCGAAGATCGAGTCATTCAGATTCCAACCGGCATAGGTTGGATAGTCACCCGGTTCAAAACTGGGATTGGTTATTAGATTGGCTTCGTCACCACCCGGCCCGGAGATATCATTCTTACAGCCGACCACGATCAGCGCCAGCATTATTCCGGACAGCAGGAGGGAGACTCCGATTTTCTTCAGTCTTGTATGCATTGCCACTTTCTTCTACACAAGGTACGATAGTGCCGCTTCAATCTCCAGGTTTTTTCTCTAACCTCTATTTGCCACAGGATGATTGATATGCTACTTTCCGTTACAGAGGCGATATGTCGAATCAGACGAGGATCACATTTCTCAATCTCCCGATCGGACGGGGTCATCCTTTTTACCTTGAGGGGATAATCGAGGCCTGCAACCGTTCGGGTAAGGTTGGCCTGGTCAGATCAGTAGAGAACCTCACTTCGCTTGCTCCGCTGCACTCCCGCGCTGCCTGGTGGACAGTCAACTGGCTTTACCATGTCGGTTCGTCGCCCGGCCGCTTCGGTAAATACTACAGCCGGTTTCGTCAGCGCAACGACTTGAATCGCGGTGGCCCGCTTATTTCAGTCCTTGGGGCTGGGCTTTCACGACGATTTGGTCGCCCGGAGCACCCCGTTGTGGTCTCTCATCCGATCCTTGTCCCGATTCTCAGACAGAAGTGTCACCTGATCTATCAGCATGGGGAGCTGGTTGCCCCGATGAGTCGCTCGTCACGGGTGCCAACATGGTTATCGTCCCCACTGACTATGTCGCTGATCGGTTTCGAGCGGTCGGATACAGCTCCGAACAGATACTGATCTCCGGTCTCTGTATCGAGCCGGCCAAGGTCCGCCAGGCAGTCGATGCTTACCACTCGCGCCTGCACCACTATGCCGACAACACTCCCCTTACCGGGGCGTTCTTTTCTTCCGGCGCCGAGCCGAGCGACCATGTCGACAAACTGATCGCGGCAGCATTGGCGACCGTCGCAGCCGGACACTCAGCCATCATCTTTGCCAGACGGGGGAGACGGTTGCATCGAATGATCGAATCACGACTGAAGGGTACCGACCATCTGTTCCGTCTGGTCGATGCTGGCTCCGACCTGCCTATAGACCTCGGTGGGATCACCTTGGTTCTGCACACCAATCATCGCGAAGAGAATATCTTCTCCAGCAGGCTTTTTCCGTACTTTGATTTTTTCGTCGCCCCGTCCCACGAACGTTCCAACTGGGCGGTCGGACTCGGACTGCCAATGTTTGTTCTCGATCCTCCCAAAGGCTCCTTTGCTCCGCTCAATCGACAATTTCTCCTCGATCGCAAAGTTGCCTTCTGTCTAACGAGCCTTAATCACGCGCAGTCCCTTGGATCGCGTCTGGATACCATGCGCCATCGGGGGCAGTTGCGTGACATGGCCGAAGCCGGCTGGCGATCCCACGATATCAGCGGCTTTGAGACGATTGTCAACTTCTTCAGCAGGAAATTCGGCCTTTCCACGGACTGACGACCGGTCGGTCGATTTTCTGCTTGGTCCCCACGACCTTCCGCCTATATTCCCGCCTATATGATGATAGGGCGCTTGATGGCTTTCTTCCGTGAGTTTGACTCACGTCTCTGGGTTCTGGTCGCTGGTTGGTTCGTCGCCGCCCTCGGTTTTGCCGCCTCGATTCCTTTTCTCTCGATCTACTTTCATGGCGAACTTGGCCTGTCTGCCTCGCAGATCGGACTGTTTTTCGCCGCCCAGGCGATTGTTCGTGCCGTATTTCAGGCCGTGGGCGGTGAAATGTCTGACCGTCTTGGGCGTCGCGGCCTCCTGATTCATTCACAGACCGTTCGCGCCGCCTCGTTTCTGTTTCTCGGCATGGCAATCGCCTTTGGCTGGGGATTCTGGTGGATATCACTCCTTTTCACCGTTAACTCGATATTCGGTTCCCTCTTCATGCCTGCCGTGAACGCCTTGGTCTCGGACATCCTCCCTCCGGAAAAACGTCTCTATGGCTACGCGATCGCTCGCTCAGCCAGCAATCTGGGATGGGCAGTCGGGCCGGCAATTGGTGGTTTTCTCGCCAAAACCTCGTATCCGTCACTCTTCTACATCTCGGCCGTGCTCACCCTGGCTTCGGCCATGATCTTCCGCTTCTATCTGACCGTTCCTCCGCTCACCAATGCGCCGACCGACAAATTCCGGATGCGGGATCTGATCGCCATCAAAGACGACAAAAATCTCGCCATCCATGCCGGTCTGACATTCATCCTTTATCTGGTGGTCGCACAACTGATAGCCCCGTTCTCCGTCTATGCAGTGGAGATGATCGGTCTTTCCGAGGCCAAGCTCGGATTGCTCTTTACTGTCAACGGTCTTCTGGTCGCCATCCTGCAAATCCCCATCACCCGCATGTTCGCTCATAAGACGTTCACATTTCAGTTGATGCTCGGGTCTTTGCTCTATTTCGTCGGGTACGGCATGATGGGGATATTGATTGGGTTCGAATATTTCATGCTGGCACTGTTCGTCGTCACCGTTGGTGAAGTCACCATGTCGCCGCCCGGGTTGACCCTGACCTCGCGTCTGGCGCCGCCCGGCAGGCTTGGTAGATACCTTGGAATTCGTGGTTTCATGGAGACGGCAGGGTGGTCTCTTGGCCCGTTGTATGGCGGCGTCATCCTCGACCATTTCGGCGGTCAGCCCGCCGTCGCCTGGCTTCTGATCTCGTCATTGTCTTTGGTTGCCGCCGCTGGTTATTGGCGATTTGGACGGCGACTCCCGCTCCATTTCAATATCAAAGAGTAAGGGGAGAGGACCAGACAAAAAAAAGGCCGCCGGTGTACGGCAGCCTTTACTTTCGACTATTTGTCGAAATCTCTTACATGATAATGACCATCTTGCCCATCTGGATCTTACCATTCGGTTCTTCAACAGTCCAGTAGTAGATACCCGAAACGATAAGCTGCGTGTTGCGAGTGATCAGATCCCACTCTCCATGAGTTGAAGTTGGGTCGGTCGGATCAACATCATGTGTGATCTCGCGGACCAGGTCACCATCCAGCGTGAAGATCTTGATGGTACACTGCGGCGGGAGGTTCGCAAAATTGACCACGCGCTGGCGATCCGGCGCCTTGCCACGTGTCGCTCTGTCGCGTCCCTCAAATCCATCCACCCGATAATTGCCGTCGAAACGGTACGGGTTCGGATAGATATAGACCGGAAGGTCTTCTGCCGCCACTGTCTCAGAATTGGCCTGCGGGAAAGCCACTTCGTAGTTGACCGTCACCGAGGTTTCCAGGCTGCCGAGACCGGACTGCGGAGAGCCAAAGTCAAACGCCGTTACGTTCACATAGTAAGGAACGGTCGGCAATAGATTCTCGATTTCCACTTCGTATTCCCAGTACTTGAAATACCCATCCTCGGTCAGGAAGGTATCTCGCGAGGCTTCCGGGATCGAATCTGCTACCAGGAACGGCGGATACGGAGCATCCGGATAGATCTTGGTGATCGGCGTGGAGACGCCGAGATTCGAACGGTTGAAATCCTGCGGCTGGAAATAGAAGATCGAATCGGCCAGGAAGCCCGGCTTACGGTACGGATTGTTGATCGTAAATGACTCCGGTGCCCAGTTCGGGTTCCCGGCGCTGTACAATGCGATCAACTGTTCGCGAGTAAACGGGTTGTCCTTGAGCACGTACCCTGACCCGCCTCCCGGCATCTGGGTCGTGTAGACAAACTTATTGTAATCCTCGACATCAAAGCTCGCGTATGAGGAGAAGGATGCCGCGCGTTCGTCACGAGCAAGATATACGCGATAACCTTCGAAATCGGCCACTCGGCTAAACACGTCTTTCGTAGTCTCTGAATTCAGGCCGTTCCACCGGACGCGGAGTTTGCCTTCGCTCGGGTAAACCCACTTGATCGGAGCCGGCGGCGGAGATGCGCCTCTGAAATCAGGAGCGCCGTCACCCGAGTAATACAACGTATCCGGGCCGAAGCAGGATGAATCTACAACGAAAGGGTCTAAGGAAATCGTGTCATACGTGCACGAATCGTAACAGACTCGGAAACTTCCGCGCGATCCGTTACCGTCGGTATCTATCCCCGGGTTGTCGTACACCCACGAAGCCCACATGGCGTTCAGGCCAATATCTTCAAACGAGACATTAGACATGAAAGTATACGGGAGATACGCGTTACCAAGATTGACATCCCAGTTGTTGGTCACCGTATGGAAGTTCTCACCCGCGACATACGCAAACGAGAGCGGACCATCATCACCCGGTTGCAGGGTAAATGGACCAAACGACAACAGATACCGCGTGTCAAATCCGTTGGAAATGTCCTGGGCTACTGCCTGAGTCGGATACTCCCACAGCGAATCGCTGATGGCGATATCTTTCGTGAAGATCTGATCATAATCATGTTCGGTGTTACGCAGGAAGAAATATTTGTTACGATCTCCTGCCGGCGTCCCTTTACCACCGGTTCCCAGATCACGGGCCTTGTCGCGATGGCGGGGTCCGAAGTCAAGTTGCGGCGAACCATTCGACACCCACCAGTTGAATGACACATTCAGTGTCTCCGCCGGGGTACGAATGATACGGCTTCCAGTCACATGGGGAACCGGCGTTTGCTCATTCAACTTCCCGTCGCCATCCGCGATCCAGGCGATATACACCGTATCGCGGAAGTAGGTACAGCTTCCCGAGTAGTTCGGCGGTGACGGTATGTCATTCAGGAATCCGCATATATCATCAACGGACGCCTGCGCAGCGCCACTCTCACCCACATCGGCATCGACATACAAACCCATGTATACGTTATCGAGTCGCTCATTGCTGTTATTCTTGATCGTGTAATCAAACAGCACGAAGTCTTCGGCATACGAGTAAGACCAGGCGTAAGACCGCTGAGCCACTTCAAAGCCGATCGGTCGGTGATTCCGACCGTCGATCTCATCTTGTCCCAGACCGCCCACTCCGACTGTGAACGTATCGGTATAAACCGCAATAATATCCTGCTCGGATACCGCCAGTTCGTACTCATCCGACTCCGGGTCGATGATCGACCGGGTCTTCAACTCGGACCCTTCTTGTGAAACATCATATGGCTGCATTTCGCGTTGCGGGAGCCAACCGTCAGCCCCCACAGATACCAAGGTGTCTTCCCCTTTGACTGCCCCGATCCAGAATGAAGCCGCAAAGCAATACTGCGTGTTCGACCCCTTCGGGTATTCCACGCCGACGAGTGCTTCGCCAGTGAAACAGTCGGAAGTGCTTCCCTGAATGAACGATCCATCGCTGGTGCCAAAATTGCCGTAATTTGTCACCGTTAGGGCTATCTTCCCAATATTGTGCAGGGCCGCACAATAGGCTGGAGCGGCTGTCGCGCCAACGACCGGCCCCCGCGGACCGTTATCCTCTCGCGGCAATGATCGAGCCACCACGGAGCCGCTCACGACCAGTCCTATCCCAACAGCCAAGACTGCCCGTAGCGTCAAGTTCTTGAACATACGTTCCACAACTCCATCATGTTAAAAGTACGCAATAATTGACGTTGTTAAGTGTGAATCCGTTCAGCGAGGAATGTATCAGGCAGATTTTGACCCGAATTCCAGACCGTCGATGCAGGCGGACCACAGGCCGTTAAGGTCGGAATTTCCCGCCCTGATGTCAATGGCTACTTTATGATTACGAGCTTTCCGATCTGGGTCCGAGTGGCCGATTCAACGACAAAATAGTAGAGGCCCGACACGACTGCCTGCGTGTTCCGTGTGATCAGATCCCATGACTCGTGCATCGACCCGGGCCCGCCCTCCGGATAATTGTGCTCGATGCGCCGAATCAGGTCCCCATCAAGCGAATAAATCGATATGGTACATACCTTTGGAAGGTTCATGAAGTGGATCCGCCGCGCCCTCTCCGGGTCGATCTGCTCCCGATTTTCATACCCCATCGACGCATAATCCGCGTCGATCCGATACGGATTCGGATACACATACGCTTCCAGACCGGCTGCCTCCACCGAGTCCGACGGAATCTGCGGATACTCCACCACAAAATCGTTGTATGGGCTGGTTTCCAGAGAAAGTAGGCCCGCTTTGGGCGACCCAAAATCAAACGCCGTTACTGACACATAGTACGGGATCGACGGCAACAAATTTTCAAGGTCAAACTCATATTCGTAATAGCGGGGGAGAGGTTCTCCATGTTCGTAGGTCACTAAATCGTCCGTCCAGAGTGCCGTGTCGGACGGCGGTACCACTGCGTCAGGATACGCCTTTCGAATGCCGCCCTGAAGTCCGAGACTCGATGAGTTATAATCCTGCGGTTCAAAATAGAATAGGCTGTCGCCAAATTGATACGGATTTGCCAGCGGGTGCGCACTCGGATCGAATACTGGGTCATCGAATATCGTCCGTAATGAGTCCAGCGTGAACGGTATCTCCGTCAATGACCAGGCAAACGTCCCCGGTCCTGTTTGTTTCAAGACAAATCTATTGTAATCCTCCCGGTCGTATGATGCTGACAGCGACATGCTCCCCGGCCGACTGTCCAATCCGATATACATGCGGTACCCCTCAAAATCGACCTTCCCCAGGAAGATGTCTTTCGAGGTCTCAGACCGGTATCCATTCCAGCGAAGCGTCAGTTTCCCCAGACTAGGGATGACTCGTAAGAGAGGAGCAGGAGGCGGTCCGGCGCCACGAAAGTCAGGAACATTATCCCCTTCATAGAAAAAGGTATCCGCCAGCACGGCGCGGAACAGCGTATCAATGAGCGTATCGAATTCAGTAATTGTGGTGTCGATCCGTTCGATCACTGAATCCTTGGTGCAGATTCGGAACTTCCCAACATATCCATCGCCATCAGTATCTATTCCCGGGTTATCGTAAACCCAGGATGCCCACCGTGCATTGGCCGCCAAGTTGTCAAAACTGAGGGACTGATAGTATGGGTCCGGTGCAGAAGGACGGAACAGTCGTGCGAAGTCATCCGGCTCCTGATGAAAGTTCTCTCCACCGGCCCAGGCAAATGAGATCGGCAATTGCTGACCGGGCGCCAGGTCGAATGGTCCAAACGACAACAAGTAGCGGGCATCATACCCGGAAGCTACTTCAACGGCATTTGCCGGTGGACGCAACCATCCCGAATCCGAATGATCTATCGCGGTGTAGAGCAGGTCGTAGTCAAACTCCCGTCGGCTCATCACATAGTATTTGTTGGCGTCGCCGGTCGGGGTCCCCAAACGTCCCTCCATATTGCGAAAAGGATCACCCACAGAGCCGGTCTTGCGCGGACCAAAATCAAATTTGGGATCGGAGTAGTTGATGATCCACCAGTTGAACGAGTACTCCAACGAATCAGCCGGCGTCCGCACGACGCGGGTTCCTACTACTGCGCGGGTTGATCGACTATCCCAACTGGAACCACCCGGATCTCCATCTGCATCTGCGTGGTAGGCAATGTTGACTGTATCCACAAAACCGCATCCTTCCGGCGCCGGATGCTCGCGATAGAATCCTACCAGGTCGTCATTCCATCCTTCGGGGCTGTTACGCGACGTATGCCACGCGTCTCCATCCACCCAGATCGACATATAGACATCGTTGAGTAGATCGTCACCGATGTTCTCAATCTGGTAATCGAATAGGATGAAGTCATCCGCATACGAGTAGCTCCAGGCCATCGAACGCTGCGTCACCCTGATTCCCAGAGGACGGTGACTCCGATTGTCGACTGGATCAGGGGATACGATCGCCGGTGAACTAAACGTGTCGACATAAGAGCAGATCAAATCTTGTTCTGAGAAAGCCTGCGGCGTGTAGAAATCACTCTGTTCATCAATTGAATAATAGCAGAATCCATTTCGGGCGAATGCGTCGTCGCAATCCGGTACTTCGGGCTGAAACTCCAGGGTCTGGTAAAAGTCCTCGGTCCCACACGAGACCAGCGTATCCTCGCCGACGATCGCCCCGATCCAAAACGCTCCTACATAAAGGTAGACGAGTGCGCTGTTTTTGGGGTAGATGCAGGATGGTATCTGGAGCCCGGTGAACGGGTCAGGTAATTCCTGACCGTACGTTCCAAATGTCCCGTTATTGGCTAACGCGAGCTGCATGTTCCCGCGACTGTGCGCGATATACTGCACCGGTTCGGCACGCGTTGCGATCGACACTTCGCTTCGGAGATGCTGGTCCAGCGCATCCTTCTTGGAAAGCGGCATCCCTTCGCGAGCCACAGCGCCGTGTGCCAGGCCGACTATTAGAAAGGCCGTTCCAATCAGCCACTGCATGCGGGAACGGCCCAATTTTCCGATCCGATAATTCATTCCAAACAATCCAACCTACATAATGATGACCAATTTGCCCATCTGGGTCGAGCCATCCGGCTTTTGCACTACCCAGTAATAAATACCCGAAACGATCAATTGTGTATTACGCGTGATCAGATCCCATGAATCGTGCGTCGCCGTCGGGTCACCAGGGTCTACATTGTGCTCGAATTCTCTCACCAGGTCGCCATCCAGCGTGAATATACGTACAGTGCACTCCGGCGGGAGATTCGCAAAGTGTACTTTGCGTTGCCGATCGGGCGCATTGTCACGAGTATCACTGTCCCGCCCCTCAAAACCGCCCCCCCGATAGTCCGCATCAAGACGATATGGGTTGGGGTAGACATAGACCGGAAGATCTTCCGCTGCAACCTCGTCGCTTCCCGCCTGTGCGTATGCGATCTCCGAGCCCACAGTCACCGATGTTTCAAGGCTACCCAACCCTGATTGCGGTGAACCAAAATCAAAGGCAGTTACATTCACGTAGTAGGGGACAGTCGGTAGCAGATTCTCAAGCGTTAGCTCGTATTCGTAATACTTGAAGTACCCATCCTCAGTCAGGTAGGTGGGGCGATCCGGTACTGGAATCGAGTCCGGCTCCAGGATGGTCGGCTTGAGCGCATCCGGATAGATCTTTCGAATACGTGTCGAAACGCCCAGCTCGGACTGGTTGTAATCCTGGCGCGCAAAATAGAATATCGAGTCACCAAGGAATCCGGGGAGACGGAATGGATTGGTCGCTGTATAGAATTCCGGGTCCCACGATGTATTCCCGCCGCTGTACAGTGCGACCAGTTGTTCCCGAGTGAACGGATTCTCAAGAAGCATGAATCCCGCGCCACCCGGCTTCTGTGACACATAGACAAACTTATTGAAGTCCTCGCGATCGAACGACTCAACCAGATAATAGGAAGCGGGTCGGTCGTCGCGACTGGCGTAGACACGATACCCCTCAAAATCGGCGACATGACTAAAGACATCGATCGCCGTTTCTGAGCGCAGACCGTTCCAGCGGACGCGGAGTTTACCGTCCGTTGGGTAGACCCAGAATTTCGGCGCCGGTGGCGGCGAGGCTCCTCGAAAATCCGGCGCCCCATCTCCGCGGTAGAAAAGCGTGTCCGGCTGACCGTAGGTGGTATCGATCTCGAGCGGATCAGTACTGATCGTGTCATAAGTCACTTCGCCATAACAGACCCGATAATCTCCGCGCGAACCGTCTCCATCCGTGTCAACACCCGGATTGTCGTACACCCAGGACGCCCAGACGGCATTGAGTCCCAGATCGTCGAAATTGACATTCCGCAGCCACTCGTCCGGGTTATAGGTGTTGATCAAATTATTCAGTGTGTTCGAAGCCAGCGTATGGAAGTTTTCGCCCCCCACGTACGCGACAGAGATCGGCGCCGACTCACCCGGTTCAAGCTGAAATGGCCCGAACGATAGCAGGTAGCGTGTGTCGAAACCGGTCGACAGATCGACTGCCAGAGCAGGGTTGGGATAATCCCAAAGCGAATCCGCTATGGAGATTGAAGCCGTGAAGATCTGGTCGTAGTCAAACTCCTTGTTTCGAAGGAAAAAGTACTTGTTCCGATCCCCTTCCGGCGTCCCTTTTCCGCCCGTTCCCAGGTCGCGCAGCTTCCGCCGCTCTTGCGGACCGAAATCAAACCGAGCATCAGTATTTCCAACCCACCAGTTGAATGAGACATCCAGCGTCTCAGCCGGCGTCCGGATCACGCGGCTTCCGGTGACATTGGGTACTTTGACCTGCTTCCCCAGATCCCCATCATTGTCCGCGATCCAGGCAATGAACACGGTATCCCGGAAATAGTCGCAGTTCCCCGAAAAGACCGCAGGGGAGGGGATATCAAACAAAAATCCGCAGATATCGTCCTGCGCCGCTTCATTGCTGTTAGCCTCGCCAACATCGGCGTCAATGTACAGACCCATGAAGACGTTATTTAGTCGCTCGTTGCTCGCATTAGTGATCGAGTAGTCAAAGAGAACAAAATCCTCGGCGTACGAATACGACCAGGCGTACGATCGTTGACTGACGTCTATATAAAGCGGTCGGTGATTGCGACCATCCAAAAAGTCGGTCCCTAATCCCGTTACTCCGGTGGTAAATGAATCCGTGTACGATGCGATCATATCCTGCTCTGATACCGCCAGCTCGTACTCCGGCGCGCTGGGATCAATGATCGACCGAGTTTTCATCTCCGCATCCGGATTGGCAAATTGGTCGTAAGGATTCATTTCCCGTCGTCCAAATATCCAGCCGTCCGAACCGACCGATACCAGGGTATCCTCACCTTTGACCGCACCGATCCAGAGGGATCCGGAATAGAGGTACCAGGCGCCGCTCCCCTTGGGGTATTCGCACGACGGTACCACCTGGGCCGTAAAACAGTCCGCGCCACTCCCGACGATCGATCCCGACCCGGAACCGAATATCCCGTAGTTGGTCACGCCAAGGACGATCTTCCCGATATTGTGTGTCGTCAGGCAATAGGCTGGCGATGCGGTGGAGATAACAAGTGGAGGGCGAGTCGAATCAGGGACTGGTTCCGCCGTGCGCGCAAACGCCGCCGCCGTCACCAGAAGACTCAAAGCGAGTGCCAACAACGCTCGCATTAGCGTGGTGAGTGACATAAATCACACTCTTTATCAATTTTGCGCAGCGTGCGTCCGCTGCAGTTCCCAGTACCTTCCAGTCGACAGACGTAACCGTCTGTCCGGGTTTATTGTAGCTGATTTCGCCAGGTCAGGCAAGCGGTTTTCGATCGCCCGCCCTTCCCCTAAGACGTATCCGCCTGATAATTGTGGAGTTCTCTGTCAATCGCATCAATACTGGACTGTCCGGTAAAGAAAAGAGCCGGCGTCAGCCGGCTCTTTTGTCTCAGTATGCAAGTAACTTCCCTTACGGTTTGTCGAAACTGCCGGGCGGAATCGCGCCATTGATCGTCACTTCGGTCAACTTCACCGCCATAAACTTCTGTCCGTTCATATTGTGGGTTGTGCTCATAGGCAACAGCACATTCCCTGACTTGCTGAAATCGCCGTAGATCTCCTGCATATTCCCTTCACCCATCATTCCCTGACCCCAGTATTCTTTGGAGAGAAGATTGCCTGAGACAGGATCGATCCCCAGCGTAACCGTCGGTGCTCCATCTTCGCCCAGGATAGCGACGAGGCTGACCTTGGCACCGCCGGCATCACCGTCACCGGCATAAACTGCCTTCAATGTAGGACTGTCGGACCCGCCCAGAAGTACCAGCGTATTACGGGCGGTCTCCTTGGTGTCGTCTTTGATGTCGTCAGCAGTCTTTGGTACGTACGCTCCGGTCCGGTCCATCTTCCAGCCGGCATCGCCGTTGCGCACTTCGATCATCTTCTGTCCCATGACATCGGCCTGCGAGCGCACTTTGTCGGGGAACTGGTAGACCATCTCCACTCCGATAGGTATCTCTCCACCCGGAGTCGTGATCGTGGTTACTCCCTTCATTGCAACCGACTTCACCGCCTTGATGGCTTTCAGGCCACCATGCGCCGTAGCCGCTTTGGCAAGAAGGCTCTTACCTTTGGCCAACGTTTCGTCATTAACCACCAATTCCTTCTTGGGGACATTGGCTGGAATGGTGATATCCAGCGCAGTCACTGGTCCCAAGCCGAGCTGGTCGAGCGGAGTGTCGAAATCTTCGCTTTTGCCCACCACTACGATCTTGAGCGCATCCGAGTGAATCGCCCGCTTGGCCGCCGCCATTACATCGGCAGGGGTCACTTTTTCGACAGACTCTTTTTCCTTTGCGAGGAAATCCTCAGGAAGTCCGAAGAAATCATAGTACATCAGTCGCGAGATCACTTCAGAACGGCTGTCGAAATTGAATACAAACGAGTTCAGATATCCATCCTTGCCGATACTCATTTCCGCCGGCGTCGGAGGAATGGTCTGCATTGACTTGATCTGAGTGATGATCTCTTTGATAGCCTTGGCTGTCGTTTCTGACTTGGTCGATGCAAACGAGTAGAACGTTCCCGGGTAGCTCACATTAGCTGTATATGCGCCACCCACCGAGTAAGCCAAACCTTCCTTCGAACGCACGTTGTTGAACAACCGGCTGGCAAACGATCCACCCAGGATATTGTTCATAACGATCAGGGCCGGATAATCCGGATCGGTCACCAATCCGCCGATATGTCCGAGGAAGATATTGCTCTGATTGACATCTTCTTTGGCCACATACGCCAGACCCGGTTCGTACTTGTAGTCCACCGCCGGCGGGGGAGGGATCGGCATTGAGCCTTTGGCCCAGTCACCAAAATACTGATTCACTTTGGCGATGATCTCATCCTTCTTGATATCTCCCCAGATCGCGATCTGGAAATTCTCCGGATTAAAGCACGCTTGGTGGAATCCTACCAGATCGGCCCGCGTGATCGCATCGATCGTTGCATATTCGGTATGTCGGGCATACGGCGACTCGGCACCATAAACCGCTTTCAGGAACTCTCGAATACCGATTGAAAACGGATCATCGTTCCGTCGCGAGATCATCGACCGCATTCCGACTTTCGCCAGGTCGATCTTATCCTGAGAAAATGCCGGACGGCGGAGCACTTCCGCCAATACCTCCAGACCAAGGTCCAGATTCTCGGTTAGAGTATACATCGAGGCCGAACCGTTCAGATTGCCGATATTGGTCTCAACAGATGCACCGACCGATTCCAACGCGAGGTCGATCTGGTCGCCGGTCCATTTCGCGGTTCCGCCCGTACGCAGGACCTGCCCGCAGATCGAGGCCAGCCCGAGCTTGTCGGCCGGTTCGAGATAGCCGCCGCAATTGATTCTGACCGAGGCCTGCACGATAGGCAGGCTGTTGTCCTCAAGGATATAAAGCCGAAGCCCGTTATCCAGGGTCACCTTCTCGACTTTGGGGATCGTAATTGGGTTCAGCGCAGGAAATTTCAGTTTGGTCACATCCTGGGCCGAAGCCGTCAGCGCGCACAGCATGATCGCCGCCAGCGCCAGTATGATTATATTGATTCGTTTCATTCTATTACTCCTTCAGCTCAGCTTTCCACCGTGTTCATGATCGCAACAGTTCGATTCGACTTGATGAAATACTGCTGCGCGACTCGCTGGACATCCTCCGGGGTGACCGCATTGATCCGGTCAAGCTCCCGGAACATCTCACGCCAATCCCCCCAATACAATTGGTATGCGCCGAGCTGGAACGCCATGCCATCGTTGTCCTCCAACTGACCGACGAACGAGGCTTTGTTGCGTACTTTTATCTTATCCAATTCTTCTGCGGAGATTTTGAGGGCCTTGACCGAGTCAATGATCCCAAAGACAGCCGCCTCACACTCCGCGGCAGTGTGCCCAGCCGAAGGAACCGCCAGGACCGATCCCATGGTCGGATACTTGTCACCCGGATAGCCAGGGAATGCCTGCACCTGTACCGCGATCTTAGATTCCTTCACCATCGCCTCGTACATCACCGAGGTCCGTCCGGAAGTCAAGTACTCCAAGAACGCTTCGATCGCCGGGCGATCGGGATGAGTCCGTTCCGGGATCTTCCAGCCCGCAATAAAGATCGGCTGTGAAGGATCCTCTAACACGACCCGCTTCTCACCGATCTGCGGCGGCTCGATTGTCGCTATCAGCTGCGGTTTCGGCTTGTACGGGATACGGTTCCAATATTTCTCTGCCAGCGCGATCGCGTTTTTCGGGTCGACATCACCAACGATGACGACTGTCATATTGGACGGTACATAGTATTTGCTGAAGAATGCTTTTGCTTCTTCACGAGAGTAATACTGGATATCCGACATATGTCCTACACCTGAAACGCCGTACGGGTGCGCCTTGAATGCCAGCGATCCATACTCCTCAAGTAGTCGCCCGATCGGATTGGATTCGATCCGCATCCGGCGCTCTTCCGCCACCACATCCCGCTCTTTGTACATTTCGCGGAAAACCGGATTGAGGAACCGCTCTGATTCCAGCATCATCCACATCTCCAGCTTGTTCGACGGGAGCGAATAAGTATACATCGTCCAGTCGTACGCGGTCCCGGCGTTCATTCCTACGCCCCCTTCGCGCTCGACTATGTTGCCAAATTCGTTCGAATTGACATAGGCGTACGATGCTTCGCGCGCCGCCTCGTAGTCCTTCTGAAGCTTGGCGACCAGGACAGTGTCCGTCAACCGCCCTTTGTTTCTCTCCGCTCGAAGTAACATGAACAGGGAGTCTTCAAGTGCGATTGCCTTTGCCTCGGCCTTGTAATCCTTGGTCCCCAGGGTAGTCGTCCCCTTGAATGCCATATGTTCGAACATATGTGCCAGGCCGGTGTACCCTTTCGGGTCATCCGCCGAACCGGCATTGACCCATGTGGCAAACGACACCACCGGGGCGTCGTGACGCTCCATTACCAGTATCTTGAGACCATTTTTCAGGGTATGCTCTGTCACTGTCTTCTCGACCGTACTAAAGTCAAAAGAGAAGACCATACCGCCCAATGCGACTACCATTGCCAGGCAGACCATCGACGGCCAGAATGTACGCTTCATCATGCGCTCCTCCATGGATGAGTGAGTTGGTGAAATTTGTAACAGAATAAAGAATAGCGAGACCCGACTGTCAAGCTTTCTCGCCGCTTTCTCAATCCTAACTTTCTAATAAACCTTGGGTTACGGACTATTCCCGGCGGCTCGCCCGACGGCAATGTCGCTCAAATCCGTCCTCTTTTGGATTCGCGGGAAGATTCCCGTTTCTCACTGGTACTCAGCTTAGAAGAAGAAATTCACCGAACTGTGAAAGTGAGGAAATGAGCCATGAAACAAACCTGCATCATCTGGATCATGCTGGCAGCCGGCCTGCTGGTCGGTGTCACCGCCGAACTCGTTTTCGGCGCGCCTGCCGATGCCAATCTCTCCGGACGCGTTATTGAAAGTGGCAGTGGCGCCTCTGTTCCCGGCGCCCTGGTTACCCTGATGGGGGAGGGGCGGCAGGCAGTATCGGACAAAGATGGCCGCTTCCTCATTACCCAACTTTCTCCGGACAGTTACAGCATTTCCATCACCGCCAATGGCTATGAAACCGCCGAACGGCATGACATTGAAATTCTCTCCGGCAAGACGACCTCGCTGGTGATCGAATTGATCCCGTTGCGAGGCAAGGCAAAAAAACAGGAGCCTTCGGCCACCGGAAAGGATGACTACAAATCTTCGACTGGCAATGTTGACATTAGTGAAGATGAACACTCAGCGACGCAGAAGCAAAGCACATCTCCCGAGCGGTCAGTTATCCAAAAACTCTTAACCCCGTTCTACGGTCCGACTCAAGCCTTGAATGACAAAGAAGGCCGCACTGAAGATTATCTGAGTTCAAGACCGGCCGAGCGGCCCCGGAATGAAGAGTATGACTCCTATCACCGCCCGTATCCCGAAGACATGTTTTTCCACGATTACGGCACGAATCGGTTCGTGGATACCCGAAAGGACCACCTGTCGACCTTTGGTCTCGATGTTGACGATGCTTCCTTTACTCTGGCTCGCACCTTTCTGTACGATGGCCAGCTTCCGCCGGCCGATGCTATCCGTGTCGAAGAATTCGTCAACCATTTCGATTACGGCTATAACACTCCGGACCAGTCGAAATTCCGCATCTTTACGGAGATGTCCGGTTCGCCGTTCGACCGTCGCTCGACGCTTCTCAAGATCGGCATCAAAGGGGCGCGAGATCTCAGAGTGGGAGCGCAAACCGCTCAACTTGACCTTGGTCATCGATGTCTCCGGTTCGATGAACTACGGCAACCGTATCGAACTGCTCAAGCAGTCGCTCCGGATGTTGATCGAGCAGTTGGATCACAATGACCGGGTCGGCATTGTGGCCTACGGCGCCAAAGCATTCATCGTCCTTGACCCGACCAACGGCGACAACAAGCGCCAGATACTTCGTTCGCTTGACCGCCTCCAGCCGAGTGGCTCAACTTATGCCGAGGCCGGCATTCGCCTTGGCTACGAGATGGCTAATCGCCAGTATGTGAACGGCCACAACAATCTGGTCGTTCTCTGTTCCGATGGTGTCGCTAATGTCGGCAAGACCGACCCGGATGACATCATGCGCGACATCAAGCAGTTTGTTCGCAGGGGAATCACCATGTCGACTTTCGGGTTTGGCATGGGGAACTACAACGACGTATTGCTTGAACGCCTGGCCATCAATGGCAACGGTAAGTATGCCTATATCGATACCGAGGATCAGGCGCGCAAACTGTTCGTCGATGGTCTGGTCGGCACGCTGCAGGTGCTGGCCCGCGACGTGAAAGTCCAGGTTGATTTCAATCCGAACGTGGTTTCACAGTACCGCTTAATCGGTTACGAGAATCGCGCCATTGCCGACAACAAGTTCCGCGACAACCGCCAGGATGGCGGCGAGGTCGGCGCCGGGCACGAAGTCACCGCATTGTATGAAGTGATTCTAAAGCAGGCCAAGCCGGCGGCCAAACTGGCTACCATCTTTGTCCGATGGAAAGATGCCGATCAGTCTGAGGTCGTTGAACTGACGAAGAATGTGCAGGCAGGGAAGGGGATCCCGCGATTTGAGTCGGCTCGCGCCGAATTCCGTCTCGCCGTGATCGCTTCACGTTTCGGCGAAATGCTGAAAGAGACCAGATACGGAAGCAACACCAGTTTTGAAGACCTGAGCCGCATGGCCCAGTCGGTCCGCCGTCAACTGCCGAGCGAGCAAACCAACGAGCTGGTTGACCTGATCGATCGCGCCGCGTCACTCGCCGGTTATTTCTCCGACGATGATTCGCGCGATGATCACCGCGACTATCGCGGCGATGCCAACTACAAACGATAACCCTCCAGTCGATCCTCTCTCATACCCCGCCCGCTCGGCTTCACCGCCTGGCGGGCGGTCCTTTATCAGCAAAACGGGCCGATCTCCATTGAGACCGGCCCGTCGTTTATTGCCAATTTGGACTCTGCTATCACCACCAACTGATCATCTTCGGCTTCGGAGAATCAGTCAGATACTCATTCCGGGGCACTACTCGCGCAGTGATTCCCAGTCGTCCGGATTCCTTACAAACCACCTCGCCGTGATACTCGAAAACGTTATCCGATGGAGGATTGGATGCCTGTCCGTTCAGTCGTGCCTCAACCGGCGAAAACGTCACCAGTTGCTCTTGTGAGGTCAACCGCCCGGCGACAACCTCGACCCGCACATCCTGCGGCTTGATCCCATCGAGATACACGTGCAGTTTGACCGGGATACGCTGACCGATATTGACCGATTGCCCAAGTTCCGGCATGTCGATATCGCGGATCTGGATCTTATCCCAACTCCCCTGAACTCGTTCTAACCAGGAAGTCAACTTGCGCGCTTCGGCATAATGATCAGCCGAGAGTTCTTCTTTCTTGCGCATCGTCGGAATATAGAAATTGTCCGTGTACTCCATGGTCATCCGCGCCGCCGAGAATACCCGGCCCGCCATCGAGATCGATCCCTTCATCTTGGAGACCCATTTGTCGGGATAATCTCTGGTCTCGCGCTCATAAAAGAGCGGAATGATCTCTCGTTCCAGCGTATTATAGAGCGATTCTGCTTCGAGCCGGTCGCCGATCTCTGAATTGTCGTGCTCTTCACCATTGCCGATCTTGAACCCGGTAGCTTCGGAATATCCTTCATCCCACCAGCCATCCAATACCGAGAAGTTCAAGGCACCGTTGATGGCCGCTTTCATTCCCGATGTCCCCGAGGCCTCTTCCGGCCGACGCGGATTATTCAGCCAGATATCCGATCCCTGCACCAAATAGCGTGCAACATTAATGTCGTAATCCTCCAGGAAGATCACTCGGTTCCGGAATCGATCCTGATTGACAAACCCTATCAGCTTCTTGATCACTTCTTTGCCCGGGTTATCCAGTGGATGGGCTTTCCCCGCCAGGATAATCTGCACTGGCGCCTTGGGATTGTTGACGATCCTATCCAGACGGTCCGGATCGCTAAAGATCAGATAGCCACGCTTGTATGTCGAGAACCGTCGAGCGAACCCGATCGTCAGAACCTGTGTATCCAGGATATGTTCTACTCGTTGAATCTCAAACTGGGTTGACTGACGTTTACTGAGTTGCTGGGCCAGTCGCTTTCGCGCAAAGAAGATCAACCGCTCGCGACGTTTACTGTGGATGCGCCAGAGTTCGATATCCGGCACCTTGGTCACTTTGTCCCAGATCTCGGGCGAGCCGGGTCGCTCGGTAAAATGGGGGCCAAGATATGATTCGTATAGCTCGTTCATCTCGTGCGAGATCCAGGAAGACAAATGCACGCCGTTCGTGATACCGGTAATAGGTATCTCATCCTTAGGCAGACCCGGCCAGATATTGTGCCACATCTCGCGCGATACGAGTTTGTGTAACTGTGACACGCCATTGTTGTGGGCCGAATATTTCAGCGCCGCCACCGTCATACAGAATGTCTCGTTTTCATCCATCGGGTTGACCCGACCGATCGAGACAAAATCTTTCCAACTGATCCCTAACTGCTTAATGAAATCGCCGAGGTACCGATGCACCAGCACCGGATCAAACCGTTCATTTCCGGCCGGCACCGGCGTATGAGTCGTAAAGACAGATGTCGCCCAGACATACTGCGAAGCTTCGTTAAACGTGAGGCCGTCATCCGCCATCAGGCTCCGCAACCGCTCCAGCGCCAGAAACCAGCTATGCCCCTCATTCATATGATAAACACCGGGAATCACTCCCAGCGCTTTCAGGGCACGCACGCCGCCGATCCCCAGGACGATCTCCTGACGGATCCGCATATCTTTGTCGCCACCGTACAGCACCGAGGTAATCTCGCGCGCTTTAGTAGAGTTCTCAGGAATATTCGTATCCAGCAGATAGAGGGGGATATGACCGACTGTTACTTTCCAGATCTGACACTGCACCGGCATGCCGTCAAGATCAACGGTCACTCGTAGCGGTTCATCATGCCCGTTCTTGACCAACTGAACCGGCATATGATACCAGTCGTTTTCTTCGTAGCGCTCCTGCTGCCAACCATCGGGGGAGAGGATCTGCCGGAAATACCCATATCGATAAAGCAGTCCTACACCAACCAGCGGCAACCCAAGATCCGATGCGGATTTGAGCGTATCGCCAGCCAGCACACCCAAGCCGCCCGAGTAGACTGGAAGTCCGGTGTCCAGACCGAACTCCAGAGAGAAGTAGGCGATCTTCTGATCTTCCATATCCGGATATTTGTAGTGGAACCACTTCCGGCGATTGTGATAGTCGACATATTTCTGATAAACTCGGTCAAGAGAGACCAGGAATGCTTCATCCTGGGCCGCTTTGGCCAGCGCTTCCTGGGGCAGGCGTGACAGCATCTCAACCGGATTCTGGTAGCAGGCCTCCCATAGTTCGGGATCGAGTCGAATGAATAGCCTGACCACCTCAAAATTCCAGGAGAACCACATATTGTGGGCCATCTCCTGCAAAGGCTTCAGTTTATCGGGGACAGTGGGGAGTACGAGTACCTGTTTAACGCGCATGGCCTATCCTTGTGCTGGTCCTATCAATTGTGCCGTAGTTCGTCGACTTTATATGTATCGAACCTAACCGTCACAAGTTAACCTGCATCCTTGCATTTAGCCGTAATTCGGGCCTTTTGCCCCGTTCTCGGCTCAAGTCGTTTTCTTACATGCCGATTGATAGATAAATAGCTTAACGACCGCTGCCAATTATTATTTTCCTTTTGGCGGGTCAAAATTGTACACTAAGGACTATGGGCAAAACACGCAAGAGATTAGGGGTGCTGACGGGTGGTGGAGACTGCCCGGGGCTAAACGCCGTTATTCGCGCCGTCGTCAAGACCGCTGAAAACGAATACGGTATGGAAGTCGTCGGATTCCTCGATGGCTACGAAGGGCTTGTCCAGAACCGCTTTAAGGTGCTGGACATGAAGGATGTACCGGGGCTCCTCTCCAGAGGAGGCACCATTCTCGGCTCCTCCAACCGAGCTGATCCATTCCGTTTCCCCGTCCTCCAGGGGGATGATTACGTCTATCTGGACCGTTCCACTGAAACAGTCATGAACTTCGAATCTCTTGGCCTCAACGGTCTGATCGCTATTGGTGGCGACGGTACTATGGCCGCCTCGGCCCAACTAGCCGAAAAGGGACTTCCCATCGTCGGCGTTCCCAAGACCATTGATAACGACCTGATGGGGACTGACCAAACCTTTGGTTATGATTCCGCACTCCAGACCGCTGTTGAGGCGATTGACAAGATCCATACCACGGCCCAATCGCATCACCGCGTCATGATCATCGAAGTTATGGGGCGTTACGCCGGTTGGCTCGCCCTTGGGTCCGGCCTGGCGAGTGGCGGAGATATCATCCTTTTGCCCGAATTCCCGTATGACCTCGATGCGATCGTCGAACAGATCAAATTGCGCAAGTCACAGGGCAAGAACTTCTCGATCATGGTCGTTGGCGAAGGTGCCAAACCTGCCGGCGGTAATATGACTGTAAGCAGAATGATCAAGAATTCTCCCGATGCTGTCCGCCTTGGAGGCGTCTCCCACCGCATCGCCGCGCAGATCGAAGCACTGTTACAGTTGGAGTGCCGCGTCACTATCCTCGGCCATCTGGTCCGTGGTGGTTCTCCGTCGGCATATGACCGCCTTCTGGCGACCCGTCTCGGTGTGGAAGCCGTTCACCTTGCCGCCAGGGGAGAATATGGCCGCATGGTTTCGCTGCAGAAAAATGAAATGACGTCTGTGCCGCTTACCGAGGTCGCCGGGAAATTCCGGCGAGTCACCGCCGACCACGCCTGGATCAAGATGGCCCAGTCGATCGGCATCTGTCTCGGAGTTCCACACGACGTTCCATTGGAAGAATATCTGAGTACCGTGCACCCATAAGCGGGGGAGAAGGTTTACCCTTTCCCCGCGAAGCAATAGGACGCTGCATGTCAAGGAAGACTAAGAACGGGACTACTCCGGTTGACCGGAATAGAATGACCGAGCGACTCAAAGCGTCGCCGGCCTACCGCATCGCATACAAAGACATCGATTTCCTCAATACGGGAGAACTCCGCCCAGTCCGGCTCCAATTGGAACTCCTCAAGCCGGAAACTACTTTCATCGAACAGAAGATCGACTCGACTATCGTCGTTTTTGGTGCAACCCGCATTGTCGAACGAAAGCAAGCTGCTCTGCGAGTGGCCGAACTAAAAGAAGCGATTCGCGCCCACCCTCGATCCGCTATTTTGAAGAACGACTTGGCAATAGCCAATAGGGTCCTCGCCAAATCCCGCTACTACGACGAGGCGCGTGAATTTGCTCGATTGGTCTCGCTGGATTCACAGAGACAAAAGGGTCGCAAGAAGCGCGAATACGTGATTGTGACCGGGGGAGGACCTGGCATTATGGAGGCCGCCAATCGGGGAGCCTTCGATGTCAACGCCAAGTCGATCGGCCTCAATATCACCCTGCAAACCGAGCAGGAACCCAATCCCTATATCACGCCGGAACTCTGCCTCCAATTCCACTACTTCGCCCTGCGCAAAATGCACTTCATGCTTCGCGCCAAAGCGATGGTCGCATTTCCCGGCGGTTTTGGAACGCTCGACGAGCTGTTCGAGGCCCTAACTCTGGCCCAGACACTCAAGGTCAGGTCGTTGCCGATCATTCTCTTTGGGGAAGAATACTGGAAGCGGTTGATCGATTGGGATTATCTCGTGTCCGAGGGAACCATCGATGCCGAAGATCTCAAATTGTTTGTCTATGCTGACAATGCGCGCGATGCCTGGAATTATATCAAGTATTTCTTCCGGACAGTAGAAAACGGTAACGGCAACAGCACCTACATGGCGGGTTTTGATTCGCAACAGCTCCAGCCCGCTGATCTGAGCAGCCGGTTTGCCAGCGTCATTTCGCCGCTGTTGTCGGGTCGCCGAAAAGCCAAATCGAAGAAGTTGTAGTTACTTCAGCAGGAACCCGCGCTTCCGCAGATATTCAAGCATATGCGGCCGAAGAGCCGCCGGTGCATCATTGGCCATGCGTCGGGCAGTATGCTCCGACCAGGTGTACGGTCCCTGGAAATTCGGATACTTCTCGGGCTGAACCTCGCGCCCTTGTAAATGGCCAAACTCCTGAAGTCTTCCGTCGTACTCATCAACGCCAGCCAGCACATCTTCGGCATGATACTTTTCTACATGCCTGACAGCCTGCAATGAGAGACGCGGTTTGACCTTTGGCACGGCTTTCGGAAAGCCCAGGGACATCCCCATTACCGGGTAAACCAGGTCTGGAAGCTCCAACAGGTTGGAGATTTCCTGAATCCGATTACGTACCGCCCCGACCATCACGCCTCCCATTCCGAGCGCCTGCGCCGCCATGAGCGCTCGTTCCGCGACCAGCGCTGTATCGATCGTGGCGACCATGAAGATCTCGGCATACTCGCTATTGCAAAGGTAACCGGCTCGCTCTGAGATCTTTCGCAATCGAAAGAGATCCGCACAGAACACGAGGAAGAGGGGGCAATCAATAATGTGCTGTTGATTCCCCGACCATTCGGCGACCCTGGCCTTGGTCGCCTGGTCCCGGATCGTGATGACGGAATAGGCCTGCAAATTCGACGATGTCGGCGATTGCTGCGCCGTCTCTATGATCAACTGCTCTTCTTCCGCCGTTATCTGCCGATCGGTAAACTGTCGCACCGAAGCATGGCTCTGCAGAAATGCCATCAGCTCATTCATGGATAATCCCTTCACGCATAAAAAAACGGACCGAATGCCCTCATTCGGTCCGTTAGTATACTATCAGAAATGATCAGCGCAAGTTTCAACCGCCGATGCCAAAGGACATTCCCGACTGGAATGTCCGCTGGGCGGAACGGGCTGCCTTGATCTGGCGCACCACTTCTTTGAAATGGGCTCGCGTCATTTCGTCGACCCCACCGGCGACCGATGCACGCGTCGCCGCCCCCTCGATCACCTCGAGATCGTTGGCCGCCAAAGTCCGCGCATCAGAAGGATACGCCGCCGGCGTACTCAAATAGATGTCGATCAATTTCTGCAAATGCGTCAACTGCAACTGACGGCGGAAGCTGTTGGTCGAGGCCGGCGAGGCCGCCTCCGTCCAGATCATCTTCCGACAATCAGAGAACATATCGAGCATGGTGTACTTTTCTTCGCCAGCTTTGTACCGCTCGATATTGTTAAGGAGCCGACCAACCGTCAGTGGGCTGTACAGCTTGTCGATCGAGTTCTTCTGAACCATCATCACCATCTGGTGGAACGGATAATCCACTTGCGAGACGGAGTAGACGGAGAAGGCAAAGTCCGGATGGCGTTCCGGTGCCAGTTTGTTCAACAGGTCGGCCGGGAGATCGTACGCATCGGATGAGAAGACATAATCCCGGAGGAACTGCATCGCCCGACGCTGATCGGCGGCTGAAACCGGCTGGAACGGAAGTTTCCCATCCGGGTCGCCAATGTGGCTGCGCGAGTGGTACAATCCACCCACATACTTCGGCGCCAACTGTGACGATTCGATAAACGACCGCCACCCGCTCTGGAACACCGACATAAGTTTCTGGTACCGGGTCCCCGGTACTTCGAATTTCTTTATCGCGTTGGTCCACAGCTCACGCGTCAACTTGATCTTGTGCGTCGCATAAGCGAGAGGGTCGCTCCCCTGGTCAAACAGATTCGTCAACGGATCGATCGATTTGGGGCTTGATCCAAACGCATCTTCATCTGTTGCATAAATGGTACCGAGAGTAGTCGCCCGTGAAGCGATCTTCTCCAACGGGATCTTTTCCTCTTCCGGCGTCTTTGCGCCAAAATCGGTGTACGCATATTCAATGACCCAGTTGTCGTACGGTCCCGGCACCGTAGCGTAGAACTCGCCCTGCGGACGTCCCGCACCGCCGATATTGGCCGGCGTGTAGTCCATCACGGTGCCGCCGGTGGAATTCACTCTGGTGAAGTTCTTGTCGGCAAGCTGGTCCAAGGTATAGATCGTGGAGGCTTTGAAATTGTGACGGAATCCGAGCGTGTGCCCGACTTCGTGAGCCACCAGTTCAGTGATGTACTGATTGACATATTCCTGCGTCAGGGAGTCTTTGTCGATAAAGTCACCCATCGTCGTCAGCAGATAATTCAGACCGAAAGCTGCATGCTCCACTGATTGCGACTCATAGTCGCAGAAGTGCGGGTTATCAGCGCGCATCTCTTCAAGCGCTTTCTGCACCGCCGTCTTTTCCTGGCCATACTGACCGTCAAAAGTTACCGGTCCGATCCAATTCTCCATGGTGTTAAACATGGCGCGAATGAAATCGACCCCGACGCGGATATCGGCATCATAGATCTGACCCGTGAACGGATTGGCGCGGCTCGGTCCTACCGCGTACGTGCCACCCGGGATCATGATCCAGCGTACCGTGCTGTAACGCACATCCGCCGGATCCCAGGTCGCCGTATCTTCCATCTGCTTGGCAATGATCGCATTCTTAAATCCGGCCTTCTCAAACGCCGGCTGCCAGAACTCGATCCCCTTTTTCACCGCCTCACGGTACTCCATGGGAACCGTGTTCTCGATCCAATAAACGATCGGCTCGACCGGCTCAGAGACCGATGCCGCCGGATCCTTCTTCTTCAGATTCCAGCGATTGACATATCGAACGTACGGGCTCTCCGTGTCCAGTTTGCTGTAGTCCTGGTATAGGGTCAGGAAATGACCCACGCGGTCATCCGCCAGTCGCGGCACATAATCACCCTCGGGCAATGCCGAAAGAGAATAGTGATACGTATGGTACATGCTGGTGCCGTTCTGCAGGCTCGGCGCAGATTGTGTTCTGACCGTGCGATAATGCAGTCGGATATCCAGTTCTGAATTCAATGGGAATGACTTGATCGTCTCGTAATAGCTGTTCTCCTTATCAAAGCTGATCGCCGTCTGGCCGAGCTGTCCAAGGAAGTAACTGATATTCTCAGCATCGCGGATGAAATAGCTCGACGGATCGATCAGGATCGCTCCGGCCGAATCAGGTTTAGACTCGATCTTGAATGACGCGATCAACGCGTCGGAGATCCCCGCTTCGACCGCCTTGTGCAATGTGGAAGAAGTGTCGGCACGGAAACGCAGATTCTTCTCCATCAACATCACCTTTTTCCCGACCCGCTTCAAATAGAACGGGTAGGTGTCGCTCATGGAGCCGTTATCAAAAAAGGCTCCCTCGGACTTGGAGATCGTGGTACCGCACATATACACTTTGTCGTACTGGTCAGGCTTGATCGACATGTACATGGCGTTGGTGTTGGTGTCGACATAGAACGTGAAAAGCCCGCTGATCACCACGCGATCCTTGATCAGGTCCGCAAATGGCTTCTCGGCATCTTTGGAATCCCCACCAGGTCTGGCCGGTTTATCGGCCATCGGCTTTTTCAATCCGGTCATGGTGTAGACCCGGCGACCGGCGAACGATGTCTCGGCGCTGAGCAAGAGGCATGCTGCCACGAGGGCAGACATGAAGACGCGATAAAAACGCATCGGTTGTCTCTCCTTGGTTTTAGTTCTGTGTTTCGTCAATTTGGTTTGTGCACGGTTATCACTAAAGCGGGCTGGGGTCCAAAAGATTACCCGCGTCGTAGTGGAACGAAGCGCACCTGGTAGAGCACTTCGCAGGTGACACCTGCCGCTGTCCGGATGGCCAAAACCAACTCCTGCAGGTCAGATCTCACCGAGCGCACCGGTATTATCATACGTCCGTTTACGTTCATTTGATTCACCAATTGTGCAGGAATCTCGTCCGCTGCCGCCGTGACGATGATTCCGTCAAAAGAAGCCCCCTCCTGCCATCCGTCATGACCGTCTCCCACCCGCATCTTCACTCTATGCGGATAGAAACGGTTGAGTATGTTCGAGGCCGACGCCGCCAACTCCGGAATCAGCTCTATCGTCAGCACTTCGCGTGCAATTTCCGCCAGCACCGCTGTCTGATAACCGGACCCGGTCCCGATTTCGAGAACTCGCGAATCCTTTGTTAACCCAAGCTGCTCCGTCATCGAAGCAACAATATACGGCTGCGAGATCGTTTGCCCATATCCGATCGATTGGGGAGAATCGTCGTAGGCAACCTCAATGAGCACCGGCGGCATATACAGATGCCGTGGGACCGCTCGCATCGCGTCAAGCACCGCTACATCGACAACGCCCCGCCTGATGATCTGTTCCTCGACCATCCGGTTCCGTCGCAAAGTTAGCGTCGCTTCCGATAGCTTCTGGTCAGCCACATCCAATCCTTTCGGCGGGACCAATATAGCTTCCCGGAGACCTGGTGGGTAGGGATTTACATGAAAAAAGGCCGGATATACCGGCCTTTTGTTCTGCTCTGATCCACTCTAGTCTGTCTACGGGCAGCAGAGCGGGGTCGACCCACCAGTCAGGAAACTGATCAGAATCGACAGATCTGTCAGATCTATGGTCGTATTGCAGTCGAAGGACGAAGCCGCCGGTACTGGCGGCGGATTCCCCGAGGCTACCAGGTAGGCGATCAGGTAGGACAGGTCTGTCAGGTCAGGCGATCCGCCATTCCCGGTAACATCGCCGCAGGTGTACGGCTGATAGGTGAATGACCGACCGACGGAAAAGGCCGTCGCATGTCCGGCCGAGTCAAGCGACTTCACACGCCAGTAGTATGTTGTGCCGGCGACGGCCGACCCGAAGCTGAAACTGTCAGCATACTGATATCCAGTCACCGTATAGTCGCCGAAATTCGGCAGGGTCGATACATGCAGATAATAATACTCGCGCGAAGTTGTCCAACTCGGCAGAGGAGTGGTTGTCCAGCGTAGCAAGACCGGTGAGGTCGCCACAGTTTGGCCATTGTTCGGCACAAGCTCTGCCGGGAGATCCGGTACTCGAGTGTCAACCGTTAAGTTAGGCGCGACTCCCGGCGTCGAAATATTCCCGGCCAGGTCAAGCCTGCGGAAACGGAAATACCAGCGGTTGTCCGACAAAGAGTCAGGCACCACAAAACTGGTTCCGATGATCGGCTGATAGACGATCAGGTCTTGCGTGAAACCCGTATCGGTCGCCAGCTCCAACTGTGTGTTCTCAGGCGCGGTCCCTGGTCCAGAGCCTGCGGGCTCTGAAAAGGCGAAGCCCGGGTGTGGCGAGGCAGTCGCACTGCCTGAGACCGGCGAATACAACTCAACCGCCTCTGGTACAATATTGTCGATCACCAGACGTCGGGGATATCGCTGAATCGAGGATGAATCCCCGCTCACATACTTTTTCACTGCCCAGAAGTACTCACCATCCGGCAGCGAATCACTCGGTGACCACGCAAACGATGTCGTGGTGAGGCCGGCAAATGTCCGACTCACGACGCTCAGGTTTGTGTCATTGCCAAGCAATAGCGTGTAGCTGTCTGCCGCTCCGTCCCACTGCAGAAGTGGACGGCGGTCCTGCGTATACAATACCGTATCCGGAGATATCAGCGCAGGGGGGAAGACCGGATTCAGCGTATGGAACGTCACTTCCGAAGTATCTTCCGTCCCGCCAGGTCCAACGACCCGTAACGAGATGATATGATCACTTTCGTGAAGCACTTCCTCTGGAATGTGCAAGGTAAATAAAAGGGTAGTACTATCACGTGGGCCAATGGTAGTTGCAGTATACGATGGCGCCACCAGCCAATTGTCAATCGAGCCGGGATAAATGTCGAACTGACCTACTGCATTCCCTTCATTCCGGATCTTCAGTGACAGAGGCACCTGTTCCGGAGAATTGGCGGTATCTGCATTTACTGTCGCCAGCGATAGGGCATAGGTTGTTGCGGCCCGTATGCTCGTACCGTTGGTCGTGACAACTGTTGTATCCGTCTGCGAATTCGCGCGGCAAGTAATTATGGTCGAATCAATAGCGAAAGCCATCGCCGGGACGCTGGCCGTCACGGTAAACATTGCTGAATCATAGGGGAAAAGTAGCACGGTCGTGTCAATCGTCGTGCTGATCCAGCCGAGATCATCGGTGATCCGAACCCTGATCGAGTCCTGCGAGCCGCCTACATTGGATACCCAGAAGTTTACCGGAGAACTGCTTCCCGGCTGAACGACCTGATCCCCTTCCTCGTAGACCGCCATCGCCAGTGATTGGCCCGGCTGATAAATGCTGTCCGGTGTGAAAACCAGAGAAAACTTCTGCGGTCCATCCGGGATATTAAATCCGGTTACCCGCGCCTTCCAGAGTCCGGCGCTCGGGCTGACGACTTCCGCCGTCTCCACATTGTCCCTGCGGTTGAAATTGCGCGTCGCCGAAGCTGAAGGCACCGCTGGATTCATTACCCATGGCTTGGTCTCGGCTCCAAATGGATCGATCAGTACCAGATCCAGGTCATTGATGAGTGTATTGCCAGAGATGGCAGTTCCACCCGGATCATCCCATGCCAGCGTCACCTTCAAACGGCTCGTCGCACCGGGGACCGTAATGTCGTATTGCACCACATCTCCGTGTGCGATCTGACTCTCGATATAGGAAGGACTTCCTATTGCTACTTTCTTCACGGCGTTGACTGTCTCAACGCGACCATGTCCGTACTGATAATCTGGTCCGGTCGACCCAAGATCGGTCGCCGAATTGACCAGGATCGCCTTGATTGAGGAAGGCAGGATCGCCTGCGCCCCCCAACTGAGATACTGCTGCTGGTGCATCAGTGCTACCACACCGGCCACTGCCGGAGCAGACATGGAAGTCCCGCACATCACCGTGTATCCGGTGGTTGTGTTTGTACTGGTGAGACCACCGTCTCCGGTCGACTGACATCCTGGCCCGACAACATCCGGCTTAATGCGGCCATCGTCTGTCGGTCCCCAGGATGAGAATGAGGTCATACTGCTGTTATTTGAATTGATCGCGCCGATCGAAAGCACATTCTTCGAGCAAGCAAGGCCATCCAAAGTCCCATAGGTCCAACCAAGCGAGCCGCAATACTTGGAGGCAGTCCCACGCTGGTTTCCAGCGGAGAAAATGATCGTTACCGGTCGACCGGCACTTCCACGGACAATATTGTCCAGGGTGGCATCGACTGAGAAGTATGTTCCCAAAACATCTTCGCAAGCCTGCTGAGTTGCAGGATCTCCCACCGAATATCCCCAGGAATTTGTGCCAAGTGATGCACCGTGCGCTTGCAGCACATTCTGGTATTCACTGAAAACCTCGCTACTGCTGCTCCACCAGAGCTGCGAGACGATCGAGGCTGCCGGAGCCATTCCGCGATAAGTGCCCGAGGAATTGGTTCCATTTCCGATGATCGTCCCGCCAACATGTGTAGCATGCGCGGCAGTCGAGGCCCCGCCAAGAACGGTCACTCGACCTGAGAGATCGGGATGCGTCGTGCTCACGGCACCACCGTCCCACTCCGCGACTACAATAAACTCGCCATCCAGATTGTACGGAGCCGCCTGTGCCTGGTCGGCCTTCAGATTCGACCGCGCATTATCATTATGCTCTTCCTGCTTCAGCACGTATGGCTCGACCCACTGGACCTCGTCGAATCTGGCGATCTGCTCAAACTGGTCGACAGCACAGATGATATCAATTGTGTTGGTCGAAGGATCCACGCCGATCAGTTCTGCGCCGATCGTCTGACGGAGTTGTTCCGTCACTACCGAGGCGTCTGCATCGGCGTGAAGAACCACCGCAAATGAAACTCGCCCATCTGCCATTTTTTTGGCCGATGGCCCGCTTAATAGTGAAACGAGGGGAGAGATCTTCTGCGAAGCCTCTATCGCCCCAAACCAGCGGATTCCAAACTGCCCCCGATCCGAATCCTCGAGACGACCTTCAAAACGGACGATCCAGCTATTCTCCGGGACATACGCGACCAGTCTGATCCCTCTGGCTTCCAATTCCTCTTTGTCGCTGCTGGAAAGTGCACGCTCGAACTGCATCAGGGCGTGACGATTGGCTAAACCGGATTGAATATCTACCGAATTGATGGGGTCCGGCGAAAATCGGCCATTACGCAGTAAGATTGTTGGAGCCGAGTCCGCCAAGGCGATTCCGGCAAACATGATTGCGGCAATTGAAATGATCGTGATGCGAGTCAGATAATTCATGTCGTCCTCTAGGTCTGTCTTCAGTAAAGGTCGGCGGTTCTCAGTAGAACATAAGAGTACACCCAAATATACCGTTCTTTCTCCCCATGTCAATTGCTATCTCGTTGCCGCGTCTCAGATTATCCCTGATGAAGTGATTGCACTTTGTGGCCGTGAACCGTATTTTGTGTCGAACCTCATTTTGTGAGACGACCTATGGCAAAGCAGTATTGGCTTTTCAAAACCGAACCGGATTGTTTTTCGATTGATGACCTGCATCGTTCGCCTGAACAGACCACTTCATGGTCTGGCGTACGCAATTACCAGTCTCGTAATACATTACGTGATTTAGTTAAAGTTGGGGACGAAGTCCTGTTCCACCATAGCTCCACTGATCCCGTCGGCATAGCGGGGACCTGCATTGTCACTCGGTCCGGCTACCCCGATCCAACCCAATTCGAACCGAATGGCCAATACTTCGATCCCAAAGCCAACTCCGATAAACCGATCTGGTTTACCGTCGATGTTACCTTCAATTCAAAGCTTGCCACTATCCTCACGCTTGCAGAATTGCGGGCAACTCCGGGTTTGGAGAAGATGATGGTCTGTCAGCGCGGCGCAAGGCTCTCAATTCAGCCGGTTACCGCAGGCGAGTGGAAGATTATCGAAATGTTGATGAAGCGGCGTGTTGCGTCTACTTAAGCAAGAGCATTTTGCGGGTCGCGGTGAACGAGCCTGCCTCGAGCCGGTACCAGTAAACCCCGCTGGCCACCGGACTGCCCGCTTGGTCGGCCCCGTCCCAGATACGGCTATGCTCACCGGCAGGCAACGTCGCCACAAGTAAGTCTGTTACTTTCTCCCCAAGGATATTATAGACCGACAGCCGCACCCGAGATGGAAACGGCAAAGTGAATGTGATTGATGTGCTCGGGTTAAACGGATTTGGGTAATTCTGGGCCAGTGCAAATCTGACCGGACGCAACTGCTCCGGCTCGCCTACGTCGGTGATCAGGTCAAGTGACAGATTACTGGAAAACGCCGAGCTGTTCCCCGACAGATCCGTGCAGATTGCTGTCACCAGGGCGTCCGCCGGCTGGGCGTCGATCGCAATCGCAAACTCGCCGTTTGCATCGGCTGCGCCACTTGCCAACCAGACTGAGCCTTCGCCCGCTCCTGAGGCATCATCCTCCGCCAGATAGATATCAACAGTCGCAAAGGGGAGAGCCATACCCGTGACCTCGCCCGCTACATAGGAGACGAGCAGAGGAGGCTCAATCTCATCCTGTGCCAACTGTCGGATGGCTATTCCCAGACTATCATTCCCCATGATCCGGTTAAACCGTATCAGATTTCGCCTGGTATCACCCGACTGCAGATAGATTCCGTGTGACCGATTCCCCGCAATGAGATTTCCCGCACTTTCGGTTGTCCCGCCGATGACATTGTCGCGGGCGCCGAAATACAGGCCGACTCCATTCCCCAGATTCGGTGTCACTGAGAGACTATCACCGGCCAGTCCGATCAGATTCCCACTGATAACATTGTGCGCCGTACCATCGCCATACAGGTGCACTCCGCGACCGATCGACACCAGATTCGTCGCATACCCGTTCCCTGAAATGATATTTCCTTCACCGGCATTCGCCCCGCCAATCTGGTTATAACTGGCTCCTTCGCAAATAACCACGCCTGCCGATGCATTGGGGATTCGCCGCGAACCGGTCGCATCCAGTCCGATAACATTCCCGAACACCCGATTCCGGTCTGTGCCGGGATCGGCCATGAGTATCCCCGCACCAAACGGAAACTCGTCCATTAGATTCCCGGAGAGCGTATTTCCTTCACCTGCCGAACTTCCCCCGATCAGATTATTTGAGGCTCCATTTCGAAGGACAATCCCGTTCCCGTTGTATCCCGCACTCAAGTTGAACAGGCTGACCCCGACATAATTCCCCTGGATCACATTGTCATCCGAACCATCGAGGTAGATCCCCCCCAACAAATTATAGGCGAAGTAATTCCGCTCCGATTCCAGCGCTCCGCCGATCACAGTTCGAGCCACTCCTTCACCAAGATATACCCCGGCGCCAAAATACTCGCCATTACCGACCGGCCCGAATCCAGATGAATCAAAACCGATCAAATTGCCGCGAATACTGTTTTCATCCGATCCCGCTCCGGTTATGGATATCCCATGTCCGAGATTCCCTGAGATGATATTTGTCGAACCCGAGTCCGTCAAACCGATCTGGTTCCGCCGCGCGCCATTTGTCAGTGATACGCCATGTCCGCGATTCCCCATCGCCACATATCCGGTGATATCCATGCCGATCGAATTCCCCAGCACGATATTTCCTTCACTATCTGGTCCTTCGATCTTTACCCCGTCACCAAGATTCCCACAGAGATAATTCCGATTTGTGATTCCGATCCCACCGATGAAATTGTCTGATGATCCTGCTCCGATATACAAACCGTGACCGCCATTCCCGGGGCCAGTGATCCCGGATTGGTCGGGCCCGACAAAATTACCGATCACCTGATTCTGATGCGCCCCACCCAAAAGAGAGATCCCATTACCGCTATTGCCGGTGATGATATTTCTTTCCGCCGGACTGCTTCCACCGATCAGATTGTGATGCGCATTGCCGACCACTCCGATCCCATGCGCATTCCCAATGACCACTCCGCCGGTTGGCATCATCCCGACATAATTGCCACTAGCGCGGTTATACGCGCCGCTTATCAGAATGCCAAACGCGTCCCGATCGTCAATCCCCGCTCCCACGACCGTATTCCCGTCTGATGCGCCCGTCCCGCCGATCAGGTTGCTGTCACTCTCGATCACGATACCGTTGCCGCGCGCTCGACGGAAAGTCAATCCTGCGACCTGGTTCTTTCGTGACCGGATGATCAGCAGATCCGAACCGAGCGGCTGATTCGCTCCATCGATTACCGTCGAACCATCCTCCGATCGGAGTAGTGTCTCTCGATCACCGATCACTAACTCATCCAATCGCAATCGAATCGGCGAATAACCGAATGGCACCACAATGGTATCAGCCTGTAGAGTGCTGTTGGATTCTTCGAGTGCCGCACGAAGAGTGCAGGTTGAATCGGGGGAAGAAGGGTCCCCGCAGATGCCGTCTCCCGCAATCAGGTCATGCGCGTCTTGAGAACTATTGACACGCCAGGTTGCGGCAAGGGTACTTTCTGCCACGCCGCACAGCCAGATTGCCAAAAATGCCGGAAGAAACGAGACAGCTATGCGGAGATACATGTTGACCCCGCTCACTTCACCAACAGCATCTTACGAGTCTCACGGATCTCCCCAGCCTCTAAACGATAGAAGTAGAGTCCGCTGGCCAATCGCCCGCTTGTCCCGCCGGATGCATCGAATTCAACTCGGTGATCCCCCGCAGACTGCTCACCGTTGACCAGTGTCGCGACCCGCTGCCCGAGCAGATTGAATACCTCAAGAATAACGTTTGCTCTGCGAGGCAACGTGTAACTGATCGTCGTAGTCGGGTTGAATGGATTCGGATAATTCTGTGCCAGCGCAAACTGTCTTGGCACCGTCGACTGCTCTTCCTCAACATCTGTCTGGATCGACCGAAGGTCATAGAGCATGATCGAAAAGCTGTCCGAAACTGCCGCGATACCGTTCTCTGCCGTTATGAAATACCCGCCGATGCCACCGGCATCCAGCAGGCGGGGAGTGGGGGAGGAGATGTCAAATACCGCAATATCTCGATTGGTCGAGGCATACATCATCGCGTTGTCCGTGTCGGTCGCGTAGACCCGGCGGTCCAGTCGGATGGTTGTATCGATCACCGGATTGGTCGGCGATGAAACATTCACCATCTGCAGATTTCCCCCTTCAAAGACCATCAGCCGATGCATATGCGCCCGCGTCTCTGTGATCTCCAACTCCGTCTTGAACTGACTCCGATATTCAACCGCAAAGTTGTTGTACAAGCGATAGAAGCGGACAAACTTTGTCGAGGTCACCGCGATCAGCGAGTCAACCAGTTCAACATCGGTGATCTTTCCGACCGTGTTGATGTAGTTGATCAGCGAGATCTCGCCCGAATCACTGATGGTGTAGATATCCACCCGAGTATCACCAATGAGGAAATACGACCGCATGGAATCGATCTTGTTCGGGTTCAGACGCAACATGTGATATCGCGATGTATCTACAAAAAGCGTCCCTCGGAAGATATTCGTATCCGCCTGGACCTCCAGTGTCAGTGACCTGCGGATCTGTGGGTATAGGACCAACAGCGAATCTCCCTGTTGCTCCATGCCGGAGACATCCGTCAGTCCGCTGTACAGGGTGGTCCTGTTCAACGGTTCGCCATCGGTCGCCAGTTGCTGCATCTCCAGTGGATTGAACGGCCCACCGTAAAATAGCTTGTCATTGTGCAACGCCAGGCCAGCCAAAGCACCGCGCTGCTCGACGAGCTGAAGAGGGGCGATTGGCCCGAAATATAATGACTGCAAGTCGATAGCCAGCAAATTGCCCATGGTCGATGGGTAGATCAGGTAATCCAATGTCTCTGCGGTGTAGGCCTCGCCGATCCCCGGATTGGCAGGCAAGTCATCCACCGTAACGAATATATCCCGCCCGGTGCTTCGGTCGATCACCTCTATCGTCTCTACGAGTGTGTCGAACATGATCACCAGATTTCCCAGCGCAAACAGACAGGTCGGCTGCGTGATTGTCTGGAATGAGTCGACAATCACTGGTGGAGTGACTGCCGCATTGGCCACCAGGAATCTGCTATTGTGAGTCAGCAGCACGATCGTGCTGTCTTCAATGGTAAAAGAATGCACCTGAAACGGTACATAGAGATAGTCGAGAAACGCTGGCGCAGCCGTATCGGACAGAAGATACCGAAGGACACCGTTGTAGGTGTCCAGTGCGTACAGTGTATCCCCCTTGCGCTCCAACTGCGTATAATTGATGCCGACAATGCTGGAATCCAAATATTCCGCATCCGTCATCCCATGCAAACGATATCGCAACAAACCGTCGAACCCCATCGACACATATAGACTGCTGTCCCGAAGTTCATAATCCTCGAATGGAAACGCAATATCATACGTCGCCACCACTGCTATATTGGGGAGATCCGAAACATCCACCAGGCAGATCTGGTCCGCACCTGTGTGCACCAACAGCCAGGGATAACTCAGCTTCTGCGAAACCAACGATGTGGTCAGCGGCAAGTTATTGACCATCTCATATGCCAGCGTCGGTCCTGCTTTCCGTTCCAGTACGACCAGCCCGGAGTGGGTCGCACAGACCAGGTAGCTATCGATGACCGAAACACCCGTATAGCCGGACCAACGTAGGGAATAGTCCGGACTATCCGGGATCTCACCATAAGCCGCCGCCACGCAGATCAGCCAAAGAGCTGCTATCAGTCGCTTCATTTGAGTAGCACCATCTTTCGGGTCGCCACAAATCCGTCACCTTCGAGTCGATACAGATAAAGCCCGGTTGCCAGCGATGATCCGTCAAACTCGATCTCCTGCCGCCCAGGTGCCATGACGCGATCCGCCAATACTCGCACTTCCTGTCCAAGCAGATTGTAGACAGTCAGCCGCACTCGTGATTGACGAGGTATGTCAAAGGAAATTGTCGTGGTCGGATTGAACGGATTGGGGTAGTTTTGATCCAATCGCCAGGCCGCGGGGAGATTTGGTTCTTCCTCTTCAACATCTGTCGCGACACTTGCGCCGGGGAAGATATTGCGATTGCGGCTATCCCGGAAAAGCCGGCTCTGATTGTCGCCACTTTCTGCCGATGCTTCGTAATCCCATACATATATCTCTGATCCGTCTCCGGCCATTGCCAACTCCACCAGTCCATCAGAATCAATATCATCAATGAGGGGGGAGAAGTTATCGGAGATCACCACCCGCTTGTTGGCCGGTGTAACGATCGGATATCCCGGCACCAATGCTCCTGTGAAATCAAAGAGATAGATAGTCTCATTCCCGGTGCCGGGGAGTATATACCCACCTCGAGCAACAATTTCAGGATGTTCATCTCCCACAAGATTTGCCGCGATCGGATTACTCAGCGTCGCCGCCCCACGGAACGCCTCACCCTCCGGATGACCCTCCACCGTCACATAGGGCTGCCCGTTGGCCTTAAAGATCACCAATGCACAAATATCAAACTCATAAAAGGTGCAGATGATCTCCGGGATGCCGTCCAGATCGAGATCCGCCACCGTCGGATAATTCCCGATCCAACCATTGTACTCCGGCATCACGATCGGGAAGCCGGGAAGATCCTTCAGGCCACACGTCGCGGAACGTGTTTTCACCCAGATCGTTCGCTGAAACGTCTCATTCTGGCCGACCACGATCACTTCCGGCAGACTATCGCCAGTCAGGTCGGATAAAACCATTCCATATGTAAGCATCCCAAATACTGATAAAGCGGAGGTTTGTCGAAACGCAGGCCGACCGGTCCGCCCTTCATAAATTGCCACACCTGCCCAGGGATCAAGTCCACAGTAATTGACGATTACTTCGATTGTCCCATCCCCATCCAGGTCTGCTGTCGAGACAGAGTTTCCGGCAAAGAAATAGACTGGAGTCGGATGTGGTGGAAAGGTCGTAAATATTCCACCGAGCGAGAAGAAGTATGGCTCACCATTCAGTCGATACGCCTTGACCTCACCGAGCCCATCCACAAACATGATAACCGGCGGCTGCCCTTCCATCAGGTTCACCACCGATGGTGTTGGTGCGCCAAACAGTGTTGAGACTCCGGTCTCCATCAGGCGCGGCCAACCACTCGCATAACTTCCGTCCGGATTGAAAACATGCACCCCTTCCGGATTCAGCGTGATGATCTCATCCACGCCATCCTGATCGACATCATATACCGCAGGCATGCAGCGCATATCTTTGTCGGTGAGCACCGGGAAACCAGGTTTGAGCACTCCATTCGCTTCAAAAACGAACAACCCATAAGCACTGGTGGCGATCAGTTCGTTTACGCCGTCATGTTCCAGGTCCGCGATCACCACTGAGGCCGCCCCGCGCGATGGCTGAGCTTGCGGCCATCCCGCGGCAAACGAGGATGCTACATAAATGCGGGCGGAATCAACTCGAGTCGAGTCCTCAAAATACCCTCGAAAGTAGAGCGTGTAATTGCCGCTCTTAAGTCCCGATGCATTCCAGTTGGTGATCACTGAATCGAAGTATTCCTGGCTTCCATGAAAGAGCAGTTGTTCCGAACCAGTTGACCGATAACTAACCCGCAATGAGTCGAAAGTCGGACCATACACACTGCCGCGAACTGCTATCGAATAGCGAAGAGTGTCACCCATGCGAGGGGACAGCAGCGTCAACGAATCCTCGTTGACATACAAAAATCGCCTGATCGACTGGTGACCGAAGTCGTCACTCAAGCGAAGATTTATCCAGCCGTTCATTGATGGTTCATCGAAGAGAAAAAGCACGCTGTCTGACATCGGGCTACTGCCGCTTGCCAGCGTCTGCCAGTTTTCTGAGAGAAGCCCGTAGCTGTACTCCAATGTCCAGTTCCCGCTGTACCCTGCGAGCGGTAACGCCCGGATCTCGACGGCGCCGAAGTATCGCTGCATCTGAAGGGGAGAGCTAAAGGTGATTGATCCATGTGTCACCAGTGCCAGCGACTGCGCAATGTTCAGGTAACCATAACCGCAGACTGAGTCCGGTCCGATCAGCGTATCGCCGCGTTCGAGAGGATCGGTTAAGTCATCGGCCCCAAGGCGCAGTAGATCTTCTATCTGACCAACTGCCAGGTCGGGCCTGATCGATTTCAAGAGCGCCGCAGCCCCAGCCGCCACCGGCGCGGCCATCGAGGTACCATCTGACAGGTAGTACAGCGAGTCCGGCCCAATTATTCTGACTCCCGGTTCACCCGCCTCCGAACCATACATATCTGTTCCGGTCGCTCTAAGTGAGAGGATATCCTCTCCGGGAGCGACAATATCCACGAATGGTCCCCAAGTCGAGAACCAGGTCATATATCCGCGAGAATTCCCCGCGCCGACGGCAAACGCCGAATCTATTGCCGCCGGATTGGCCCGCGTACTATCGCCGCTGTTTCCGGCCGCTATCGCCACAAACACGTCGCTCTGTCGGGCATATCGCAACGCATCCTCCAGAACCAGTGCCTGGAAGGGTGTCCCCCAACTGATATTCACGACATTTGCCCCGTTGTTGATCGCATACAGCAGACCGGCGGTTCCGATCGACAAAAACGCGTTTGGCCGGATCTTAACTGTCATGACCTTTGACCAGGGAGCAACGCCAACTATTCCAACCCCATCCGCATTCGACGCCACTATCCCTGCAATATGAGTCCCATGGCCATGAATATCCGTGATGTCGTTATCTCCGACGATGTCGATAAATCGCGATGTATCCCCCGACATATCCCACCCGATCGTATCATCCACGAATCCGTTATGATCGTCGTCAGCGCCATTTCCAGCGATCTCACCCGGATTCTGCCAGAGCCGCCCAGCCAGCTCCGGATGCAACGGATCGGTGCCGGTGTCGATCACGCCAACCACCACATCGTGTGTGTCTGACGGCGGATTCTCATAGATCGCTCTGATTTTGATATCAGCGTCTGGGTCCCCGGATTTCATAACCAACTGGTCATTGAAGTATCCGTCAATTCTCGCGATACCGAAGTACTCCTGACCTTCATTTACCAGGTACCACTGATTCGACAGGAGGGGATCGGTCGGCCAGTCGGAGAATTCAAGGTACTGATCCTGCTCCACGTACGCGATCAAACCATCGCCGATCTCGGTGCGGATCGCCTCTACAGTCGCTCCGCTGTCAGCAGTCACAATGAAGTACCTTCCCCATTCGTTTCCCGCCGTTGCGGCCGCGCGCATCGGAGTCGGATACAGCGGCTCCATCGACATGGTAGCGGACAACGCCTGACGAACCTGTCCGGCCGCAATATCGGAATTGAATTTGACGATAAATCTGCCCGGGATATACCCTTTGCCACTGTTTGCCACTCCTGAGCTCATTGGCCAGACAAGCAGGAGAAGTATCCAGAGGAGAGCACTGCTTTGGCGAAACATATTCTGTATTGGGACCAGACTTTTTGGCATATCACTCACAAGACGACCGTGCACCACAATTCGTTTACTTGTCGCGTCTTCGGCAAGAAATTGATGTGTCATGCTTTTCACACTTCAACCCTTGTCGTGCGATGAAGAACTGCGCCCAGAGAATGAATGTGCTGCGGCGACGCGCCGCAACAACCACCCACCGCGACAACCGGAAAAGATTTCACTATCTCAGCAACTTCTCCTGCGAACTGCTCTGGGCTAATAGGGTAGACCAATTTCCCATCCATAACTCGGGGTAGACCGGCGCTTGCCTTGATCCAATAGGGACCAAATTTCTCTTTATCCAGTCTGTCCAGAACTCTCCAGATCGCATCCGGGCCCTCTCCGCAATTCAACCCAAACAGGTCAATTTCACCGGCAGTCAGCAGTTCACTTACGGCGGCCCAATCATCCGGAGGCTTTCTGTCTGGTGGGGGAACCATCGATACTACCAGTGGCATCGCTCGATCAAGTTCCGCCATCACTCGTTTTACCGCTTTCGCCGCTTCTGCCGCCTGCCTTCCCGACATCATCGTCTCGCACAGCAACAGGTCGACACCGGCCTGAATTAAGGTCCGCGCCTGCTCCGAAAAGAGCGACCGGACCTCGTCGTCCGGAAGGTCCGGCGGCAATGGCCCTATTGATCCCGCGATGAGGACCTCCGAGAGCGCCCCACTCGCGCCACGCCTGGCCAAAGTTACCGCTGCAACGTTGATCTCCTCCTGACGACCCGCCATCCCAAATTGCTGTAAGTATCGCGATACCGCTCCAAAGCTGTTAGTCACCAGTACTTGAGACGACGCGGCCACAAACTCTCGATGGACCGTTTCCACGATCCCCGGATCAGTCAGGTTGAACAGGGAAGAGGGAGCTCCGGCATTCCCACCTGCCTTCCCTTTCCGCTCCCATAACAAAGAACCAGTTCCGCCATCAAGCAGAACCGGTCCCTGTATGTTCAATCTCTTTAACCAATCAAGCGAAGACCGACTCATCGTCTCTCCGACAATCCTGGCTCAACAAGGGTCAAGGGCAGACCGGCGCAGCCCCACCGCCTACCATGAAAAGAATGAAATATGAAAGATCTGAAATATCAACCGGCCCCGTGCCGTTTACGTTTGCGGTTGCCGGATTCGGCAACTGCGGCACGCTTCCGGTGAGGAATCCGATCAGGAATGACAGGTCTGTAACGTCTGGACCGATTCCGTCATTATTAACATCGCCCGCCAGACACGCCTTCAGTTTTCCGGCTACGGTCGTCGGACCATAGTTGCCCGGCAAAACGGTAAACGTCGGCGCGTAGCTCTGAAACGCGGTTGAGTAGCTGATCAGCGAAACCGGATTATCAACCACTGTCCCCGGAGCAGCAGTCAGGTACACAGACAACACCGGACCAGTCCCGGCCGCCAGTGGCGACTGCATCCCCGACGGCGAGATTGCCAGTCGATAGGTGATCCGCTTGCTGTAATCATCATAGTGCGCATAGTCCTGCACTGCCATATAGGCTGTCCGAAGTCCCGCGGTTGAGACGGAATCAAAGGTCACCGTCGCCGGGCCATCCCAGCTTACTGGCAGCAACAATTCCTGTACCGGCAAATAGTTGTGTGCGTAGATATCGATGCGCTGAGAGGTCCCGGGAACAGTGCTCACTGTCGCCACCTTTAGGGTATCCTTGTGGGCCCAGACTAACTCGCGACGGATCGCTTCATACGTCCCCTCGACCGCGTCAATCGTCAAACGAACATCATACTGTCCCGGATTATTATACATGTGGCTCGGCGACTGCTCAGTCGACGACTGCCCGTCCCCAAACGTCCAATTCCAGTCATTCACCGTCTTGGCGGTGATACCTTCAAAGTCAACAGTCAAGGGCGCTTCGCCCAGCGTGTTTGAATAATTGAATCTGACCCCCGATGACCAGCCGAGCAGGCGATCATTGATCCAGCAATGCATTCTGCCTCTTTGCTGAGGGGAGAATTCGCTCCAGCAGCCCTCGCCCGCATATCCCATGTAATTCTGCGGATCGGTTGCCCCCCAAGGCTGACCGTTACACGGATCGGACCCGCCCGGGCCGCCGCACGCGTAACTCAACGGAGTCGGTTCGGTATCTTCGCAGAAATCTCCGGTCACGTCTCCGTCGCCGCTTGCTGCTTTTTCATAACAATCACTGCACTGATTGACTTCGCTGACCCCGTGGTGCGTGTGCCAGAGCCCAAGGCAATGTCCGACTTCATGCGCCAGTGTCGACTGTACCGAACTAAAGTGCCCGGTCGTCATAACAATGCCGCCACGGGCGGTCAAGGCGTCCCCGTCCCAGGGAAACGTGCCGTACGAATATGATTCTTCCACGTACGAAACAAAGACGTTCATCTGAGAATCCGGCATGATCGCGTATGCTTCCTTCATCAGATCGAATTCGCCCCCGTTCAGCGAGCGGTAAGCCGTCGATGCATGCGTCCGATAATCGTATTCGAACGAAACGCGCAGCGGCGCGTAATCCGCATTCAGGTTCGCCACCTGTTGTGCTATCATGCTCGGGGTAGTGGATGGGTTACTTCCGTCATCCAGCGTAATTATATGAAACATCAAGCGAATGATGGTCATTGACTGGTCCGGCTCCGGAATGAACGCATTGCGCGTCCCGGCAATATCGCACGGTCCATTACCGATACAGGCCGCCGCTTCATTAGTATTCGCCACACTCTTGAGCTCCCACAATTTCTGCGTCCCGCACCATTCGCCGTTCTCCGGCATTTGGGTGGCGCCTGTGGAGCCGACATCCTGCGCGGCAACATCGCTGGATATCAACAGGATAACTCCGACCATGCATAATAGTGTGATGGTGAGAAGCGCGCGAAGACCTGCCGGAACAGCACCGGGAAGGTCCAATCTCAGTGTGACCATTTCTACATTCCTTCTGTCTGGTGTACGCGCCCAGTGAGGGTAGGCGAGCGGGATTTACTTCGTCGTCATAACAAGATACACGCTAACTCGGTTCCTGCCAAGTAGTTTTCTTGATAAAACAGGACTCCGTGAGGCTACTTATTCTCCAGAAATGCGGGGACAGCACATGCCATCCCCGTCTTCATTCTATTCAATCGCCTGAATTATGGGCAGGCCGGAAGTTCCGGGCGCGGAGTCTGCGTCAGATAGGCGATCATCAATGACAAATCTGACAGATCTGGCGTCAATGGGCCGATCTGATTCACGTTTGCCTCATCGGCGCAGGGGAGTTCCGGTCGCTCGGTCAACGTCAAGTAACTGATCAACATCGCCAGATCCGAAAGATCCGGATTGTCCAACGCGCTCAAGTTCACATTCCCAGTCGCACCGGTACAGCATGAGGGAGGAGCGCAGTCGAACCGTCTCACTGCTATCGCGTCTACCGCCGCCTCAACCACCGAACCTGACCCAAGATCGGCCGCCTCAAAACGCAACCTGACCTGACTGCTCGGCGTCACCCAATCGCCCACCCAGAATGTCCGGACATACCAGCCACCACCGGCGTCCGTCACCGGTCCGACCGCATCTGCCTGATTCCAGACTGACCCGTTGTCTTCGGAGATCCATACCTTGAATACATCTTCGTATGGAGCCGCGCCAAAGTTATTGGAGAACCAGACCGCATAACTGACCTGCGCGTTTCCTGCAGAGAGATCAAGGGTCGGCGATATTAGGTAAGTCGTCCCGTCGTCTACATCAGAGTTTCCGTAAACATTATCTGTAAGGAAACAACTGCCGGAACCATCATAGTCATAGCGAGGATCTCCGCGCTCGCCCAACCCGACCGGAACTCCTCGGCTCCACTGGCCGTCTACCGCATTTCCGGTCACTGTCCATCCTTTGTTCGTCTCAAAATTATCTTCGAACGCCACCGTCATCGAGGTTCCCACAACCGCCTGATACGGATGTGCGAGATCCGGGAAACTGAATGTCCCGGAGACCACTTCGTCCACCGACAGATAATATTGCAGGTCGCTTCCGCACGTCAGTTCGGGGAATACTGCCGTATATACATTGCCGCCGACGAGTGTTAACGGAACGTCAACAAACGCCGCACCATCAAGCGCGTAGTGCAGGCGCGCCGACCCCGGTACCACTGTCCCGTCATATGCCGAGGTTATCGTTACGTTGAACGACGTTGATCCGTCCGGTTGCACCATGATCGGTGCCGCGGACGAAAGTTCCATCGCCAACGACGGGCGGGGTCCGGCCGTTTGTGCAACCGTATACCCGGTCGCCAAACATCCTTTTACCAACTTTGTCATGTAAGGGAAGTTCATGTAGCTCGATGAGTCGCGAACCGAATGATATACCGTTGAGAAGATGTACTCCGCGGCGAACGTAACCGGATAACCATATTGAGAATATGGATAGTGATCCGACCCGGAAGAGCTTCCCGCCAGATGTCCCGTGATCCCAACCAAGGAATCTGCTAAGGTGATCCAGAGCGACGAAAACTCAGTATTGGAACCATGATACAAATTTGCGTCTGCGGTATTTTGGAAGTGCGCGATCATATCCATATTCAGCATGTACACGAGGGAGTCCCCGCGTGCGTTTAGCTCTGCCGCATGGTGTGCTGATCCGTACAACCCGTATTCTTCCGCGTCGTATAGAGCATAGATCATTGTCAGTTCGGTCGGAATATTCTTAAGCACGCGGGCGATCTCCAGCACCGCGATTGTCCCCGAACCATTGTCATCGGCCCCCGGCGAACCAGTAACCGCGTCGCGGTGTGCCCCGACGATCACAAAGTGATTGGGATGGACTGTCCCGGTTTGCGTGGCCAGCACGTTGTAGCACATCTTCGTCCCGCCTGAGACAGAGGCCGTGAAACTGTCATAAACCACGCTGGTATATCCATAGCTGATTAATTTGTCCCGGATCCAATTGCGCGAAGTGATATTCGGAGCTGTTCCGGCCACACGTGTCCCAAATGCCTGAAGTGTCAGCAAGTTGGCCTGCAGCGAATCCTGCGAAATCAATCCAATCAGGGAATCCAATGGTGCACCGGCGATCGCCACCTCTGCCAGCATCTCTTCAGCGCGCAATGTCGTCTCCTCAACTCGGAGACTTACGGAAGATTCGGGGAGCGGACGAAGGTCCGGCACTCCCGTTTCTGCCTGACTGGCGATAATCAGCCGATCGACATCGTAGAGCCGTAAACCGGACTCCTCGAATAGCAATCGATACTTGCTCGCATTGGCGCGATCCTTCCGATTATCCAGCGCCAGATCTGCTCGTTCGATATTGTTGGCAACCAGCCGAAACTCCAGACCACTCTCGACCAGGTTTGCAGATGAGGATGGTTCTATCAACACAAGGTAACCATCCAGCAGACGAACCACCGGTTCTCCGCCGAGTGCCGCTACCCGCTGATGGTCCAGCGGTGATGAGGCTGTGACTTTGTACAGATCGGCTGAAGTGGCATTGGCCGCTGCCAGCAACAGCACCGCGACGACGATCCAGAATTTCTTCATCAGATAACTCTCCTGTGTTCAGCACCATGAGCGCGGTCGCCTGCCTCGCTCAATTTTGCCTGTCTGTAAAGGGATATGTGCAATCGGATCATGATGGCATCATGGTAGGGAAGGGGGCGCGAGTTTCATGCCTTCAATATAGCAAATAGGACGTTTTTGTCAATGATAGGCTTCCCTGCACCTTTTTGGCTCTTGTGTGTTTTTGATTGTGTTGAAACCTCCTGCTTTGTAACTACCTGCTCATGAGACTGACTTGGCTGACGGATATTCACCTCAATTTTCTCTCTGATGCGGCACTGGCCTCGTTCTACTCCACGTTGACGGAAAACCGGCCCGATGCCCTGGTCATTACGGGTGACATTGGCGAGGCTGACTCTCTCGAAAGCTATCTTCGTGCACTTGCCGCCCATCTCCAGTGCCCCATCTATTTCGTCCTCGGTAATCACGATTTCTATCGCGGGTCGATTGGAGCTGTTCGCGAGCAGATGCGCCACCTCAATCAGGAAAACTCCCGACTGACCTACCTGACCCAATCCGGGATCATCCCATTATCAGATTCTACCTGCCTGATCGGTCATGACGGCTGGCCCGATGGCCGCAATGGCGACTACGAAAGATCTCCGGTCCTGCTGAACGACTTCCTGCTGATCCGCGACTTCCGCCGCCCTGACCAGACTATCCCGCGTCTCGATCCTGAGGTCCGGCGCCACTGGCTGACTGTCATGCAGCGGCTCTCGGCCGAGGCGACCAATTATCTCGAGACACAGGTTGCTGAGGCGCTCCCCAACTTTTCTCATCTGCTGATAGCAACGCACGTCCCGCCTTTTCGCGAAGCCTCCCTCTACAGTGGCCATATCTCCGGCGACAACTACCAGCCTTTTTTCTCCAGCCGGAAAATGGGGGAGATGTTGCTCCGGACTGCCATCGCCTCCCCGCAGACCCGCATCACAGTCCTGTGTGGCCATAGCCACTGGACAGCTTCCTTCTCACCCGCCCCCAATCTGACTGTCCATACCGGCGGTGCCGAATACGGCGAACCGGTCATCCAGCGGATCTGGAATCTATAACCTCACTTTTGATGCTGAATCACTGACTAATAATTGACAGAAGTAGTCCATGTCCATATAGTGGGGACACCACGGTCAACTTGAGAGAAGGAGATATGACTCATGGCTACTCCTCGTTCTAAGAAGCTGCCAGTCGGCAAAGGGAAACTGGGCTATACGACTTCCAATGTCTTTCGTGCCCCCCTCAAAAAGGTCTGGGAAGCTGCCACCCAAGGGAAACATCTCAAAAAGCACTTCATCGATGACTTCTTGGGCGAGTTTGGTCCCGCTCTGGAACCGGTAACCTGGACATGGAAGGAGTATGGAAGCTGGACTTTCATCCCGGTCAAGTTTGTCCGCGAAAAGGAGATTATCTTCCTGGCCCCAGGCCCGGATGAAAAATACCTCCTCACTATCCGGTTTGAGTTTGTCAGGAAGGGCAACAAGACGATTTTTCGCGTCCATGACTCCGGCTACGCCACCAAACACCTTCGCAACGCGTTTATGATGTGCGAAGGATGGAGCGAGTTCCATACAGCGCTTAAAGCCTATGTCGGATATGGAAAAGATCTGAGAAAGATCTGAGCGCGAGCCATCCCGCTTTGCGGCAGGGTCGGCCTCCGACCCGGTCATCCTTTTTGGCGCGAATGCCGAAACAATTGGTGACGATTCTTTTCCGCACGCTTTTTGGCCGTTAGCCATCTATATTACTGCGATGACCCCAAGAGCCGTACTCTCAACCTTTGCTACCTCAACGGAGCTTGCCATGCGGAAACTGATTTTGGCCGGACTGTTACTTCTCGGCTTCGCTCTGCCTGCAACCAGCCAGGACTTTTACGACATTGATTCCGTCCGTACCATTCAGATAACTTTCACTCAGTCCAATTGGGACCACATACTGGACAGCCTCTACGCGATAGGCGAGGAACGGCTCATTGGCACTGTCACTATCGATGGCGTCCAGTACGACAGCGTTGGTGTACGCTACAAAGGTTTCAGCACGTACAACCCCAACCGCACCAAAAATCCGTTCAATATCAAACTTGACCACATCATAAATAACCAGACGATCCAGGGCTATGGTACCCTCAAATTGGCCAACGTCTGGTTTGATCCGAGTTTCGTGCGTGAGGTCCTCACGTACGAGATCGCCCGCAATTACATGCCCGCCTCCCGGGCGAACTACTGCAATGTCTACGTCAATGGTACCTTGATGGGCTTGTATGTCAGCGTGCAGGATGTCGACAAGCTTTTCATGCGCACCCATTTCTACGAGGATGCCGGTGTCAGGTTTAAGGGCGAAGTCGCTGGCGGCCCACAGACCGTTTATCCAATCTGGACATACGAGGGAGAAGACTCAACCACTTATATGGATCGATTCGAGATTGAGTCCAATGAAGGATGGTCCGAATTGATAGATTTCTTTGATACCCTGAACAATTTTACGGAAGAAATTGAAAGAGTACTTGATGTCGACCGGCATCTCTGGATGCTTGCCTACGACAACCTGTTTGTTAATCTCGACGGGCCGATCAATTTCGCCCACAACTACTATCTTTATCGCGATGCCTCCAAGCGATTCAATCCGATCATCTGGGACCTCAATATGAATATGGGAGGATTCAGTCAGATCATTGGTGGCGGGCCTCTGTCTGTTACCCAGATGCAGAATCTGAATCCGTATCTGAACGAAACCAACGACGATTATCCTATCATCGAGAAGATCCTGTCCAACTCTACCTATAAAAAGCGATATGTCGCTCACATGAAAACGATCATGTCTGAGATGATAGCCTCAGACTGGTATCGGACTCGTGCTCTCGAACTTCAGGCCATCATCAATTCCCATGTTCAGGCAGATCCGAACAAGTTCTCCACCTATGCCAATTTTCTGAACAACATCACGTCCGCGGTCGGCGCCACCCCTGGAATCGTGCAACTGATGGCAGGGCGGCTCAATCATCTCAACAGTCAGCCACTTTTCTCGGCACCTGCTCCGGTCATCTCTCAGGTGACCCATACCAATACCCCTCTCGCCGCCGGTACCACCGCCTGGGTCGCAGCGTCCGTCAGCAATGCCACTTCGGTTGCCTTGAAGTATCGTGATGACCTGATTTCACCCTTTACCGTGGTTGCCATGTTTGATGATGGCGCTCACAACGATGGTTTGGCCTCCGATGGCATCTTTGGTGCTTCCGTGATCGCCGGGACATCAGACATCCACTACTATATTTACGCCGAGAATGCCACTTCCGCGACCTTCATGCCGCCGCGCGCTGAATTCGAGGATTCAGTCCTGATCGTGACGACGCCAACCGTCTCCGCCGTCAAGATCAATGAGTTTATGGCCGACAACCTCTCCACTCTGGCTGACCAGGATGGCGAGTTCGAGGATTGGATAGAGCTGTACAATCCAACCGCCGCCCCGATCTCTCTGGTCGGCTGTCACCTTTCCGACAAACTGACGAATTTCGGCAAATGGACTTTCCCTGATACCGCCATTGCTCCCTTCAGCTACATGACGATCTGGGCCGATGAGGATGTCACGCAGGCCGGACTCCATGCCAACTTCGCCCTCTCCAAATCAGGGGAGGCAGTCGTTCTTTCCGACTCTGCGTTGATTTTGATTGATTCCGTCGTGTTTGGAGCCCAGGTGACAGACTCGAGCATGGCCCGTTGCCCCGATGCTACCGGTGCGTTTGCCGTCAGCGGCCCGACTTTTGGCGCCACCAACTGCTCAGTCAGTTGTTGCAGTGGAACTCGCGGCAATGTCACCAGCTCTGGGACAATTGATCTCTCTGATCTCTCGACCCTGATCGCTTACCTGAGCGTCGTACCAAGGCCAGCTCTGCCTTGCGTGGATGCCGCCAATATCAACGGTATCGATAGCATCGATCTGAGCGATCTGTCACTTCTGATATCTTATCTGACCTTTACGCCTCGCCCGACCTTGCCTGCCTGCCCCTGAGCGGGCCTAAGAGTCGCTGGCTCGAGTGAGAAGATCCAGATGCTCGGCTGATAATTCCAGCCGGGCCCCCGCAAGAAGATCACTCATTTGTTGGTGGTTTGTTGCGCTCGCGATCGGCGCAGTGATCCCTGGCTGAGAATTGAGCCAGGCGATCGCAACCTGCGAAGGAGAAGTCGCCGTTTCTTCCGCCACCATTCTCAGGGCATCAACTATTCGGTACCCCCGTTCGTTCAAATAATCCTTGATTCTCAATTGGCGGGAACTGGTCGAAAGGTCGGCTTCGGATTTGTACTTGCCGGTCAAGAAACCACTCGCCAGAGAAAAGTAGGGGATAACCCCCAGCTTATTCTCGATGCAATACTCTTGAAGGTTCTGCTCGAAATCCAGTCTGTCATACATGTTGTAACGGGGCTGAACCGTCTCATAGCGGGGGAGAGAGAGCCGCATACTTGCCTCCAGCGATGCCGCCATCCGCTCGCGCGAGAGATTCGATGCCCCGATCACGCGCACTTTTCCCTGACGAACCAGTAGATCATACGCCCCCAGAGTCTCTTCAACTGGAGTCTCCGGATCATCTTTATGCGTCTGATAGATATCTATATAGTCCGTCTGCAAGCGAGCAAGAGACCGCTCCACCGCCTGCAAGATATAGCCCCGCTTCAATCCTCGATCAGTCTCAGACATGTGGTGTCCGACTTTCGTCGCCACAATTACCTTGCTCCGGTTATTCCGCGCTTTCATCCACTTCCCGATGATCGTCTCTGACTCGCCGCCGACATTTCCCGGATACCAATTGGAATACACGTCGGCCGTGTCGATCAGCGTAAAACCGGCATCAACAAACTGATCCAGCAATCGATAAGAGGTCGCTTCATCCGCCGTCCAGCCGAATACATTGCCGCCAAACGCCAGCGGGGCGACAGATATTCCTGAGCGCCCCAACGGCCGCAATTGATTGGGCATATCTCTTACTCCTTCTCGTATGACTCAAGACAACCATACCGCCAGTCATTTCCCCTGAATCGGCGCTCCGACAGTATACAGCTCTCCTCTCGCTCCGCCAACCGATAAGGATAAAAGAGAATAACTGTCCTTATTTTGCGCAATTCGATTGCCATTCAATCGAAGATAGCAACAATCCATGTTTTGGTGATTGACAGAATCCGATTCTCGTGTATATTGCGGATGAGTACGGTGACCAAGTCGCCGCTCTCTCTACACATTACTTGGATAATAGTGAATCCTAACACTTGAGACTGTCGGCAGAAACTGTCGCGGCCTGACCCAAGTCCTCAAGCCAAATCAAAACCCGAATCTGGCCGGTCACCGACCGGCACAACGGAGGAACATCTTCATGTTCAAACTGTCCAAAATGCTGCTGCTGGTCGCGATGATTGCACTGGTGGTTGTTGGCTGCTCTCAGGAGCCCAACTCACCGCTCTCTTCCGATCTGAACAGCCAGACCGCGAATGGCTCCGAGCGCGCGACACTCGGTCTTGCCACCGCCGTCAGCGGAATTACGTCCGCCACCCTTCACCTCTATGTCATTTCTCCTTCCTCACAGGAAGTCCGGATCCATCGTATCACCGGCCCCTGGGATGAAATGACCGTCACCTGGAACAACTTTGGCGCCGCATTCTCACCGGCCGTTGAAGCGACTTTTGTCGCCGATGCCGTCGGCTGGGAAATGATCGACGTCACCGCTCTGGTCACTGCCTGGGCCGATGGCACCCACATGAATTACGGCCTCCTGCTCGACCAGGACAATCTCTCCCTTCGTACCGAGGTCGTCTCCAGCGATTCCGAGAATCTCAATCATCCGTTTGTCGTCATTTGCAGCGACCAGGGCTGCGACACTATCTACATCGATATGGACACTTTCATTAACGAGCGCGATGCTACCTGGAATTTCGGAACCAACCGCATCATCACCTTTGGTAACGTCGCCGCTACTCCGTATGAAAAGCAGGGTCTGGTGCTCTTCCCGGTCCCGACGATCGAAGAACAGCTCGGCGCCCTTGGCAACTATGTCTGGTATGATGACAACATGAATGGCATCCAGGACGAAGGTGAAACCGGCGTCTCTGGCGTTACCGTCCAGTTGTTCAATTGCGAAGGTCTGCTTCTCGACGAAATGCTGACCGATGGCGACGGGCTTTATCTGTTCGACAGCCTCCCGGCTGGCGGCTACTATGTCAAGTTCAGCAACCTGCCGGCTGACTATGTCTTCACGTCGCAGGATCAGGGCGGCGACGACGCGCTTGATTCTGATGCCGATATCAATACTGGCCAGACTATCTGCACCACGCTGGACGCCGGTGAAGTAGATCTGACTTGGGATGCCGGTATCTATAAGCCCGAAATGGGCGGCTGCAGCCACACGATTGGCTACTGGAAGACCCATGCTGGCTTTGGCCCGCAGGCTGACGAAGTAACCCAGTACCTGCCGATCTGGCTCGGTACCGATGGCGGAACCAAGTCCATGCAGGTCACCTCTGCGCTTCAGGCTGTCCGCGTCCTCAACCAGGACTACTATGGTACCTCCTCAAACGGTATCACCAAACTGTATGCGCAGATGCTCGGCGCCAAGTTGTCGATGGCCGATGGTGCGGATGGTTCCGCTATCGCCGCCACCATCGCGGCCGCCGATGCCTTCCTGGCCAGCCACGATTACCTGGATTGGGCCACTATGTCTCGCGCCGATCGCAGTATGGTCAACGGTTGGAAAGACATGCTCGACATGTACAACAACGGTTTGATCGGCCCTGGCCATTGCGACGAGGGAATGCTCTACTAATCCAGCTTCCATGTTATTTTGAGCGAAAAAGCCTGCGAATCATCGCAGGCTTTTTCTTTGCCGAAATATTCGCCTTTGTAACTCTGATTGTGACGTTTGTCGCAAGGGGAGCACTCCAAGGCGAATTTTCGTCCCGTCCGCTTGTGTCAGTGCGAGGATGGACTTATATTGTCCGCGATGCAGCGTCCGAATACCGGACCGCACAGCACAGCGCGATCGTTTTGCCACTGTAAGGGAGTTACACATGTCAGGTCAGTTCGCCCACAAGTTCCACCCCTCGTTCACCGATCTCGGCCTCTCTTCAATCGTCGCCATCAGCGAAGAGGTCCGCCGACTTGAAGGGGAAGGACGCTCTATCACCAAGTTTCAGCGCGGTGATCTCAACTTCGTCACGCCGCAGTATGTCCGTGATGCTCTGGTTAGCTCCCTGGGCCGCGGCCGCACCAATTACCCTAAATCCGGTGGTGAACCGAATTTCATCGCTTCTGTCCAGACCTACCATGCTGAGTCAGGCGTTACCCTGAATAAGTCGAACATCGTCTGCATGCATGGGGGACAGGAGGGCTTGCAACTCGCCTTTGGCCTTTTCCGTGGCAAGAAAGTCCTTGGCTTCAGCCCCTATTGGCCCTGTCTGACCGGCAACATCTTCCCGTATGGTGAGAACGAGTTCCATACTATCGACCTTGAGGAGACCGAGACCGGCATCTCCTTCGATGCTGACCGCCTCGAGTCGGAGTTGCGCAAGGTGGACCTCTTCTATTTCAATTCGCCGCACAACCCGACCGGCAAGGTCTTCACTCGCGAAGAAACGAAACTCATCGATCAGCTCTGCCGCAAGCATGGCGTCGTGATAGTTTCCGATGAACCCTACGATCAGATCCTCTTCGACAATGTCCGCCACACCAGCATGCTCGAGTTCGACAACGAACAGACTATTGCCGTTTTTACCATGTCCAAGTCATACGCCGCGACTGGGCTTCGCGCCGGTTATGTCGTTTGTCGTGATCCATTTATCTGTGACCTCTTTTCGCGAGCCGATTATAGCCAGACCGCGGGGGTCGCAACGCCGATCCAGGATGCGTATGCCGTTGCACTGACGGACAAACCGAATCGCGATGCCTGGTTCACTTCTCTCCGCACGGAACTGCAGCAACGTCGGGATATCCTCTTCCATGAACTCTCGACTGTCTTTCCGAACCTGGTCAAACCTCAGGGAGCGTTTTATTTCTTCCCTAATGTATCGTCGCTTGTTCCGGCGCATACGAAAGACTCCGATGATTTCCTGCTTCAGCTCTTCATGGAAAACGATGTTGCCGTGATCCCGGGTGGGACATTTGGCAGGGAAGGGCACGTACGGATCTCATTCTCCGCGACCACGCTTGACCAAACCCGCGTCGGCGCCGAGAGATTGGCGAAAGTCCTCCGTCACTCCGCCCGACAGCAAGCTTGAATCTCGAAGTTTTGGTCGATTCCCACGTTGACAAATCAAGTCGTTAACGTTATCATAGACTAACGGCTACGCATTACAACTCGGGGAATCCGCATGTATCTACTATCGGTCTTGCTCGTGCTCGTCCTTCTCAGTGTTGGAGTAAGCGCCAATACCATCTACGTACCGGACCAGTTATTCTCCATTCAACAAGCGATCGATATCTCCAGTGATGGCGACTCGATCCTGGTCCGACCGGGCACATATACGGAAAACATCAATTTCCATGGTAAGAGTGTCATTCTTGTGGCGACCCATGGCGCCCGCTCTACAATCCTGAAACCTTCGTATGGTTGGCCTCTTATACGTCTGATAAACGGTGAGGAGCACGCGGTCATTAGGGGGTTCACCCTCATCGGCGCAAGTGTCACCAACGTTGTGCTGATCAACTCTCATGCATACGCAGAGATCTCCGAGTGCATTGTTACCGGATACACCTCCGGCGAGGTTGCCATTCGCTGCGAGACTGATAGTTCACTTATCTCGCACAATTTGTTTTATGGCAACCAGGGGCTTAGCTGTGTCGGGATCTACAGTGGCTCAGCCCAGATCATCAATAACACTTTTGACGCCAACAATCGCGGTTTCTTCTGTTTAACCGGCCAGGGAGTTGGCCGCAACAATCTTGTCACCAATTCCATCCAATACGGCATCGCCGGGAGCTTCGCCGCACTCGAATACAATAATGCTTGGCAGAACCACTCGAATTATGAGTCAGGTGCACGAGCTGGCGTTGGAAGTCTCTCCGTTGATCCCCTGTATTGGAACATCCCCGGTCGCGACTACCGCCTGTTGCCGACTTCACCATGTATAGATGCCGCTGACCCGGATCCCCGATACAATGATTCAGATGGGTCGCGTGGTGATATTGGTGCCTATAACCTCAACTACCCCGCATTGCCTCTTCCAGTTCTCGTCATCTCTCCGCGTGGTTCTTCGGACCTGATTCGCTCGCTGACCCCGACCTTCACTTGGAAATTTCTCGACCGTGAGGGATACTTGCAGGCAGCGGTTGAGGTAGAGGTCGGCACCGATTGGGATTGGACTGAAGCTGAGCTATGGAGCACGGGCGAGATCACTTCCGCCGATACTTCAATCCTTTACGGCGGCACTGCGCTTGAAGACGGCGAATCGTATGTCGTGCGTATTCGTCTGTCCAATGGTACAGCTTGGGGAGAGTGGGTCGAAGAAGGCTTCACTATTTTACTCGGCCGACAGATCCGCGTACCCTTTGACTACCCAACGATCCAAAGCGCCATCAGCGCCTCCGAGCAGCTGGATTCGATCCTGGTCTTCCCAGGAATCTATACCGAACAGGTCAACTTCGGCGGCAAGAGAGTGGCCCTGGTATCTGCCTTTGGACCATCCTCCACCTTCCTCAGAGCGTGCACCATAACAGTTGGTCAAGACGAGGATTCGTCCGCGGTCATCTCTGGATTTACCTTTGAAAAGGGAACGACCACCGCCATTGGTATTGGCGGCAGCGCGACCCCCATCATCTGCAATAATATCTTCACTCGATTTCAGGGAGCCGATGGCGACGGGATGATCATCCGCATCAGTAACGGAGCGCCCATTATCCGGAACAATATATTCTGCCATAATACCAAAGGTTTTGCCTGCATTGGCAGCTACGCTCCTGCGGCACCCCGCATACTTAACAACACATTCACGAACAACCCTCGCGGATTTTTCTCCACCGGCCCTGGCATTGCCATGAACAACATGGTCATCAACTCTACCGACTACGGCATATGGGGAAACAACTACGCGACGCAACAATACAACCTCGTGTGGAACAACCATCCAGACTATTACTCAGGCGCAGTCCCCGGCACGGGAAACCTCTCGGTGGATCCTTTGATGGTTGATCCCAACGGGCTTGACTTTTCACTCCAACCCGCTTCTCAGGCCATTAATGCCGGCAATCCAGAGGCGATCTACTTCGATCCTGATGGAACTCGAAACGACATTGGCGCAGTTCCTTTCGACGCCAACTATCCGTCTCGTCTCTTCGATCTGGCGACATTGCCGGCCAGTTATGGATATGTGGTGTCGACAAACCCAAGCATCTCCTGGAAGTTCAGATCATCGACCGGCCGTACCCAGGTTGCCTATGAGGTGGAAGTTGGAGTCGATCGAGACTGGACGGTTGCAGAGTTCTGGCAACCTGGCGTGATCATGTCTTCCGACTCGATTGTCAGCTACTCAGGAGTCTCACTGTTCGAAGGTGATGTCTGCTTTGTTCGAGTGCGATTGTTTGATGGCGTGCAGTGGAGCCGCTGGACGGAATCTGGATTCCATATCCGGTTTCCGCGAAAATTCCGGGTTCCCGGAGAAGTCCTAACCATCGAAACCGCTTTGGCCACCGCCATAGATGGTGATTCTGTCCTGGTTAGTCCGGGTAGCTACAGTGTAGCTCTGAATTACAATGGCAAAGCCGTCGTGGTCGCTTCAACCGATGGCCCCTCGGTAACTACGTTAATCCCGGCTTCGCAGAGTTACACCGTGGCTGACTTTCGCAAGACCGAAGCGGAGGGTGCCGTGTTGACTGGGTTCACCCTCACCGGCAACCATTCAGGACCCTTTATATACATCCTTGCCAATGCCAGCCCGACAATCACCGGTAATTACTTCAGGAGTGCTCACGTGTCGAGTTCGTCTGTCGTCATTGCCTGCAATGACGGCGACCCACTCATCACACGTAATGTCTTCTACGACTGTACCGGCCTCGGCTGTGTTTTCCTGGAAAGAGGGACGGCTCGAATCCTGAACAATGTTTTCGACAGTAATGACGTCGGTGTCTATGCCGCCAATTTTTCGCGACCGGGATTGGTAGAGAACAACATCTTCACCCGATCGCGAATCACCGGCATCCTGCGTTCCTCCGGTACCATTCGATACAATCTCTTCTGGAAAAACGTTAAGGATATCGACCCAGTCTTTAGCCCCCCCGCACTGGATGGCACCAACTTGTTGGCTGATCCTGTCTTTGCTGATCCGTTGAGTGGGGATTATCACCTCGATGGTTCTTCGCCATGTATTGATGCCGGCGATCCCGACACACGCTATAATGACCTCGACCATTCCAGAAACGATATTGGCGTTTATCCTTATCTCGTGCAATCTGGTGTGCATGTGCGCGTTTTCCTTATAGAGCACGAAGAACTTGCCCATGTTCGCACCGTCACACCAAAATTCGTGTGGCTCCCCGTTGCTGCCGGATTGGCGCCCCAAACTGCGTTTCATATCATGCTTGGCACTGACTCTGACTGGTCAAGCGCAGAATTGTGGGATTCCGGGCCAACGCAAAGCGCCGATACTTCCATAAGTTACCAGGGAGCCACTCTGGAGCGAGGGAAACAGTATTGGGTTCGTCTGAAGGTGGCTGTCGGCTCAGAATGGTCGGAGTGGAGGCAGTTTGCTTTTCGCGTGAACTCACTCCCCAATATTCCGACGCCTGTCTCGCCAGTGGTTCAAGTGATCAACGACTATCTGGCACACTTCGCCGCATCATCTAATGGCGATGCGGAAAGCGATCCCCTGACCTTTGACTTCTATGTCGCGCACGATAGTTCTATGCAGCACGGGTATGACAGTACGACGGGGATTCATGAACAGGAGAGCGGTACCGTCAGATGGAATTCATACGCATCGCTCACTGAGAATGGTGCTTACTGGTGGTCAATTCGGGCTTGGGATGGATTTGAGTACTCACCTTGGGCAACTCCTTCGCCGTTCTGGCTCAATTCCGTCCAGGAACCAATGATCTACCTCATGCTTCTCTCTCCATCACTTCTGGAATCCAACGCTATTCCGTCCTTATGCCCAAAACTTGTCTGGTCGACCGCCGAAGATCCTGACCCTAGAACGGTTTCCACATATAGGTTGGAAGTGTGTCATGATTCTCTTCTAAGTCCTTGGCTCGTCAGGGATACTTTGACTGACACCACGTTCACTTTGACTGAACCTCTGGCGGTCAATACCCGCTATTGGTGGCGCGTCAAAGCGACCAATAATGCGGGGGATACTCTTTGGTCGCCAGTTGGAAGCTTCTGGACTTGGCGACAAGGCGATATTGATCTATCCCGAAAGATCGATCTTCTTGACCTCTCCGCTCTGATCGCATACATGATCCGTCGATCGAATGTCCTGGACTCTCCGCAGGCAGCTGACCTGTCAGGCGATTGTCACATTGATATTTCTGACTTGTCAAGACTCATTAACTATCTCACCGGCGTGCCCGCGGAGTTCGGACTCCCGTGTACCGCGGCTAGCGGACACAAAACGAATTCTTCTTCAGTAGTGCCGGTCACTGACCTGAAAGCGGGCAGCACCAAAGGTGAACTTAAAGAACCAGTCATGAATAGAGGGATGTTGAGAAAGCGTTGAGATCAAATACCGGGGGGCCAGTTTTCCTTCTATTGGAGTGTCTCGACTCGAATTGGTGTCTACCTTACGTGCCGCCTGAACGCCTTATCTATCAATCACCTACACGCTTTATCACAATTCGATTTGGCAGAGCAATTTCTTCTTTACGCACATGTCATGCATCGCTATCCTATTTGCAGAGGTCTTCTTCGTCATCCTGTCTCGTTCAAGAAAGGAGTTCAGCGATTTGGCAGCTGAGTCAGACTACAGCATAAATGTTGCTCCATGCAAGGAGAACTTTCATTCTTGGGTCAATCGTCCGTATGTGGATGCAACACTTCGACCGGATCTTCTTCGGGCTTCAGTGCTACTCGTGCCATTGGAGAACTATTCAGATCAGGTACCACTCGCGTTTCCAGAAGACACAGAATCGCTATTCCTATATTTGAGGGACAATCTTCCCAGTGGACATCACGTAGATTTTTGCGTGTCTGAGAAAGACTATCACGAACTCGCATTGCACTTTGACTGGTGGATATTGGCAGACATAGTAGTCCGTGATATAGCCCTGCCGATATTGGTCAGTGTCTTGGTTAATTACATTCAAGTTCGACGTCCCGACAAAGAGTCAGGACAAAGGATCAAGTTGAAAGTCATCGTTGTTTTCGAAGACGGGGCATCACGGCAAATTGTCTATAATGGACCAATCGAACACCTAGACAAGGTCATTGAAGCGGCCAAAGGTATAGATAATGGCGATGACGCTCAAGTGCATCCTGACATTTCTTCGCAATGTTAGAAAGCGCCGATCAAGGCCATCCACAGTCGAAACTATTCGCAATGTGCTGGCACGCGAGAAGTCTCATGCGGTTGCCGCTGGGAGGCAAGGCATTGCCAAAGAAATCTGGTGTTATCAACAGATATTAGACATTCAATTGCTGTATGTACAGACTTTTCGTAGCTTGAGCTCAGCCGAGTTCTATAGCGCATGGTGTGATCTCGAACAAATTGAAATAAAGCTAATATTTCTTTCACGCCATCTCGCTCTTTCGCCTGACAAGTACTATCTGGAATTTATAGGAATCGGACTAGAGCTTACCAATCCATTTTCCCATATCGATTCTTCTTTAGTCCAGCCTTGCTATACGGAAGCAAGAAGTGCAACATCTGTGGACTAATCGTCTCACTCAGGCATCATTGTGGTCACTATCCCGGCGAAATCTACGATGGTGAATTGTGCGGTCGCATTGTGCAAGACGTAAAGGTTGACCACATAGCGTTGGTGAACAATCCGTTTCAGAAATATTCGGTCTGTTTCCCGTCCGGCGCAACTCCATCGGAAAGAGGAGATCGATATGATTACGCGGTACTTGAGTATTTGATGGATAGGCTGAAGTCACCATGGCACGCATGGGATGTAAAGAACACTACTAAGTGGTATCCCCGGTCAGCATTTGAAGAGATGGAGCCTGGCGATTTTTGTCCATGCAATTCCGGTAAGAATTTCGGAGAATGCTGTCAGTCATTGCCCGGAGTGACGCTCCCGCATTACCATTTCACCTTTGCTGTGTCTCCTTCCAGAGACTTAATGGATGGCGGCGACCGGCTAAGCACTACCCTCAGGAAATCCGAGAAGGCGTGACGTGTTGGTCAGCGACCATGACAACGCTTATATTTCCTCCCACTTCCGCAAGGGCACTGCTCATTTCTTGCGATTTTCGTGCTTACATTTTCGTTGGGCCCTTTGAAATGCACTGGCTCAGGCTTGAGAAGTATAGGGTACTCACGAATCGTTCCTCTGAATTCTTTGACGCCCAGCATTAACCCTGTATTTGCGCGAATCTCGCTCTTCCGCTGCTCGTCTTCCCCCCAGTTCTCCGCGTACAGATAGACAAACTCATACAGCTGGAACTTAGGGCAACCGGCAGAGGTAGAGATTCCGATAACTTTTTGTTTGTCCCTGAACTTGTCTCGCGTGACAAAACACATATCTCCCAAGACGGTTCGGCGCTCATCTCGCGATAACCCGTGACTGCAAAAGTAGAACACGTAAGCCGTATCCATTTGTTCGCAGGTCCAATAGCGAATTAAGCCTTTTCCAGTTTCTTGGTTACCAAGGAGGCGCTAATAAACGCAGCACTTACGGCTCGCCTTTGTACGCGATCGAGTCGCGATAGTTCTCGAACCACATGTCTGTATATTGGGTCTGGGTCAGACTTGCCCAGTTCTATGAAATGATCCCAGAGGTAACTTGCATTATCCGCCTCTTTCTTCGACAGATACTTCGCGTCTTGAAATAGCCCCTCTGCGAAGCCCACTGGATATTGTATCGCGCCAACATTGGTCAAGTGTGCAAGTGACTTACCGTGTTGGACGTAGTCGGCGAGCAGGTCCTCCTCTCGACCGCTGATCGTTAACTCTCGCGGTCCGAGCATTTCTTCTTTGGCGCCGAGGTAGCGCACAAAGTCCGCGATTGTATCAAGCTCACTTAGAATCAACGCAAAACTGCGATCAAAGGTATGCACAACTCTTCCCTTGAGTACCTGGACCGTTGGAAGTCCAACGTTTCCATCTCCCAAGGTAACTACAACGAGATAGATTCGGTCGAAAGCGGAGATCTCAATTGCCTCTTTTGCTCCCGAGGCCGCTGTCAAGGGTGGGGTTCTTCCCTTTTTGCGCATGAGGCGTTCAGCACCAAGAACCTGCTGTGTGGGCTTCTCGATAGCCTCACGTCGGTATCGTTGGTCCTTCCCAGAATGAGCAATGACTTTGACCTGGAAAATTATCAGGATACGATCAAATGCGACCAGAAGATCGCAAATCTCCTTTCCGTCCTCCCACCTGGGATTCGGGAAGCACCATTCGCTCAGGAACGAGCGGAACGCCAGTTCATTTACAACACTCTCTGCGCGCTTTCCCTTGAATTCAAATCGCCGAGGTTCTAAAGTGCTCGATTCAAACGAATTAGGATGACTATTCATAAACGTTCATGTAGCTGTAGCATGGGTGACAAACTCAAAATGAAAACCTATGGGAAAGCTCAAATTTTCGTGTCTGGGTCCGGGATATCGAACCGCCAAAGCCCGCGGCCGCGACCCCTGCGTAGCATCGGCATTAGCCCCCGCTGGACAAGATCCTTTATGTCACCTCCCGGTGCCGGGTCTGTGTAGCTCAATTCGTTTGCTGCTCTCAATAGATCATCATCCGTGAACTCGAATTGTCCTTCCAAGTACCGTTCCCACGCACGGCGAAATGCCTTAGCACCACGCTTCGTATTGGTATGGTTCATCCAACTGCTCTTCGCAGACTTTCTCCAGCGAATGATCCGATAGTCAGCGTCGGGAAGAAGATACTCTCTCAGGTGCCTCTCTGGAAGTAGTCGAGTCAACTATTGTAGCTACTGTAGCAACATTAATTGAACGAAGTCGACTATGGAGCTTTTCGCACAACTCGCTTTGGGTTACTTCAGCAAGGCTCTTCGCTTTCCCAATCTGCTGTAGGAGGAGAGTCCAGGAATGGCTGGTGTTCGAGTCAGGCTGACACTCATACCAGGTCAGCAAAAAGTCACGACCATCGACACCGACACGCGGCGGCTCAGCTTCCCAGCGCGACAATGCGGCGCGCAGCTCAGGATAGTAGCGATTCGTAGCCTCACAGAGCACCAGGGATGTCATGGTCATAAGATCGCCGATACCGCCTGGACATGGGTAACCCGGGGCGAGGGGGTAGTTCGGCAGCGTCACGCACATCTTGTCATGATATTTGAGGTCAATATTTTTAAGCTGCTCCAGTTCAGCTTTATCCAGGCGCTCACGAACCGCCACAGCCACTTCTTCGATAGTCCGCTCCAGGCGCCGTTGGTCAATCGGTTGAGCACTTTCGACGCTTAGTAGCAGTGATCGTAGCACCTTTACAACAACCGATTTCGTTTCGAATATGCGCTTTCTCAGGTCCGGATTGCTGAGAAACTCAATTTGAATAGTGGAGAGCCATTCGAAGGTATCGGCTTCATCGTACGAACAGGGTGCCTCGAACTGCTTGCCGGCCACTTCAGCCATGCGTCGCCAGCAAAGTTCCCGCGCGCCGATTGGCTGTTGGCGCCATTTCAGCGGATACAAAGTATCAATATAGCTCGAAATCCAGGAACCACTGAAAGCTTGCTCTGAATGTCCAGTCGATATGTGCGCCTGCATCTGCTTTTCGAGGTGTTGAGCGAAGTCAGTCAGCGCTTCTTTCCAGTCTGAGACACTATAGAAGGTATTGAAGTCGTTGGCGATGTACAGCGCCGCGCTCTCAACTTGAGGGTCTATATGGGAAATAGCGAAGTGTCTGAGAACGTCCGATTTGGGTGCAAGTCTGAGGGCCTGTTCAAATTCGGGTATAACTTTGCCATCGCTCACCGCCGATCCGCCCACCGCGGCAATCTTCGTTTCCTGATCGAGTGATTCGAATGCTGCTCGACTGATCTTATTGTTTTGGTCTTGCCTGGCCATAATACTTGAATCGCTTGATTTATGGTTTACAGCTCACTTTGCTTTTCCGACACCGTGTCCTTTCAGGAGGGCGGCGATACGCCGCTCCGGTGCGTGAGCTATTCTGTCAATATTGTGGGCGTAAATCATGGTCGTTTCAATACTTGAATGCCTGGCCATCGCCTGTGCCTCCTGCGGCGATGCACCACCCTGTAGCGAAAGAGTGACTGCTGTATGCCTCAGGCTGTGCGCCGACAAACGAGCGCTGTCAAGTCCACACTGCCGAAGAGCCACCTTCACAATGCGTCTGATCGATCTCGTCGACAGGCGTTGACGACTGTTTCGATAACTCACAGACGCGAAGAGTGGTTCATCGTCCTCAGTGCGCCTCGAGCCGAAAGGTATTCCCGAATTGGTCGCAGAGTCTCGAATGGCACCAGGACAAAATCATCCTTTGCCGCATGCCCTTTTCCCTGGATCCAAAGTACCGCTTCGCCACCTTCCTGGCGGATGTCCCCGATATCGGCTCGGGTCACCTCAACAGTCCGGAGGCCTGTCGTAACGAGCAGGTTAAGTAGGGCATAGTCCCGTTTCCCGGACAAGTCTGAGCGGTCCAAAGATTGGAAGAGATCGCACACTTGGCCAATGGTGAGGCAATCCTTGCGAAAGCCCTTGACCCGTTTCGAGCCCTTGATTCCGCGAGCGACGTTTGGATAGATCTTCGACGCTTCCAGCCACTCAAAGAACTTTCGCACTGCTACAAGATAGTTCGAGATTGTCAACGCGGACAGCCCTTCAGCCTCCAGCGATCGCTTGTAGGCGAGTACCTCTTCGCGAGCCGGTGCAAACTGCCCCAGCGCGCGTGCGTGCTCCAGGAAGCGCTGTAAGCCCTTTCCGTAGGTTCCGCGAGACGAGGCAGAGACATCTTGGTCAGCCAGGAACCGGCTCGCCAGATGATCAAGCCTGAGAGAGACTGTTAGCGAATCTGTGGAAATTGGTGTTGTAATGTCGTCCATAGTTGCCCTTTCAAGTATGCCTACCGCAATTTGCAGGTGGTGCGTGTTGACGTCAAGCAATAATATGTCCGCAATGCGGCATTTACGGACATATCATGCTCCAATCTAACATCGGCACCACTGCTGCAACCGCTTAGCGACGTCGTGAGTGCGCAAGTGTTTGCATACAACCCGATTGGTGCGAGCGACTTCAGAACTTCTCAACCAAGGGCTGGACCGCACTTGCCGGACTACGGCGACCATGTGCTTCTACCAGGTCAGACGCTACGAGATGAGCATAGCCTGCCGGTAGCTTCGCTCGCATGGCCAAGAATCGCGGTGGCGAAGCGCCCCTGGCCGTCTTGTCGAAAATATTCGGTAGTTCCTGAGTGTCGCATCAAATGGGGTAGATTGATCGTTCCTCCAAATCGAAACCTGCTTTTTGCCCGCTCGACGAAGCATAGACCGAATAGCCTGCGGATTGAGCGCCTGTCCGCGACCTTTACAAAAGAGCAGATCTCCTGGCAATCCCTTCCGGTACCGCTCGATATATGACAGCAGGAGCTTTGCGGTCCAAGGTCCGATTGGTGCAACGCGAGGCTTACGACTTTTCGCCTTTCGGATGTAGATCATTCGATGCTCGATATCAATGTCCGAGAGTGATAGTCGAAGCAGTTCGCCCAGGCGAAGCCAAGCGTCAAATGCAAGCACAACCAATAGGTAGTTGCGTTTCCCCACAAAGGACTTGTTGAAAACTTTCAAGAGGCGAGCAACCTCGTCGGGCCGAAGCACCTTGATTAACCGCTTTTCTCCACGAACAAACTTGATCTTTTTAACAGGATTAATACCTCGATAGTCCTCGTCTTCGAGCCAATTATAAAACACACGGAAGACGCGGATTCGACCATTAACGGTTGATGCAGAGACGGTGCCAACAATCGAGAGTAGGTAACTCTCAAGTCGCTCTGGTCAATTCCAGCATGCTTTTTGTTTGACTGTTTCGCAACTTTCGACAGAAACTCAAGTCTGTCCCGGTAGCATTTTAGCGTAGCTTTGCTCAAGTCTTTTACCTGACAGTTCAGGTAGAATTCCTGAAGTAGTCGCTCGTCAGTATGAGCGGATTCTGCATTGGCGACAGGTTTAGTCTTGGACATAGACGACCTCCCGAATAAAGTTTGGGCCGGATTCAGCATCGAGCAGACGAAGGGCCGCTGCCGGGTTAGTCGCTATATATCCGTTTTCGTACAGATACTGGAAGAAGAGACCGTAGACGAGCAGTTTGATATTAATCAAAGGGGTTGGGACCCCCTGGTATTCGAGATCAATAATATGCTCTGTCAAGTCACCAATAGCTAAAGTAGAAATCCTGAGACTCCGAGCATGCAAGTAAGTTAGTAGACCTTCCAGATGCTTGGAGCAGTCCGCGATTGCCCTGGCGCTCACACGCTTCATTGCGTAGTGTCGCTCGAACCGAACGAGCAACGCCGAATCGATGGATGTGGAGCTGATAGCTTGCCTGAGCGAAAGTTCAGGTTTCATAGAGAACTCACTTTCCCCGCCGATCATCAAGCGGAGTTTGAAATTGAATTAAGTGAGTTCCCCTTGGGCCAATGTTTGGGACATTTTGCTTGGGATGTTGCTATGATAGACTCGAACCGACAATCTGTCAATGTAAAATTTAGTTTGACTCAGAAAGTCGGTGGTCTATGTCATAACTTCGAAGGGTAGTCGAATCTTGAATCGCGAGAGAAAGATTTCGAGACGACATATTTAGTGCCAGCGCGCGATCGAAGGCTTTCTCCACGACCGAAGGTCACGCATGCAGGATAGCGACGGTATTGCGGATGCAGTGATAGCCTTTGCTCGGCTGTTTCGAGAGTCCTGAGTACTCAGAGTAAGAGAGGGGATTTTCATTGAGTTGTTGGGGCGACAGCCATCCTATTGAAAACGAGTCACCCCCATAGCTCCCCCGGGGAGGTTGATTGGTGTCGGAATCTCAGAAAAAAATTATCCTCGCGGCTGGCCCCCTTCTCATTCAGCAGAATTAAACGTATTGAGGAGATCCCCGCCCACACTGTACAGCTTTTGCCTCGCCGGTTCTACCGTTCAAGATGATTATTCCTTCTTTACCGGTCACGGTGCCCATTGAATACGATTGCTCGTTCCATCGTAGCATGATGTCAGTGAGCAGCAGAGCCGCGATCACAACGAGAAAGACTACTTTGAGTGGTTCCAATATTTTGTTCACGATCCGCCTCCTTCGTTTTGGCTGGCATGAATAGGACCATCAACTGATCTATCGCGTCTCCGCTCCCCTTCAGCTCGCGAGGAGCCGGGTCGCCAACAGCCCCAAGTCTCCCCATCACGTCAAACTCGGACGATGGACGTGATCAGAATGGCTTGAAGCCAAGCAGGTGTCGCACCCACTCGATCGCGACATAGAGAAGGATCCCGGCGCCGCTAAGTAGGAATACTTTCAATGCGTGGGAAACAAGTTCACGTGTCCGCCCTCTCATGCCAAAATCTGGCGTTGGCAGATGGATAATGCCAGCGAATACGCTGCAATCCCTGATTTCGCCGAACTGACCCGATCTCCACACCCGATCGAAGACTCTTCACCACATGTTAGTGAGCATGCACCCTTGGTGGATGTTGGCGTTGTCGCGACAATTCGCATTTTCAGGCGTTATCTGCACCATCTAAGTGTGAGCGTAGCAGTCGAATAGCAGCACTCGACGCGTCAAGACATGCATTTTGGCGCCAATTCACGTGTCGGGTGCTCATAATCGACTGCAATTCAGTCAATTCAGGTCAATACGCGTAGCGGATTTGGAAGCACGAGAATCTTTCCAAAGATATGGATTTCACTGTTTGGCGCATATGACGAAAGAACCCCCTAAGGGCTGCTATAAAGTGAAATCCGACAGAATGGCAACTTTGATAGTCACACGGCAGTATTATACTTTTCGGCACAATTTAGCGGACAAAGGCAACAATGATATGTCACTTTTTGAGGTAATTACGTGGGTCTACCTTTGTCAGTCACTGTTCGCCATAATTGTCCCCCCCCCATGGGCAAATTCCACTCAACCCCATTCCCGAGAAATTCCCACTCTTCGCACCCCTGACAAAATTGCATGAGTCGCTTGATTTAATGCAATAACGACGCGCTGGCAAGGCAGTTCACGAAACATCGCCCGTTGGGCATCGCAGTTGGCCCTTTGACTCTTCTACCCTTGCCAGGCCGGAGCAGAGGGCCTTCTGTTGTTTGAAAGCGAGTTGGTTCTGGTGCAAGCAAAGCCGCAGAAACAGTCTGAAGAGGTTCCCGCAGAAATGGGGAATTTCATCGACTGGCTGGCTGACAAAATAGCAGAGGACCGAATAAGGCAGATCCTGGGAACGGAAGAAAGAGGAGCAGCCGGCATTGACCAGTAGTATGACAAAGGAACAATTCTTCGAGCAGCTTGCAACCGCGGGCTTCTGCGCATATCCGACGGGCGAGTCGGCCCGATCGACCGAATACGGCCGAATAAAGAGGAAGGTTGAGGAGCGAGGCGACCTCGACCCAAACACCATTGAAAAGCACTGCAAATGGGCAGTTGCGCTTGTCAGATTGTGAGGCTCCCGTGTCTAGCTACCAAGGGATATCTCAGTCAATTTTCGAAGAGCCTGAATATAAGGACGCCGCTGAGTTGCTGATTGTCATTTACCTCATAACGCACATGGATAATGCTGGGATCTGCCCGATCAGGTTGAGATACGTAGCTTCCAGTTGCCGCACGAGTCCGGCCAAGGTCAAGAAGTCGCTCCTCCGATTTGCGATCATCGGGAAGTGCCTTCCATCAGACGACTGGACACATATCTGGTGGAAATCGGGGTCATATCACAGGCTTTTTAAGGGCAACTATACTTCAAACCAGATGCAAAACGTAGTCAAGTTGGTGGCAAAGTGGCATCACTCAGGAATATTTCATAGAGAAACAGGTGGAGACTTCGCGAATGCCTTCACGCAACTCTATGCAGCTAAATACAAAATAGTGATACCCATCTCTGACTCGGAGCCATCCCATTCCGCCTATATTAATACTAATTCTCATACTAATACTAATTCTAAGCCGAACGAAGAAGAAACGCCCGTCAACACGGGCGGTTTAAGAGACAAACCGAGCCCGGCAGCAGGTCCAAATGGGTACTAAACCAATTGCTGGAAGGAGCTCGAAAGAGACGGAGCTTGTTCCGCCACAGTCACTGGAGGCCGAACAGTCCGTGCTTGGCTCAATTCTAAAGGATGACAAGGCATTCGATCTGGTCTTGACCATCCTGAAGCACGAACAGGTATTCTACTCACAGCGGCACAGGCGCATCTTTCGCGCGGCCATGCAACTCTATATGGTGTCGGAGCCAATAGACATCACCACGGTATCAGAGAGGTTAACGCAAAACGGCGACCTCGAATCTGTTGGAGGGCGATCCTACCTGGTCGAATTGTGCGAAGGAGTGGCAACTACGGTAAACGTTGTCGCCCATGCTGAGATCGTAAGGGAGAAGGCAACGCTTCGACAGCTTTCCGAGGCTGCCAGGGAAATAGATCGAGATGCTTTCGAGGCAACGAAACCTGCCCGCGAACAACTAAATACTGCTGAAGCGAAGATATTCTCAATTGCAGAGACTGGTGCCAAAAGCAAGTTGGTTTCGCTGTCAGCATTGACGCCGATCGTCGCGGATAAACTGCTCAAGATCGACCCAAGCAACCAGCATGATATATTCGAAACTCGTATTGCGGATCTCAACCGAGTGATCCGGGGCCTCTATCGTGGCGAGTCAACTTTCATAGCAGGTGAACCATCTTCGGGGAAGACAAGTTTTGCTCTGGACACTTGTCTTTTCAATCTCAATTGGGGACGCAAGATCTACTTCGTAAGCCTTGACCAGCGAAAGATGCTGTTGTTACTGCCTGACCTCGCTCACTGGACCCCTAAGAATCGGCTTTATAGCGGTCAAATGAGCCTGGAAGAGAAAGATCAAATTGGTCGGTATGGCGCCGAACTGGCACGCCATGACAACTTTTTGATAGATGATGACCCCAATATGACGGTGCTGGATATTCGTTCAGAAGCACGTCGAATCAAACGACAATTTGGGCTCGATATAGTAGTCATTGACTATGTGCAGAAGATTCCCCCGCACGGCCGACTAGACAATCGACATCAAGAAATAACTGAAATATCGAGGATCTTAACCGCGACTGCAAAGGATCTGGATGTGGCCATGGTGATTCTCAGTCAGCTCAATCGGAATCGCTTCCAGCAAAAGATCGACTGGGAGTCAAATAACTGGAACTTTCCAAATATGGGGATGCTACGCGAATCCGGTTCTCTTGAGCAAGACGCAAGTCAGATTCTATTTCCGGTTGTGCCCATTGAGCTCCTGAAGGTCAATTATGGTGAACAAAGTAGTTATTACCAGGATGCATTAAGGGCCTATCCGGTCAAGAACGGAGGTAAGGACCTGACGACCTTGGCATACATGATTGTTGGCAAACAAAAGGACGGCGAGAAGGCAGTGGTGGAGTGCCGTCGCGATGCAGTGCGAATGCGGTTTTACTCCGAAGCGCGCTGAGAAAGGAGATAGCAAAGGTATATGGGTAGATTACTCGATACGCTCGATCGTCAGGAAGAGTTGCGGAAACGGCGCCGCGGTTTGTTGGTCGAAAAGATCGACAACGCTAACGCAAAAGAGATCGTCGCCCAGGTCGGAACGGAGCAAGTGGGCCCGCCTGACCCCATAGCGATCAATCCGCTTGGCCCATACTCCAGCTCGTATGAGTTCATGCAGGTAGTGAAGAAGGCTCAAGAGCAGGGCATGGACGCCCTGACAGCCGACGAGCGCCGTAGCGTGGAATCCGCGGTCAACCATAAGATAATCGACCCCCAAGCCTTAGAGCCAACCAAGCCGTGGGCCCGCTTGAAGGCGAAGATCAAAAAGGCAGAAGCGGAAACGGTCAACCGCAATGCCCGGTGCGGCGGCGTAGGGGTTTGCGTATCGGCGCGGCCGTCTTAAAAAGAGCTCGGCGATCCGGTCGTTCAAATGATGGAATTCATCGGGGCCGATACGCCGATGCCGATTTCTCCGTATCGCGACTTGAAGAAGCAGCCACTCACTCCCCGAGAAGAGCAGCTCGCCACTCAATACAAAAATTCTGGAGCTTGGGACCGTGCCGGCGCCCTGGCGACTCACATCACAACCGGGGCCATCGGTGGGCTCGTTGGATTCTTTACAGGTACGCTTGACGATATTGTCAATCCCGCGCCGCCGAAACCGGGGTCACCAGAGGGATCTTCTTCTCCGCATCGCAAGATTGAAGAGATTGCAACGGGCCTGATTGATATTATCCGGGAATCGCCGGATCAGACCGGCCACGTAGCAGAGGTCATGTTCGGTACCCGGAACAATCCGATCACCAAACTAACTGAAGGGATCTCCGCCGTACTCAATGCTCCGACCCTGTTGACGACAAGTAAGACGCTCGAGGATCTTCGCACCGAAGCGATCAACCATTTCTACGAGCATCCCGAGAACCTACTGTTCGCCGCTCAGATGATTAAGGGCAAGGCGAGTATCATCAACAAGGCGAAAGAGGCTGCGGACCTGAACCCGAAAGCCGAAACCGAGGTCAAGCGAGCGATCGACACCAAGGCGAAGATGGATCAGGATATTGCCAGGTTCCAGGAAGAGCTACGGATCGAAAAGGAGCGAGCAACTACCGCCGAGAAAGAACGCGATCAGGCGCAGCAGACTATCGAGAAAGCCGTCCGGGAAAAGAAAGTCCCTGTCTCCATTGAAGAGCAGAGCCTTGGCGAGGTCCAGCGCATCCAAGCCGCTGACCGTGTTACTTTGGTCAACGAGATAATGGATATGCAGAAGGATGCCAAAGCGCCAATGACACCCGAGCAAGTGACGGCGCCACTGCGATCGCTCTGAGCCGCGTCCAGGGCCCGTAAGTCTGGAGCCTACCCGTAAAGATGTCAGTGCTACACTCGAAGAGATCCAGAAGCCGACCGTTGGCGAAGAGGCTGTCGGCAAGCCCATACCTGACGAGCACACGCTCAAGCAGGGCGATAGGCTGCGCGAACCTGACAAGCCAGCCGAAAAACTGTCACTGAACCTGCAAAACAGCAGAAACTAAACCTGCTACGCCTGCTACGGGATATGAACAAGTACAGAATGCAAATGCAAAAGACGGCGAGGGAGGTCCTACTAGTCAGGTAGAAGAAGTTAGAGCGGAAATTTTGTTGGGTGCAGGTGTAAGTCCCGAACAGCTACTATCTGGGATCTCTGCTCGCGCGTTGAGAAAGGCAGAGGCCAAGCGAAAGGCGTCCCGCTCAGAGGCAAGTATCTGAGCAGGGGAAATTGAAGGTACTATCCAGCAGCCAACCATTCGCGTGCTTCACGACCCTAAAGATATTGGATCACTTCGGCTATACGAACTCCACAGGGAGTGCTTGGTGCGGCCCCTGACTTGCCAGCTCGTTATGGCAATGTCGCGAAACGAGCCGGTGAAGAAATCTTGTTCGCCGAAACCGAGATCATGGTGGAATCAGGGCGCCGTGCCGAGAAGCTTGAAGCATCACTCAAAAAGGTGGACAAGCGCGACTGGGGGACAAATGGCGACAAACTGTATGACCATATCATTGATCCCGGAAGTGATGTCAGTTTACAGCCCGGCAGCCTTGAAGCAGTACAAGAAATCCGGAAGTTCATGGAGAATGATCGAAAAGAAATCATCAGTATTAAGCGGGAGAAGTTGCGCAAGGCTGTTACAGCTATTGCTGAGAAAACGTATCGACAGGAAAACAGTCTGGAGGGTAAGAAGCTGAGCGATCTTCAGCGGGCTGAATTGGCCGACAAAGTGGAGTTAGCATTGTCCGAGAAGGTTCCGGCTGATTGGGGTGTCGTGAATTACCTTCCTCAATTGCACCCCGGTTCATGGGAAATTGTGAGAGACGGGCAGCACGTCGGTTCGGCACACACTGCTTTCGATGCCATGCTAAGAGCAATTGAAGATTATGCAAACCATCCTGAAGTATCACCGGAGTCATATTCGATTCGAGGTCGAGCCTTTAGGGGAGGGGATGTAGTCAGGATTGGTAGACCGCGCTTCCACAAAATCGTCAATGAAATCGCAGACGCCGCGGAAGGATCTGTCACCAAGGAGCAAGTCGCACAGTTTCTTTCCGGAGAGATTGGCACCAAAGAGGCAAAGCAGAAATCCGCTTCCTCCAGAAGCGCAAAGGTGTTGCAGGATTCTCGAAAGATCTGCCACGCATTCTGGGTTGTATAATCAGCAATTTGTTCGGTGGAAGTACCTCTCTGATCTAAATGCTACCATTCAGCCTCTTGTCGACAAGATTCGGCAGGAAGGCAGACCTGAGACTGCCGATTATGTGCAGAGCATGATGGATCACATTTGGGGGCCTCAGCCAAGCAAGGCATCGCTCCTTCTCGACAACACGATTCAACAAGTACCTGGCATTCGGGATGTTGTCAGACCGATGCTACTCGAGCGAGCAGCCGGATTTATCAAGCGGCGCACTGTCGACTTGTTCCTGAAGTACTCCCCGCGCTTCCATGCGCTAAATCGTCTTCAGCGTTTTCAGACCACTGAGCCATTAATGGCGGTGAAAGAGTCCATTGCGGGCCGGAAATTCTACGCATCCGCCGAAGGGAAGAAAAAGCTCAAGGAATTCGGTGAAGTTCCTGACCGGAGGAAAGACGATCGAGGGGTTGCAGCCACGCCTCGGCACTATACCGACTGATGTAAGTTGGGCTACCACCAGGGAAAAGATGCGTTCGTTGGCTCCTGAGACGTCGAATCAGGAAATCGTCTGGTCGACATTCTTTGAGAAAGGAAAGAAGCGTGGGTTATCAGACGTGGAAGCTAATCGATATGCGGTGCTCCAGGGCAATATCTATTCGCAGTTCCTGGCTATTCGCTCCGATACTCCATTAATCATGCGTGGGCCAGTCGGTTCGTCTGTATTTCAGTTCAAGCGTTTTGCGATCAAGGATGTTGAACTGGGCATAGATTTGTTTGCCGATCGAAACTACCCAGGCGTAGCAAAGTGGTTAGGTGCCAAATTGTTGCTCGGTGGCGCCAAGGCGGTCGTCGATCCGAAGGTAATCGGAGCAGGATTTGTCACATATGCGGCCTACCAGTCGATCAAGGACGAGTATGGTGAGACAGTTGCTGATGGCGTAATGTACGGGCTCCCTGGATTAGTAGGGCTGGACATGAGCTATTCATTCCAGATGGTCTCGATGCCATACGGTAACAGCCCTCAGGAGGTCGTAGGGGCTGCTACTCCCGCCCCTTGCTTCAGCAGGCACGCGTGGCAGAGCGTACTGTCGAAGGGAGTTGAGGACAATCCGTGGAAACGCGGTGTTGCCGCGCTCACAGAGAAGGTGCCGAGCCTTAAGTTCATAAATGCTATGCGTACTTGGGCAATCAAGCTTGATAAGGGCGAATATGAATTTCACTCAGCAGACGGAAAGCTCAAATTCAAGGCCGATCTCGGCGACGTTCTTCTAAAAGCTGGAGGTTTCAGAACAACTGAAGAGGCAGTCAGTCAATTGGTCCTGGACGGATTCAGCGAGATCGCCAGCGAACGCGACGAAATTCTTGACCGAACATCCATGCGGCTCTTGAAAGTACTGTCCGGCGACGCAGAGTTCTCTGAAGGAATATTCAACGAAGTAATGGACTGGAACGAACATCGCCCGGAGGTACCTATCGGTTCTGATGCTATTATGAGACGCCTCCGAAACCGAGTTGCAGATGAACGATTGCCGGAGATAGATAGGAGACTGAAGGCTCTCGGCACCAACTATCATAATTGGTGGAAGGCGACGGAAGGTGAGTAGACCAAAAATGGGGAGAGGCGAGTCGCCCTTGAACCGCCCAAGTGTGAACACGCGGCCGATAGCCGCTTGGAAACAGAATCCACTAATCTAATTATGTGTCTGCTGATAAGCGGTTCAGTGAAGTTCGGGGATCAACTACTCGGTGAGCAAAGTGTGGGTTTCAAGAAGAAGTTGAGCAGCTGATTTTTTTTTGCTGCGTACCAGGTGAGAGCACAGTAACTTATGAGTATTATGCGGTGTGCAATCTATGCTCGCTATAGCAGCGATCTTCAACAGGACAGATCAATTGTAGATCAAATCCGTAATTGCCAGCACTTAGCCGACCAGCGAGGCTGGACGGTCCTAAAGGAATGCATCTTTTCAGATCGCGCCAGGTGTCTCTGTCCGCGGCAGAACTTCGCTGGCCCAACTCCTCCTTGCCGTTACTCAAAATCCTCGACCATTCGAGTACGTCCTGATTGACGACACCAGCCGGCTCTCCAGGCGCATGGGAGAAGTTGAAAGCATTATTGGGAAGCTCCGCTTTTACGGTGTCAGCGTCTTTTTCGTCAGCCAGGGGATTGACAGTCGCGACAATCAATCCCATCTGACAGTCGGCGTGAATAGTCTGATTGACTCACAGTACCGTCGAGACCTCGCTTCGAAGACTCTTAGAGGGATGGAAGGACAAGCACTCAAGGGCTACAACGCAGGGGGAAGAGCCTATGGCTTTTCCTACACTAAAGAATTCGACCCTGCCGGCTCAATTGATCGCAAGACAGGCTTTACTCGAGTTATTGGGTCCCGCCGTCCCAGATCCAGCCCCTGTGAGATATTTCATTTGTCGCTGGGCTCAGTATGCGTGACATTACCCATCAACTCAATCTGAAGTGCTACGCACCCCATTTAACGATCGTCGAGCGAACAGGTCACAAGCCAGCTTGGATTCCTGGCACCATCAAAAACCTTCTCCAAAATTCCAAGTACATCGGCGATTGGTCATTCAACAAAGCTGGATGGGTCACCAATCCGGAGACTGGCCAGAGAAAACGCGTTATGAAGGACAAAAGCGAATGGCAACAAAATTTACAACCTCATCTTGCCATCGTTGATTCAACGACGTGGTCTGCGGCACAAGCGCGAATTCAAGCTGGAAAGCGACGAGACTCAGTACGCCGGCCCGCACACCGATCCAGTTTCCTCTTTCTGGAATGATGCGCTGTCACGTTTGCGGCCGCTATGTCATAGGTCATCGGCGTAGACCGACCTCACCCACTGTTTGGATGCTGCACCAATTGGCAACGAGGGAAGGCTGCTTGCACGAATGGCTTCCGCGTTTCGAAGCTCGAACTCGAAACGGTCATCCTGAACGACATCCAACGAAAGCTTCTCAATCCAGCGCTACTGTCCGCCATAGTGAAGGCAGTCAATCGCAAACTCAAAGCGAAGATTTCGGGCCTTCGCAGCAAGTCCTCGGCAATTATAGAGGAAAGGCGTTCACTGTCTAAAAAGCTGTCTAATATCCTGAGCGCGATTGAAAACGGCACGTTTTCGCCCGCATTGCAGCAACGCTTGACTGAGTATGAGTCCAGGATCAGCCAAATAGACGCTCAATCTGAACTTCTCGACAGTCGGATGAACTTCGACAATTTGAAAGTGGATGAAGAGTTTGTCGCTGGATGGCTGATCCGCCTGAACGAGAAGCTGAGGGAGGATGTCATGGGAGCGAAGGCACAACTGATGTCACTAATTGGCGAGTTCTCACTGGAGCCGGAAATGATCGACGGAGTAAAATATCTGCGGTCTCGAGGAGTGGCGAATATCTCTGAGATGCTTCTGATTGCGTTCGGAGCGAAAGGGAAGGATCTCCAAGAGCTAAAATACCGGGGGGCAGATTTGAACTGCCGACATCCAGTTCCACAGACTGGCGCTCTAACCAACTGAGCTACCCCGGCATATCCGAAGAACCGAAATACTACGCCCAATCGATTCATTAGTCAAGCGGTTTCAATAGCGCCCCTCTCAACCGAGCTTGCGCCACAATGTTTTACCTGAAGCGATCCTACGCTCCCCATTTCCCAATTTCTCCGCCTGATATATCGAAATTCGCAAAAAAAAGCCGGCAGCGATGCCGGCTTTCGTCTTTCAAGCGAACCGCTATCCGCAGCTACAGCCAGAGCCGCAGTTTCCTCCCGGCTTCCCCGCCGAAACCACATACCCGCCCCCGGACTGCCGCTTCACATAATCGATATTAATGCCGCCATACTGCGCCAGGAAGTCTTTTAATCCCGGGTCAATATATGCCGCCACGCCGTTTGCTTCTAACTTCGTTAATCCTTCTACTGACTCATCCAGAGCCAAACCCAATGAGGGACCGCTTCAGCCAGCCCCTTGGAAATAGATGACCAAGTGGTGACCTTTTCCTTTTTCGCCGGCGAAAACCGCCTGCAATTCCTGACTCGCCAGATCGGTGACAGTAAGCATCGTACCTCTAATTGTCGGTCAAAAAGTCCATCGTTAATAACTACAGTATACACAAATACAAAAGATTCGCCAAATGTTCCAGCCAACAATTCCGAATGACCTTCTTTCGCCCGATCCGCGACTATTTGTTTTTACCGCTCTGTCGTACAACCACTTAAAATCACGGACAATTTGGTAAAGTTAACAGCACTCCGGTTAGCCGACTGATCAGCATCGAAAGATCGGTCAAGTCAATACTACCGGTCGCGTCAATATTCGCCTCCGCCAGGCAGGGAAGAGCTGGCCGCGGCGTCTGTATCAGATAAGAGATCAAAAGCGAAAGGTCTGAAAGGTCGGGCTGCTCAATCACGCCATCATTAACATTGCCCGTCGATCCACTACAACAGGAAGTATCCACCACAAAACTCCCTACCGTAGAACTTGATGTCCACCCGACCGCATCAGTCGCCGTTACTTTCCAATAATATGGCGAGAGCGCAAGATCGGTCGCGATCTGATACTGCGTATCTGTCAGAGCAGTATAGACTGTCGTTGCAGGACCTGCGGCAAACGCCGGGTCTGTCGAAAGGTACATATCGTAGGTCACGGCCAGGTTATCCATTGCAATCGACCAATCCAGAAGCGGAGTACGATCACTCAGAGTTGCACCATTCGATGGACTTAGTAGCGACGGCTGGGCCGGTGGCGTGGCGTCCAGATAGAACATCCAATACTCGGACCACGCCGAACTATCGGTACCAGCCGTGTTTAATGTCCGCACTCTCCACAGATACCAACCTTCCGCGTAGACCATAGGCATCGGCGGGTCACCGGCCCAGGCCGTAAAGCTGTTTGTGGTCGAGGTCCAAGTACCACTGCCACCGGCCAACCCAGTCCACTCGATCTGATAACGGTCATCATTCTCTTTCCAACTCGTTGACCATTCAAGTTTCGGAGGAAGTACGCCGAGCCCAACTGAAGCTTTCACCAATGCTCCATTGACCGGGGACTGAAGTCGTGGCTCCAGCATTGGCATCTGCCAATTGGCGGTATAGACTTCCTGATTTCCGTCTCGAGTATCGGTCCAGACCGCGTTGATCTTGTCATAATACGCAGTCACTCCAATATACTCGCCGATCTTACCTGCCTGCGGGCTCATCACCAGCGCCGGCTGAGTCCTGTCGGTCGGTTGTACTACCGGCTCATTGTTCGGAATCTCCTTCGCATTATTCGGCGACGATGATACCGAAGAGATCCGATGATTCGAGGTGAATGTCTTGCCGCCGTCAAACGAATACGCCGCCAACAGATCAAAATTGTAATTATTGACGTCAAACCGCTCATCATAGAACACACAAATGATCACACCATCTTCGTTAACGATCATCCAGGGATGAAACTGCCAGTTCAGATTGGCCTGCTCATCATCATTGATCTGAATGCGGTTCGACCAGGTAAGGCCGCCATCAGTAGACCGTATGAAATCAACATCACTCAACCCTCCTTCAGGACCGATATCCGCAAATGCCAGGTAGAGATTCCCATGATGTGGTCCACCCGAAATGTCGGCATCACCAACCGGCATGGAGTAGATATTGATCGCTCCTGCCGCGCTCATGTATCCGGTCACCTCTGTCACCAGCATCTCTGGTCCAAAAAGCAAGCCACCATCGTCGGATATCCGATGCTTGATCTGCGTGCTCGTGGCGCATGCTATTCCCGAATCGAGAGATGTTCCCATCCAGAATACGTGAACAGCTCCATCAGCCCCAACAATAGGGATTGCGAACTGCCCGGCATCCCATCCGGTGCCGCAACTGGCCGAGCTCTGCACCGGTCCGACGGTCACTGAATCGTCAAAGGTCACACCGCCATCCGTTGAACGCACAAACATGATCCTGTTCGGTCCGTCGTAAAACCGCGCCCATGCACAGTAGAGATTGCCGTCATACGGCCCACCTGTCCGGTCAACCGTAATGAATTGCTTGTCCTCAAAGGATGAACCGGGGGGAGCATCAGGCACGTATGGCCCTTCCCACGATACCCCTTTATCCAGGGAGCGATAGAAAGAGATCACCGATGATCCGGGTCCTCCCGCGGACAGGAAATCCAGCACCGACATATAGAAGTTCCCCAATCGGTCGACCGCCATGGTGGGATCGGACTGCCAGGCGCTAAATCCGAAATACTGCATCGTCGGCGGGATCAGTGAATCAACCCATGTCTGGCCACCATCCGTCGATCTGCCAACTCCGATCTGACGGTAGCCTGTTCGGAAATCTCTCCAATTGGCAATTATGATATTCGAGTCGGTGGGGCAGATAAAGACCTGCTCCTCATTGTTGAGCTGAGGAATGGTAGTGACTCTGATGTTTGCGGGAGGGGGGAGCTGACTCGTGCTCCAGGCCGACCCTCCGACCGCTGCAACAGCCACCAGCAGAAGGCTCCAATAGCAGAAACGTCGCATGAGATACCTCTTTGACAGAATATTTCGGTAAGGAGGTGAGGGGGAAGATCCGCTTACCGGACCGAGTGTCGTACCAATACAATAATAAAGCGGAGTGGACAGTCTATGCAAGAAAAAAGGCCGCATCAGAGCGGCCTTCAAATTCGCATTCTCAGAGACAGCTTACGAGCAGATCGGAAGCACCGGTTTCGGCGTTACTGTCAGGAACGAGATCAGCAACGACAGATCTGAAAGATCCGGCGTCTGCGCGACAGAACCGTTCACATTAGCTTCCTGCAGGCAGGGGAGAGTCGGTTTCGGAGTGACTGTCAGGAACGAGATCAACAGCGAAAGGTCGGAGAGGTCCGGCGTTTCCGCCACAGACTTGTTGACATTCCCTGTAGTCCCGATACAGCAACTGGTCGGCGCGCTGAAATCCTGCCAGTACCCCTGCTGCAGCTTAAAAGAGCCGGAGCTCACCATGCCTGCAGCCGTCTGGCCGACCGTCGCGCTCAGTTTGTAGCTTGCCGATGACGACTCCGTGCCGCCGCCGGAGAGTACCTGCCATTTGATCTGCTCTCCCGCCATCGGTTGAGCAGTGGCAGTCTGCGCTGGAGCGGTCGGTTTCACCACTTCCGGGGTCGTTGACTGCGTTTGCTGGGGGGAGACTACCGTCGCGTCCTTCTCCGCCGGTTTAGTGACAGGAGCAGGAGCGACATCACGTTTGGCCGGGCTGGTGGCCTTCGGTTTGGTAACTTTGCTGTCCCGGTCTTCTGTCTGTTTTTCGGCCGCCACCGGCAATAACAGGCTCAAGACAAGGGCGAGCGCCAGAGTGAGAGTGAGGATGAATCTTTGCATAATGGATTTCCCTTATCGACTTTCCAGTAAAGTACCGTTTTCTCAATTAACGTCAAGACATTTGTTCAGCAGGATAAGGCTCTCTTCTGGCAGGTCCCCCCCCTCAGCCGCCGACTGTACCATACGAACGACTCAGAGCGCACGTCCCAGGTAGAACATCTCAGATTGATAGTCGAAATGCTTCTCACCTGGAGTCCCATACAGGTCCGCAGTGCTGGCCGCTTTGGTCCCAGTGTGAGTATGGACATTGTCGTACATATTGCGTTCTGGAATACGAGAACCGCCAAACTGCGGTATTTCGATCCAAAACAACCCCGCACATTCTGCCCCAAAAAGATGCTGGCTGGACCCACCAACAGGGGAGAATTGTCGACGTCTTACTTATATAGTCGGGCGTGTGACAGATTCTGATCGCACATGCACATGTGGAAAGAAGACGTCCAGGAAAGGGAAGTCCAACCAAGTCTGCCCACGTTACCTTTGATTAGTAGCGCCGAATGACGAGGCTAACGCGTTGATTTGTAGTGGATTGCGGGGGTGCTCGGTTTGGCCCGTCATGGCATACAGAGGGATTGGCGAGTAATTCTCTAGAGCGCGGGGAACCGGTTGAAGCAAAAAGTGGTTAGCGTGAGGAGTCGGTTAAAAAATAGTCACGAAGATTCTTGACAGGCTATTGTCCAGTAACTATACTGGGCGGCCGATAAACGGACGAGGCGGTCAACGATGGCCGCTACTTGATGGAGCAGGTAACCGTTTGTCGTTTGGAAGGTAAAACCTCCCCTCCAGAAAAAAAGTTTATAAAAGCTCTTGACAGGGCTTAGTCGAGCAGATAACTTGTGAATCTGCCAGGCAATTTGGTCAGGCAGTTTTTTTTCGAAATAGTGTTCTTTGACATCTAAATAGCCACGCTAGAGACACGATGTTTGGCGCATCGTGTCGCGGGTCCGCGACCCGACCCGGGTCGCATGAGGATCTTTGTAAATCTTGAACAAAACGATTAGCGTTTTGATAGAGCATATCAACTCAGCATAAATACGTTAAAAATACTTATGGAGAGTTTGATTCTGGCTCAGAACGAACGCTGGCGGCGTGCCTAATACATGCAAGTCGAACGAGAAAGCCCGGCTTCGGTTGGGTAAGTAAAGTGGCGAACGGGTGAGTAACACGTGGATAATCTGCCTATACATCTGGGATAATCCTTCGAAAGGAGGTCTAATACCGGATGACACACTCTGGTGGCATCACCGGAATGTCAAAGACGGGGCAACCTGTTGTGTATAGATGAATCCGCGCTCCATTAGCTAGTTGGCGGGGTAAAAGCCCACCAAGGCTCCGATGGATAGCCGGCCTGAGAGGGTGATCGGCCACACTGGGACTGAGATACGGCCCAGACTCCTACGGGAGGCAGCAGTAGGGAATATTGCGCAATGGACGAAAGTCTGACGCAGCAACGCCGCGTGGATGATGAAGCATTTCGGTGTGTAAAATCCTGTCGGTGGGGAAGAAACGTCTGGTGAGTAACTGCTCCAGGCTTGACGGTACCCACAGAGGAAGTCCCGGCTAACTCCGTGCCAGCAGCCGCGGTAATACGGGGGGGACGAGCGTTGTTCGGATTTACTGGGCGTAAAGGGCGCGTAGGCGGGTCTTCAAGTCGGATGTGAAAACTATCAGCTTAACTGGTAGCCTGCATTTGATACTGTTGATCTTGAGTACGGGAGAGGAGAGTGGAATTCCAGGTGTAGCGGTGAAATGCGTAGATATCTGGAAGAACACCAGTAGCGAAGGCGGCTCTCTGGACCGATACTGACGCTCAAGCGCGAAGGCTTGGGGAGCAAACAGGATTAGATACCCTGGTAGTCCAAGCGGTAAACTATGGGTACTAGATGTCGGGGGTATCGACCCCCCCGGTGTCGCAGCTAACGCAGTAAGTACCCCGCCTGGGGAGTACGATCGCAAGATTGAAACTCAAAGAAATTGACGGGGGCCCGCACAAGCGGTGGAGTATGTGGTTTAATTCGAAGCAACGCGCAGAACCTTACCTGGGTTTGACATGCACGAGACAGGCGGTGAGAGTCGCCCTTCTCTTCGGAGATTCGTGCACAGGTGCTGCATGGCTGTCGTCAGCTCGTGCCGTGAGGTGTTGGGTTAAGTCCCGCAACGAGCGCAACCCTCGTCTATAGTTGCCATCAGGTTATGCTGGGCACTCTATAGAGACTGCCGGTGACAAGCCGGAGGAAGGTGGGGATGACGTCAAGTCCTCATGGCCCTTACATCCAGGGCTACACACGTACTACAATGGCCGGTACAGAAGGTTGCAAGACCGCAAGGTGGAGCCAATCCCAAAAACCGGCCTCAGTTCAGATTGGAGTCTGCAACTCGACTCCATGAAGGCGGAATCGCTAGTAATCGCTGATCAGCAGGCAGCGGTGAATACGTTCCCGGGCCTTGTACACACCGCCCGTCAAGCCACGGAAGTTGGGAGCACCCGAAGTCGTTTGCCTAACCGCAAGGATGGCGACGCCTAAGGTGATACTGACGACTGGGGCTAAGTCGTAACAAGGTAGCCGTAGCGGAAGCTGTGGCTGGATCACCTCCTTTCTAAGGAGTTACGGTGTATCTGTCCAACCACCGTTGGACACACATCATAGGTCGAAGCGACATGATCTCGAACGCAAGTTCGACCAAACTCTGTCTTTGGCTGGCTATTTATTATAAATTACGGTCGCCGTCAGGCGAGCAGTACCTCTTTGGGCCTATAGCTCAGATGGTTAGAGCGCGCGCCTGATAAGCGCGAGGTCAGTGGTTCAACTCCACTTAGGCCCAGTGTAAACTGGCCCTCCAGGGGATGTAGCTCAGTTGGGAGAGCGGTGGCTTTGCAAGCCACAGGTCACCGGTTCGATCCCGGTCATCTCCAAAAAATGGGATAAAAAATTTAGGCGGATCCTTGTGGTCCTCCCGTCTCACTTGTGAGACAATGATCTTTGACAACTTCATAGTAGTTAGTAAAGCGTCAAGGGTATCTTCCAATTGGCTGCGCACAGTGCGCGGCACTTGGAAGGATGTTCTTAGAGCAAGTAGGTTTTTCGATTAAGCTACTAAGAGCACTCGGTGGATGCCTTGGCACAGGTAGGCGATGAAGGACGTGGTAAGCTGCGATAAGCTTCGTGGAGGCGCAAACAGCCTTTGAAACGGAGATCTCCGAATGGGGCAACCCAACCAGGTTCATACCTGGTTATTCTGCACTGAATACATAGGTGCTGGATGCCAACGCAGGGAACTGAAACATCTAAGTACCTGCAGGAATAAAAAACAATAGTGATTCCCTCAGTAGCGGCGAGCGAACGGGGATCAGCCTAAACCGGTCGGCACGTTAAAGCATGACGGCGTTGTGCCTCCGGGGTCGCGGGAGCCGCGCGAGTGGGCGTCGTACCACTCATGAAGTTACAAACCAGATATATAGGTGAAGTTGCTGGAAAGCGACACCATAGAGGGTGACAGTCCTGTAACCGAAATGTATCTGGCTTCAGCGGATTTCCCAAGTAGGGCGGGACACGTGGAATCCTGTTCGAATCTGCCAGGACCATCTGGTAAGGCTAAATACTCACCTGTGACCGATAGTGAACTAGTACCGTGAGGGAAAGGTGAAAAGTACCCCGAGAGGGGAGTGAAATAGTACCTGAAACCGTGTGCTTACAAGCGGTCGGAGCGAAGAAGAGTCCTCGGATTCTTCCTAGTGACGGCGTGCCTATTGAATAATGATCCGGCGAGTTACTTCTCAGTTGCAAGGGTAAGTGAAACACTCACGCACCCGTAGCGAAAGCGAGTCTGAATAGGGCGACTAGTAGCTGGGAGTAGACCCGAAGCCATGTGATCTAGGTATGGTCAGGATGAAAGCCCGGTAAAACGAGCTGGAGGTCCGAACTCACCAGTGTTGAAAAGCTGGGGGATGAACTGTACCTAGGGGTGAAAGGCCAATCAAACTTGGAAATAGCTGGTTCTCCTCGAAATAGCTTTAGGGCTAGCCTCGGAATTAATTTTACGGAGGTAGAGCACTGAATGGGCTAGGGGTCCCACAAGACTACCAAACCCAATCAAACTCCGAATGCCGTAAAATGGTCTCCGGGAGTCAGGCAGCGGGGGATAAGCTTCGTTGCCAAAAGGGAAACAACCCAGACCATCAGCTAAGGTCCCCAAGTCATGCTAAGTGGTAAAGGATGTGGAGTTACTTAAACAGCTAGGATGTTGGCTTAGAAGCAGCCATCATTTAAAGAGTTCGTAACAGATCACTAGTCTAGTGACTCTGCGCCGATAATTCAAGGGACTATGCATGACACCGAAGCTGTGGGTGCGTCCGCAAGGGCGCGCGGTAGGGGAGCATTGTCTTTCGGGCGAAGGTATCGCGGTAGCGGTGCTGGACGATAGACAAGAGATTATGTCGGAACGAGTAGCGATAAAGCAAGACCATAAACTTGCTCACCGTAAGCCTAAGGTTTCCTGGGCAAGGTTAAACCTCCCAGGGTGAGTCGGAACCTAAGTCGAGGTCGACAGGCGTAGATGATGGCAAACAGGTTAAAATTCCTGTACTTGTAGGATCGCGTTATCAACTAAGGGGTGACGCAGGAGTGAAAGGTCAGCCAGTCATTGGTTGTACTGGTTTAAACCCGTAGATGGGATGTGTAGGCAAATCCGCACGTCTAACATTGAAAGGTTATGAAGTGGTCTTCGGACCGGAATTGACCCTAATCATACTGCCAAGAAAAACCTCTATGTGAGTTATCCTGCAATCCGTACCGCAATCCGCCACAGGTAGGCGAGGAGAATATCCTAAGGTGCTCGGGCGTACACATGTTAAGGAACTAGGCAAATTGGCTCCGTAACTTCGGAACAAGGAGCGCCGGACTCCGGTCCGGCCGCAGAGAAATGGCCGCGATGACTGTTTACTAAAAACATATGTCTCTGCTAAGTCTAATAAGACGACGTATAGGGACCGATACCTGCCCGGTGCTGGAAGGTTAAAAGGAGAGGTCAGCCGCAAGGTGAAGCTTTGAATTGAAGCCCCAGTAAACGGCGGCCGTAACTCTAACGGTCCTAAGGTAGCGAAATTCCTTGTCGGGTAAATTCCGTCCTGCACGAATGGTATAACAATTGCGGCACTGTCTCAACATGTGGCCCGGCGAAACTGTAGCAGCGGTGAAGATGCCGCTTTCCCGTATCGGGACGGAAAGACCCCGTGAACCTTTACTATAACCTGACATTGGTGTTTGGTACCGTGTGTGTAGCATAGGTGGGAGACGTTGAAGCTGGCCCGCTAGGGTCGGTGGAGTCATCGGTGAAATACCACCCTCATGTTATCGAGCTTCTAACCTGGAGCCATGAATCTGGCTCAGGGACAGTGTCAGGCGGGTAGTTTAACTGGGGCGGTTGCCTCCCAAAATGTAACGGAGGCGCGCAATGGTTCCCTCAGGCCGGGTGGTAATCGGCTATAGAGTGTAAACGCACAAGGGAGCTTAACTGCGAGACCTACAAGTCGAGCAGGTGCGAAAGCAGGTGTTAGTGATCCGGCGGCTCTGTATGGAATGGCCGTCGCTCAACGGATAAAAGGTACTCTGGGGATAACAGGCTTATCTCCTCCGAGAGTTCACATCGACGAGGGGGTTTGGCACCTCGATGTCGGCTCATCACATCCTGGGGCTGGAGAAGGTCCCAAGGGTTCGGCTGTTCGCCAATTAAAGTGGTACGTGAGCTGGGTTTAGAACGTCGTGAGACAGTTCGGTCCCTATCTGATACGGGCGCAGGAAACGTGCGGAAATTTGACCTTAGTACGAGAGGACCGGGTTGAACCAACCTCCAGTGCACCTATTATGACGCCAGTTGTATCGTAGGGTAGCTGCGTTGGGAAGGGATAAGTGCTGAAAGCATCTAAGTACCAAGCCCATTCCAAGATTACGTTTCCCAGACTGTAAAGTCTCTAAAGAGCCCTGGAAGATGACCAGGTTGATAGGTCACAGATGTAAGCGCAGTAATGCGTTCAGTCGAGTGATACTAATTGCTCGTGCGGCTTAATCGATAAATTACTACATTTATCGCAAACCTTCTTGCTCAGTGAACACTCCTGAAGAGTGACGCTCACTGCGCGGCCAATTGAGAGATTCCTCGGCGCTTTACTAACTCACTATGAGAGTACACAACTGTACTGCTCACGCCCTCGGCCGGCGATGATCTCCTCAGACACTCCTTGACTACCACTTTAAGTGCCTGAAGAGTACATCATCCCGCGAAGGCGAGGATCCAGTACAAGTCAAAAGATATTCTCGGTGGCGATAGCGATAGGGTCACACCTGTTCCCATTCCGAACACAGAAGTTAAGCCTCACAGCGTCGATGGTACTGCATCTGAGAGGGTGTGGGAGAGTAGAAAGCCGCCGGGGTAATTAAGAACCCCCGACCAGCAATGGTTGGGGGTTTTTGTTTGCCCGAAAACTTTGCGGTCAACCTGGTACAGACGCGTGCATCATCCCGCGCAGGCGGGGATCCAGATGTTTTGCGCGGCAGTCGTCCCCGTCTGCCCGACTTTCCCTGGCCGCCTATTAACACATCCGAAAGTACCTTGCGACAAATAGGGGAGAGGCGCTATCATTCGAACTGGAAGGGTTCAATAAATCGATGCGAGTTTTCACACTGCTTGGACTGCTAGTCCTCTTGATGCCCGTTCTCTCATGCCGTTCTACTGTAAATACGGAGTCATTCAGGTTTCACGAGAATTTGTCGTTGCCCGGCGATTACCAGGAACTGAATCGGATTACGAACGCGTTCGACGGTTGGGAAATTTCAATCTCCTTGTGGTCGATGCGCCAGCACTTTCGAGGTCAGGGCGTGGGCAAGAACAAGTATAGGGCCGAGATCTGGGCGGTGAATACACGTGACTCCCTGTATCCCGATTACTGGAACGGTGGGCTTGCCGTCGATACTATTCTCGATGTATGGATAGAAGTCGATTCGCTGGTCCTTACGTCCGACTCAAGTAATTTCCGATCAGTTGTGGTTGTCGATACTACCTTGCTCAGCAAATACCCCGGAGGTTACAGGTTGGGGACGCACTTTCCGTTCTCTTCGATTCTCATTCCGCCAGAGATAAATGAGATTCAGGTCAGCTTTGACGCAAGACTGCACAGCAAAGAGGCCGGCATAGTCGAAAAGAAGCCGTTTGCATTCCATATGTTCCGCTTCAGTGAGAAGAGGCCCGGCCCCTATGTCTGGAACCGATGCAACTAACCACACGCACGACCGGCGCTGGAGTAAACCCGCGATTCCTCGAATCGCGATATTCCTCCTGAACCCACGCCACGTTCTCGCTTGATTGTCCTATGCTGATCGCCTCCAAAATCCTCACCGCATTTTTCGTGATTCTCCTCGGCGTCTGGATGATCTACCGTGGCTATCGAGACTGGCGCTATAATGAGGTCACTGGTTTCTTTCCGCAGGTGAAGTACTCTGGAATTCCGCTCGGTTTGGCCGGGATCCTCGCGGCCATCATGTGGCTACTTGAATCCTTCTGATCACCCTCCAACCAGCCCCCCTCCCGCTACCACCAACTGGTACACCCCAAATCCCGCCAATATCACCGCCGACACCAGCAACAACCCCCGACGGATCTTCGGCGATAACCACCGAGTCGCCCCAAAAATATAGATAAGCAGACCCTGGGTGACCACCATCGTCGCATAAAACGCCCCAACCAGCGCGACCCCTTCCGATGGCGCCTCGCGCCAGGCCGCCACTACTGCCGGCCCAAGTATCAACCCCCAGCCGATATATGGATTGGGATTCAGCAGATTCACGAGCGTCGCCTCAAAAAGCGTCCGCGGCAACTTGTCGGTGGCCGAAGATTCCACAACCTCGCCAGCCCGCCACTGCATAAAGGACCGGTATGCGAAATAGAGAAGAAGCAGCCCCCCGGCCGCACGCAGAATCACCTGCATTGTGACGGAGAGTTGACCAAGCACCAGGAGCATGACTACCGCGATCGGACCGTCACTCAGAACCGGAGCGAGCGCAGCTGGCAAAGTCCGCCGCCACCCGACCGAGGCCACCTTGGAAAAGAGAAATGCCTGCAATGGGCCCGGCTGAATCGCCGCACTGAACGCCAGCCCGCTTCCAAAGAGAATATTTGTGATCATGCGACAAGCTAAGCCTGTTTTCGTCCAGACCGAAATCAAAAAGATTTCAAGATAAGTCGCGCTCTTCGAATGCATACTGCGCTATTGTTCCGACCCCAACCTTCCGATAAAAGAGGGGAGAGGAATGCCATGGACACCCTACTGACAATCACGACCAACCGCCAGGAAACATCCACCACATCCGTCGCTCTCGATCCGCAGTACTCCCTTTGCTCCCGGTCCACCGACAAGAAAGACTTCACTATTCTGTTTGGCGATTCCGAACAGGTTGTTTCCGAAGTCGTCACTGACATAGTCTCAGAAATAGTCGGCCCATATAATGTGGTCAATTCCGTTACCACCAAAACTGGCGACCGTCTATTTGAGTTAGCCGAATCCACTCAGCCCAAGATCGTGTTCATTTTCTTGAACAACATCCTCTTTTACACCGACAAATACCAATTCAACCACCGCATCGAAGGCGTCATACAGGTGATCGCCGAGATCCGCACCAAGCTCGGTATCCCGGTCATTGTCTATTCCGGCTTCGAAGGTTACGAACCCGCCGTGCGTGCCGCAGGTGTAGAGTTCTACTTCAAAGCCCCTTTCGGTCTCGAGGAGTTCAGGGCCGCCATCCGCGCCACTATCGACAAATACCAACTCTGACAAGTTTGCCTTCCGCTCCTTCGGTTAGTCCCCTTAACCTAACCCGCTATCTTGTTACATCTTATCGCTTGCCCCCGTTCGGTTCTCGTGTATACTGGCCAGACTGAATATCATTGTGGAAGGGAAAGGACCATATTTCGATGTCCACATCGCGCATCCATACCCGAGGACTCACCTCATTTTTCACCCTCTTCGGTTTCATTATCATGTCCATCACCGGCCTCGTTCTCTATATGGCCCCCGCCGGACGAGTCGCTTATTGGACCATCTGGGATTTCGTCGGACTCTCCAAAACCAGTTGGGATAGCATCCATATTCTCTCCAGCCTGCTTTTCATTGTCGCCGGTGTGATTCATACGTGGCTCAACTGGAAGCCGCTGATGAATTATTTCAGGGACAAACTGCGCCAGGGACTCAATCTCCGCCGCGAGCTGGCCATCTCATCGATTGTCACTGTCTGGGTTGTCGTCAGCGCGATCTGGCCGTTTCCACCCTTATCATACCTGCTCGATTTTAACGCCTGGATCAAGACTGTCTGGGTAGTTGAAGCTCAATACGAACCACCTTTCGGCCACGCCGAGATGCTTTCTCTTAAAGTCTTCTGCCAGAAGATGGATATCGACTTGACCAAAGCGACCGAAGAACTGACTGCCAACGGCATCAAATTCACGGCGCCCGAACAGACTCTGGAGGAGATCGCCCTGGCCAATCGCGTCTCGCCGATGGATATCTATGTTTTCATCAAGAAATTCGAGCCCGCTCCCGCACCAGCCGAACTCAAGACCTACACTCCGGAATCAATCGAGCTCGAATTTGCCGGCTCCGGTTTTGGCATGAAATCTGTCGCCTCGATGTGCGAGCGAGTCGGTCTCGACACTCTGCTTGCCAAACAGCGCATTGCCACTGCCGGACTTGAAGTCACTCTGGATCAGCCAATGCGCGAGGCCGCTAACGCGAACCGCACTGAGGCGCTTGAACTGATGAAAGTTATGCTCATCGACGGCTACCTGCCGAAGATCACTCGGTGATCGAACTGATGACTCCCGAGTGACCCATCGCCTCAAAATGGGTCACTCGCTGTCAGTAGTCTGCATACCTCAGATAAACTCGCCAGACCACCCACCGGGTTGCAAATGTCAATGGAATCAAAAGAACCCCCCAGACCAGCGTCCCGTACACGACAAACCAGATGATCAGGCCAAGATGGTCCTGTAGATTAGAATCGCTCCACCCGCCATGCCGAATACAGATCGCGCTCCGCTCGACTATGACCCAACTCCCCCAAAACGTAACCATCCCCACATAAAATGTCGCCAACCCGGGCCAGAACCGTTCTTCGCCGTCAGTCCGAATCCGCGACCAGACAGTGAACTTTCCCGCGGTCATCCCCGCAATTCCCCCGGCAAGGTACCAGGAGAGGGAGTACCACTCAACCCCCCGAGCCCCCATGATGGCGAGGACTATCCCACTCCAGACGACCCCCATTATTGCTGCAACCGTATAGACTATTCGCATTGCACCCCAATTATACCTGAGAGGTGATATTTTTTCCAAACAGAACATTTGTAACTGGGTCGATGTGGTCTTCAATCAGATATCTCAAGCCCCAGACCTTTCTGCCGATAACTGGATAACATGCTCGACGATACGGAGAGGTGCGAATTCAGCATGCCGGGCCATCTCGATAACCACATCATCACTCAATTTGCCGGACTTGACCTGGAAAAACTCCAGCAACTGCAGGATAGCTTTGCCTCAGTCGTTGGTCTTGCTACCGTCATCATTGATATGGAGGGCCGCCTCGTCACCAAACCGAGCCATTTCAGCGAGGTCTGCCGGCTGGTCGGTCAGACCCAGCAGGGAAGAGATGCCTGCGACCGCAGCAACCTTGAACGCTCCCAGCGCGCCGCCGAGACCGATGAACCCGTCTATCACATGTGCCAATGCTGCGGCTTTCTCGATGGTTCGGTCCCATTGATTGTCGATGGCGAGCGCCTCGGCTATTGGCTTGTCGGACAATGTAACGCCCTCGGCGTCGACCGCGAGGATATCGCCCTGCATGCCCAGATCATTGGCGCCGACATCATCGCCATGCTTGCCGCCTATGACCGCATGCCGTCTGTCTCCGTCACCCGCTTCGAGCAGATCCTCGATTTCCTGCATCTTCTGGTCACTCACTCCCTGTCTCGCCGAGCCTAAGCCGCCATTTCGCCATCTGATTTTTTCTTGCCAGTAGTACCTCTCTTTGTTTGTTTATTGTCCAGACCCAAAATAGAGAGAGACAATCTATGACCACATCTTTCCGCGCTCTCCCGCCGGCCGACACTGAGTTCGCCGCCTACTACCGAACGTACACCGCCCTTGTCCCTGCCGGGGACATCCTGAAAACCATGTCCCAACAGCAGGCCGCCGCACTGCAACTCATCTCGACTATTTCCGAGTCCGAGGCGGACTTCGCCTACGCTCCCGGAAAATGGTCGATCAAGGAAGTGCTCGGCCATGTCACCGATGGTGAGCGCGTTTTTGCCTATCGTGCGCTCCGGATCGCCAGGGGAGACGAGACCCCGCTGCCCGGTTTCGATGAAAACAAGTTTGCCGCATCCGGCGGACATGCAGCCCGCACGCTGGAGAGCATTGCGCTCGAATTCGATCACCTACGTACCTCGAGTCTTGATCTATTCGCCAGTTTCGATGAAACCGCCTGGCTTCGAAAAGGTACCGCCAGTGGACACCCGGTTTCGGTCCGAGCGATGGCCTGGATCATCGCCGGCCACCTTGACCATCACCTCAAGATCATCCGCGAGCGATATTTGAAAGGTTGATTGACGTCCCACGAGACAATTGACAGAAAAGTCCATATTGACTATTTTGCCGGCAGATCATAACTCGTCATGTCTGTCGTTTGTCTCTGAGTAAAGTGGGGCTTTATGCATCGATGGTCGATTTTCCCGCTCTTTCTTGTGGTCGGATTGGCCGCACTCTGTCTGCTCGTGGCTTGTCCGAAAAAACCGCACGACATCACCGGCAACGATAACGATGACCCCGATCCGGTTGACACCGTCAAACCGAGCGTCATTGCCGACCTTCATCTGGATACGTTCGGCATAGCGCGCGCCACCGTTTGTTGGTCTGCACCGGGCGATGACGGTGATTCTGGTACCGCCACGGCGTACGATATGCGGATGTCCCATGACAGCCTTACCACTGCCAACTTTGATTCGGCTAGTTTGGTTTGGGTCGGCAACCCCATTGAGGCCGGAGAAGAGCAGTGTGTTGAGCTGTTGAGCCTTGATGGCGAACTGAGCTATTACGTCGCTCTTCGCGCGCGCGATGAGGCCAACAACTGGAGCGACCTCTCGGACTGCATCCGCGTCCAATGCCTCATTGATTCGATCGTGTACTTTCCGGACTCGATGCTGGAACAGGCAGTCCGACTGGCAATTCAGAGGCCCGATGGTCCCATTCGACGATCCTACTTAGAATCCCTCAGATCGGTAACCTCGGCCAACAGCGGCGTCTCCGACCTGACGGGATTACAGTACTGTCCGCGACTTGCCGATCTCACTATCCCGGGCAACGCGATCACCACTCTGGAGCCATTGCGCCATCTCGATTCGTTGCGCACTCTTATCGTCTATTCAAACCAGTTAACATCGCTTGAGCCTCTGGAAGGTCACACTGAACTGACCTGGCTCGATATCGGCTACAATCCACTTTCCGATCTGGCACCACTCGCGTCAATGACTTCCCTGACCAACTTGACCATGTATCAGTTGCCCCTGGATGACTTCACGGTTCTGCAGAGCCTTACCAATCTGGAGCGGCTGGGCATGGCGCACAACGATGTCAGTGATCTCTCTGTTCTCGCTGGAGCGACCAAATTGAGTGCGCTCGTGCTGGTCAACTGCAATCTCTCTGATATCACTGTATTGAAAGACCTGCCGTCGCTCAGCTCGCTCTCTCTTGCCGCAAATCTCATTGTCGATATCCGCCCGCTGGTCGACAACTCGGGCATCGGAGATGGAGATGAGGTCTCTCTCACCGGCAACCCACTTTCGGACTCCTCAAAGAGCGTTCACATCCCCGCTCTGCAAAGTCGAGGCGTAACTGTTACGTGGTAGTATTTCGAGCACAAAAAAACTGCCGGGACCTTACAGTTCCGGCAGTTGGTTGTCTTGTGGATTTACTTCTATTTCAGCAACACCATCTTTTTTGTCGAACTGAACGCACCCGCTTCGAGTCGGTAGAAATAGACTCCTGAACCGACCGGTTGGTTCTGCTCGTTGGTACCGTTCCAGCTTGCAACAAATGTCCCCGCCGGAACTTCTTCATTCATCAGTTCACGAACAAGCTGACCGGCCACATTGTAAACCGTCAATCGGACATCCGACCGTGATGGCACCGAGAATCTGATCTCGGTCTGCGGATTGAACGGATTGGGATAATTCTGCTCAATTGCGTACCACTTCGGCAACGGATATCCGTCCGAAGGATCCACATCCGTCAACTGATCAAGGAACTCACTGCTCGCGCCGCCGCCGAATTGCACTATGAAAAGACTGCTCGCTTTGTATGCACTCACCGCGGTCTTGAATCCTGCAGTGACAAAACTAACGGTAGTGTTTTCCGAGGTATACATCGGCGTAGGTGTGCCGTTTTCAACCTGTACGTAGGTTATTCGTTGCTCTGAGACGATTCGCAGTGCCGGGAGTGACTTGTTGCCGTACACCACCGTCCCCCAGGCATCGACATTGTAAAACGTCGTGTCATATATCTCCATATACAGGTCAGGGTCATCCCCTTGCTCAAAGTACCGGTGAGAACTCCACTGATCGCCAAAAGCGATAGGGAAGACATAGTTCGGAGTGGAATCCTGATAGATGATGACTTCCTCGCCAGAACCCGCCGAGTGCGACACTTCGCCCAACTGCCAGAAATGGCTCGACTCAGAACTGAATACCGTCCAACTGGTATCATTGGCGAATGTAGCCCGCATTACCAGATTCGCATCCGGGAACATCCCGATTTGGGGTGTCGAAACCGGATTGACAATCTCTGAAACCGTTTCGGTGGCATATGTCCGGTCCGAGAAATCCCAGGTCATCGGACCGCCGGCACCATCCAGCAGCGTATTGAAGTAGTCGTTATCCATCGCGTTGTCCGCCTTGGTGACTAACTGTGTCCCCGGCTCAGGTTGGAAACCATTGGTCAGTAAGATCATTTGGGCCGAAGCCTGACTGGAGATCAGAAGTACCAGGGTCAGAACGGTCAGTAACAAGATGCGCATCAGTCTCTCCTCGAAAGTCTAATGAATAAGGGTTGCTCTGCTCCGCCGCCCGGTCCGCAGAGCCAGAGCTGTTATTTGTGCAGATATACGTGACTCCGGCCAGAGAGTTGACTAAAATCGTCTATTATTCCCGGTTTTTTGCATTTTGGAATATTAGTCTGTCGGTTATATTGCATCGGGCCACTTCTCGTTTGCCTCAATGCCTCATTTGGCATATTTTCTTCACATGGAGTAACCTCCAGAAGGGAGAGGATCTGTCGTGCAGCACATCACCAATGCCGGCACCTTGCGCCTTGTTCTGACTGAAAGAGAACTGGCTCGCGCCGAGTTGGCCAACACGCTTGCCTTTTGTCAGGCGGATTTCCTTCCGGATAAACTGACCGACCTGCAGCGCCAGATGCATGCCCATGATCTTTCCGAGAATCTGCTGGTCGAATGGCGACGGTGGTTCCTTCAAGCTGAATACGCGGACTGTCACTGTGCCAAATGCGACTCCGAACTGACTCTCGATCAAGCCGAACTCAATTCCGGGCATTTTACCTGCCCCGATTGTCGCACTGAGCAGCCCATTCCATATGCCTACCTCGAACCGAGATCAGATTTTGAGAATCTTCAGCGATTGAACGAACGAATCCTCACTGAATTCGATGATGCACTTATTGATTGGCAGACCCTTCCGGATTCACTCTCTGACCAGGAGCTTCTTTCTGTCCTGAGTGAGGCTGGCCCGGGACTGAATCGTGCAACCAGCGACCGGATCATCTGCCGACTGGCCCTCCGGGGCGTGACTGTCGATCAATTGATCACTTCCTTCGACCAAGCTCGCGCGAGCAAACCGCTCTACCAGCCATTTAATCATATGGATTTTCTCGGCGGCAACAAGCCCGTCTACCTCGGGGTGCAGCAGGACGAGATCACCGAACCTGATCCAACTGAACCGCAACCCGCACCTGAGCCATCCGAATCCGAGGCTACTCCTGAGTCGACACCCGCCCGCGTTTTCCACCGGAACAGGGAAGAGGTGATCGCAGACCGTGGTGATTCCCGCGACTTGGCCGGCGGGGTCATCCGAGCTATGCTCGCTATCTCTTCGATGACGGCTATCGCCGCATGGCTGTTGCTACCTCCGCTTGACTCAAGTGTGCGAGTTTTCCTAGATAGACTCCTCGACGGATGGAGCATCGACAAAAGATCCTTGCTATCACAGTCTGGATTTGCCGCTCAGGTCCTGGCAGTCATTTCGATTACATCCGCCTACTCGCTATTCAAATGGCTGGGATCGCTCCATGAAAACATCGAACGAGAGCCAGCGCCCGCGACATCTCTCGGACTCACCCGGCACAGCATTCTGTTGGTGATTCCCCTGCTGTTTTATCCGCTCTATTACCGTCTGGCGTCAGGGATTCGCGAGAAGGCGATGGAGAACAGACTTGGAATCGGTTCTTTCGATCTTGCCTCGAATCAAAACAGTTCACGCTTCGCCGCGACAGTCCGTACACTGGCAGCCAATCCGTCGCTCCTGATTCTCTTTGCTTATTGGGATCTTTTTGTCTGGTGGAAATGCACATATTCGGATGGAGCCATTCAGCCGATCTGGTGGGGATTGCTTCCGGTTCAAGTGTTGATACAAATCCTTTGCGCCGGCTACGTGCGCGCCATCATGCGACTGCAACGCCCTCCGATCGCTTGACTAACAGCGGGGTAAATGCTATCTTATTGACATGGGGAAATCTGGTACCGGGCCACGCGGCATGCAATGCTTTGCTCTCATCCAGCGCATATTCTATCTTTCCTTGATGATCGGTGTCTGTCTCGCTCCGATTGTCCGAGCAGATTTTACGGTTCGCAGCGAGTTCCTTTCACAGGCTACGTATGGAGAGACAAAGTACACGTTGAGTGGGCAGATGGTGACGTATGTAAGCCCAGTCGGTATTCGCGCTGAGGTCACCTATGACAAGAAGTTTTATTACTTGCCGGATAAGTACGTCGCCGTCCTCAGATTTGACAAAAAGCAGGCATGGCTCGCTAAGCCAAACAACGGAAAACTCCACTGGATCGACTACAAGAAGTTGAAGAAGAGCCTGAGAAAATACAATCGGGCCATTACCGCTCACCTGGCTTTTTTTAGCGGAGAGAACGTAGCTGATACGCTCGATCCCGCCGATCAAAAGGACTTTCAGTATTGGTGGAATTGGGGAGAACAACCGGATCAGGTTATGCTTGGAGATAGTTGTAATACCTCGTGGAGATCGTTCTCCTGCCGCTATGGTAAAGAACGGCAGGACTCCATGTCCTTGCGCTGGACCGCTCAATGGTCCAATACTTCTCCGTTGCTCGACACGTTGGAAGCCTATCTGAACTTTTTGGAAGATAGCATCTTTGAGAGCTCCTGCCTGAACTGCCAGTATGCTGGTCTGCGCGATACCAGCGTGTTGCCGCTTTGGTTCAGAATCCCCGGCAACTTTACTTCTTTGCTCATTGCAGATTCGCTGAACAACCCGAGCCTCAATTACTGTTCGGTAGTGAGGCGAGATCGCTATCAATTGGAGTATATTGACAAGAAGTCAAAGATCCATCCTCAGGAGATGCGGTCCGAGGAGATAACCACAATCCGCCTGCAGAGCTACGATTTTGATCCGCTTCCCGAATCGCTCTTTAAGCAACCCAAAGACCTGATCCGCGGACCGGCGACCGACGATGATGTCAGGTTTCTCATCTCCATGCTCATGCCCTGACCTCATAGCAAATTAGCTTGGCAATTCGTCGTCGGCTCCCTACCTTCAGTCCCATGGGACAAAATCCGCGCTCGCTTCAGCAACGTCGCCACACCCACTCCGCTCCGAAGGGGAGAGGGCGTACCCTCGACGAAAATGGTCTCTTTGAACTGATTGAACGGATCAAAGGACCGGCCTTCCTTTTGGTACTCGATGGCGTCCAGGACCCCCATAATTTGGGGGCCTGTATGCGGACTGCCGAGGCCGCCGGTGTTCATGCCCTGATTGCCCCGCGTGACCGAGCCGTATCGCTCACCGAAACAGTCAGTCGTATCGCCGTGGGTGCAGCCGAAAAGCTCCCCTTCGTCCAGGTAACCAACTTGGCTCGTACCCTCGATCAGCTTAAGGAACGGGGCATTTGGATAGTCGGGGCCGCCTCTGAAGCTACCGAATCTCTCTACACCACGGATCTCTCCGGTCCCTTGGCAGTAGTAATCGGCTTTGAAGGCTCCGGTCTGCGTCGGTTGACGCGCGAAAAGTGCGACTTTCTGGTGCAAATCCCTATGCTTGGGACAATGGAGAGCCTCAATGTCTCAGTCGCCACAGGCGTCTGCCTCTTTGAAGCTGTCCGCCAACGTCTCGGCCAGTCTCCTTCCAGCAAGTAAGTACTGCGGGCTTCCATGAAACCGATCCTGATCGCCGGTACGACGATAGTCAACCTCGCCCTGATCTCCTACAGCATCGCGATAATCACCGAACAGCGCCAACACCGGGTGACTCCCCGTGTCCGGACTTTCCTGACCGCGGGCGTCATCCTTGATATCACGGCCACAGCCTGCATGATAATCGGCTCGACCAATTCACCGTTCACGCTTCACGGAATACTCGGCTACTCGTCACTGGCCGCTATGACCGTGGACACTGTATTCATCTGGCGCCACTGGTTGCGAAATGGAGAGGAGCTGGTGCCTCGCCCGCTCCACTTGTATTCCCGCTACGCTTATCTCTGGTGGGTAGCCGCCTACATCACCGGGGCATCACTGGTTCTGTTTGTCGACTAAGCGACTGATTCCTAATAGCATACGCGGTGTCGTTAGAGTAGTCCTTGCGGTGTACGGCGTCCGAGGGCCTCTCTCTGGAACCAATTAGTCGAAGTTCTGTTTAAGTTCAACAAGTACCAAAACTTACAGCAAACCAAACAGTGTTTCGGAGGACCCATGAAATCTGCCCGCTCAATTGCGGCCGCATTCGCGCTTCTTGCTCTCTCTGCTATCGGTATTCAGGCCGAAGAATGGAAAGTTGATAGAGTCCATTCGTCAGTCAATTTCACCGTCAAGCATATGATGGTCTCTAAAGTGAACGGTCAGTTCACCGATTTTGACGGTGCGGTCAACCTCGATCGTGGGGATATGTCCAAAACTACCGTAAATTTCACGATTAAGACCGCCTCGATCAATACCGACAACGAGCGACGCGACGGTCACTTGCGTAGCGGTGACTTTTTCCTGGCCGATTCCTTCCCGGATATCACCTTCAGCTCTACCCAGGTGATCCCGGTCTCTGACTCAAAGTACAAACTGGTGGGAAACTTGACTATTCGCGGTGTCACCAAAGAAGTTACCTTTGACTGCACCAATAACGGATACGTCGACACTCCGCAGGCCGAACGGTCCGGCTTTACTGCCACGACCACGATCAATCGCATGGACTACGGTGTTAAGTGGGACAAGACGCTTGATGGCGGCGGCTTGGTGGTCAGTAACGATGTTCTGATCACAGTCGAACTCCAGATTGTGAAGCCGAAACCGGAAGCCAAGGGCTAATCCGCTTTCGCGCCTCCGCATGAACCTCTGACCCGTTCCCCTCGGAACGGGTCTTCTTTTTGTCCCGCAAAGCCTTATCTCCGGTCAAATCCGTTTGACAAAATCCCCGTTCTGCTATATCATGAGAGTTTTCGAGGAGATGATAGACTATTACAGCGCCGTTTGGCGGCATACATAACGGAGGATAGCTGGTGAAAGAATTTGCATCGGACAAGATCAGAAATGTCTGCCTGGCTGGCTCTCGTGGCTCGGGGAAAACCAGCCTGACCGACACCCTGGCATTCCTGGCAGGAGCCAATAACCGCGTCGGACGCGTCGATGAAGGCTCGTCACTCTTCGACTACACCGAGGCCGAGATCTCTCGCAAAACCTCGCTCTCGCTGAAACTCCTTGCCGCCGTCCACCAGGAGACCAAGATCAACCTGATCGATTGTCCCGGCCACATCGAATTCATGGGCGAGTTGTACTCCGCCATGAAAGTGTGCGAAACCGTCGGGATTGTCGTGGATGCCCTCGCGGGCATGGAGATCGGGACACGGATTCAATGGCGGGCGATGCCGAATGAAGGATTGGCCCGCTTCTTTTTTGTCAATAAGATGGATCGCGAAAACGTCAAATGGCGCGCCGCCCTCGACTCCATTCAGACCGTCATCGGCAAACATGCCGTCGCTATTCAGATCCCGATTGGCGAAGCCGAGTCTTTCAAAGGGATCATCGACTTGCTGCATATGAAGGCTTACACCTTCGATGCTCAGGGGAAACGCCAGGATATCGACATCCCGGCCGACCTTAAAGCCGATGCTGAGGCGCAGCGGGAGGCCCTCGTTGAGACCGCCGCCGAGACCGACGATGCTCTCATGGAGAAATTCTTCGCCGATGGTACTCTTTCTGAAGCTGAAGTGCTCACCGGTCTCCGCAACGGAATCCTTAATGGACAGCTTTTCCCGGTTCTCTTTGGCTCGATGTCCAAAAATATCGGTGCCCGCATGATTCTCGATTTCATAGTCGAATATCTGCCGTCGCCGATGCAGACGCCGCCTGTCGAAGCGGTCAAGACTGGTGGCACGGACAAAGTAATGGTTAAGTGTGACCCCAACGGCAAGACGCTTGGATTTGTCTTTAAGACCATTTCTGAGAGTCACATGGGGGATATGTCCTTCTTCCGGGTTTACTCAGGGAAACTTCATCCCGGCTCAGAACTGGTCAATCAGAAGACCTCATCCTCGGAGCGCATCGGCCACATCTATACGTTCCAGGGAAAGAACCGCGTTGATATCGACGGCGCTGTCGCCGGTGATATCGGTGCTCTGGTCAAGTTGAGAGACACCCATACCGGCAATACGCTTTCCGAAAAAGACTTTTCAGTCAGTATCCTTCCGGTCAATTATCCGAACCCGGTCATGGATGTCGCTGTCAGACCGAAGGCCAAAGGCGAAGAAGAAAAGATCGGAACTGGTCTGAATAAACTGCATGAGGAAGACCCGACCTTCCGCGTCCATAACGATGGCGCCCTCCACCAACTGGTCCTGTATGCACAGGGCTCAACTCATATTGAAGTGCTGATGGAGAAGCTCCAAAAACGCTTTGGCGCTGATGTCGAACTGGCGAAACCAAAGATCGCTTACCGCGAGACCGTTCGCGGCAAAGTAGAGAAGCAGTACAAGCATAAGAAACAATCAGGTGGTCGTGGTCAATACGGTGATGTCTACATCCGTATTGAACCAAACACCCGCGGTGCCGGTTTCGAATTCCTCAACGAGATCACCGGTGGCGTTATTCCCGGCAAGTTTATCCCCGCAGTCGAAAAGGGAGTGGTCGAGCAGATGGCCCACGGCGGTCTCGCCGGCGCTCCGGTCGTGGATGTCAAAGTCGCGCTCTATTTCGGTTCGTACCACGATGTCGACTCGTCGGATATGGCCTTCAAGATCGCCGGTTCGATGGCCTTCAAAGAAGGCTTCCTTGAGTGCAAACCGGTCCTCATGGAGCCAATCTACAACCTCGAAGTTCTCGTGCCGAATGAGTTCACTGGCGATGTGATGGGTGATCTGTCGTCCCGTCGCGGGAAGGTACAGGGGATGGATCCGGATGGTCCCAACCAGAAGATCCGCGCCCAGGTTCCGCAGGCTGAGCTCTACCAGTATTCTGTGGACCTCCGGTCAATGACTCAAGGGCAGGGACTCTATACGGTCGAGTTCTCGCATTACGAAGATGTACCGCGTGATACGGCAGAGAAGATCATCGCCGAAGCCAAGGCTGATGCTGCCGCCGACGCCTAAACCAATATCACAGAGCGTATATCAGAACGGCGGGTATCCGTACCCGCCGTTTTTCTTTGCTCACAGAGACCTTCCCAACTAGGCCTCCATCAATATATACGCAAAAAAAGAGGAGAGCCGTTGGGCTCTCCTCAAAGAAGTCAGATCGTGTCAAGGTCTCACTGACCGTGGCACTGTCTGCACAGGCCCATGTAATCAGTGCCGCCACCGTTTTCGGTGATGGGCTGGGTCACGGCCGTATTGTAATCATAGTTCGGGAAAATCAAACCATAGGCATTCTGCGTGCCGTGGGCTTTGTGGCAAGTCATGCAGCTCGGCGTAAAGTCGCCGACGCCAGTGGTCGTGCCAAGAGCCGTACCCTGCGTGCCCCAGTTACCGGAGGCAGACATGGCTTTCACGCGATAAGTGCGAGCGCCCCACGCGGACATACGGGAACCGCCACCGCCGGCAGCACCTATGTCAGCATTGGAGACCGGGTGACGCAGCCACTCAGCAAGAGTGGAAGTGGAAGCCTGATTCCGCATATTGGCGGAAGCGGCATTGCCATGGAAGTCACCGTGGCACTTGGAGCAGAACGCGGCGTAGTCGGACGCAGTCGCGACCGGCTCGTTGAAATCAACGTCGTCGTTGTTGTAGGAAGCCGGGAAACGCTCAAATACGTCTTTGGTCAGGTCGTTGGTTCCAACGGCATAGCTCATGTAACCAGCGGCAGCGCTGCTGCCCGGCCATGAAAGGTTACGATAGATCGAGGTCGCCGTGGCGCCCGAGCCAGCCTTACGGCCATGCTGGGTGTGGCAATCCGTGCAATCCAGACCGTCTTCGTTGGTCCATGCGCCTGTCGAGGAAGCGCCGGTCTGACCCGGAGCTACGCCCATAAAGCCGAGAGAGTGACCATCGGACTCGTGATAACCAGTGACAGCCTCACCAGCCTTGTTCAATGCACCACCCAAACGGTTGGTGACGGAACCAGACGGAGCGCCGAGAACGTCCGGAGCCCAGAAGTTACCATCGTGGCAAGTCAGGCAGAGTTCGTTCACGTGGTTACGCAGCAAATAGTGGAACGGGCCACCAGCGCCGAGTTCAACATTACCATGACCGGAGACGCCATCGTCCGTCAGGTTGTGTGCTTCGCTGAAGTGCATGACGTGGCACTCAGCGCAGTTCAACGTCGTGCCGGAGTGATAGTCACCAGCCGTCGCGTTGATCGCCAGGAACGCCATGAAAGCGATTCCGAGAGTGATTAGCTTCTTCATACGTGTTACCTTTAACGTTACCTTAAAAGTGTTTCTAAAAACAAATACCAAGTTAGTTTTCGTTTTCGTAAGAGACTTCAATTCCTGCCGGTGCCGCCTCCTTTCACTGGCCAATAAGTGACTCTATCAGCAATTCGTGTTGGTGCGATACGACAGGGAAGAAGGGCCATGCTGACATAAAGTAAGGAAGAGCCGCATCCGGCTAAACCAGTAGTTTTGTGATTTACTTCACAAGCCAGCATTTAATCGTCAACCCATCCTCTTCCCACCCCGGGGGGTGGCGGACTGAAACAGTCCTAAATCCGGTTTAACTGTTTTGTGAAAAAGATAGCAATACGGAAAAAAATGTCAAGGGATATTTTAGACTTTTTAATCAATTTTTGGTTTGATTTAACCGACTGGTATGTAATGATTTGATTCTAACTCAACTTACCGGATTTCACACCGCTGGATTCGCCCGAGCACTTTTTCGGAGATAAAGAAGGTATTTTTTGTCCCAACACTTAGACCGATCGGATAGGTGAATTCCCCCAATCTTTCCCCGTACCCCCCAATATTAGATACAAACTCTCCATCATCCGAAAAGACCTTTATCACATGCCGCAGGGCATCGGATACCCATATCCTTAATCGTCCATAACTGTCTCGATGCACTACCACTCCGGAGGGGAGAGAGAAGTCTTCCCGGTCGACATTATGCCCACCCCAACCTGTCTTGAAATTCCCGAGAGTGTCAAATACCTTAATTGCCGGCATCGCATACAGGTCAGAAACACATACGAGACCTTCGCCCACCCCTATCCCAACCTGGTTGGTGAAGTTCTCTGGACGTTCCCCCTTTTCCCCGATCTTCCTGATCAACTTGTGGTCCTGATCGAGGAGGAGAATAGTCTGCATATCGCCGGAGACTGAAATATACAGCCGATCCAGTTCGTCGATCGCCAGCGCCTCCGCCTTCAGCTTCAGGGTTGTATCTGCCAAAACTCGATTCGGGTAGATCCGGCTGATCGGCTCACCCCGAAAATCGAGGAAATCCACGTAATCGACCAGATTGTCTGTCAGGTAGATATTCCCATCCCGGGTGACAGCAATCGACTTCGGTTCACCCGGAATAGTCCGTCCGGTCAACGGGTCCGTCACAAAGTGGCTTACTGTGAATTTGACATTCAGATTCCGGTCGTAGATTATCAGCCGTGGGCCGGCCGCCACAAAAACTTCGTCAGTCCGCGGGTCGCAGTAGATCCCAAGCGGTGCCCGTAGTCTCCCGCCAACACCATTTTCAAACGTATAGCCGGTAAAATAGACAGAATCCGCCAACGTCTTGGTTTCTTCGGCGAACGAATCCCCTGTCCCAACCATTAGGGAAAAGAGCAGGGCCATGACCAGAGTGCGCCAGATCATTTCGTAAACAACCCCGAAATGGTGCCTGTTACGTCCATCACCATCTTTTCGGCCAACTGCTCGGCAGAGCGGATCGCCCCGATCCCGAACAACAACTCCGCATTATCTCCACTGCCATGCGACACAGAAGCCCAGACTGTGCTATGCGTCTGGCAGTCGATCACCTTAGTGTTGAATGAAACGCGGGGGACCTTCCCCAGGAAATTGTCATCATATTCATCGAACTCCAGCACCGCGCCCGTGATCAGGTAGTCAACGTTGAGTGTCGATGCCAGACTGTCGATCTGTGAATCCGTCAGCAGGGAAGAGGAGCGGATCCGATGCATCCGGAGGATCTCGAAAATACTGCCGCTTTCGACCAGCGTGAATTTCTTCTCGTCGGCCATCAGCACATAAAAGTATTCCGTCAGTTTAGTGGCGACCTGCTCTTTGCCGCTCAGGTTTTCGAACGGGAGGATCGCGACCCGAGAACTCTGTCGTAATTCGGCCGCTTTCCCTTTGCGTGCGACCATGTGCGATGCACAGCCGGTCAGCAACATGAGGAACGCCAGCCCGATCAGGAGATTCCGACGCATAACGCTACCCTCACTTCACCTTTCCCAGGAAATCGCCGGCCGCGCTGCGACAGACTTTCGAGGTCATCTCGCCGAGCGTATGGGTTTCGCCAAACGAAAAGATCGGGAATTTTGGACCTCCTCGTTTCGTCGTTTCGTATGTCCATGCAACCTTGCCCGTCTGACAGTCGATAAACCGTATGTTGAGCGACACGAGCGGGAATTCTTCCGTCCCCACCCGGACCATGCCGTACTCGCGAACCGCTCCGACAAACAGTCCCTGAACCCCGGCATCGCGGCCGATCGTCATCCCTTCCTCGATCGTCAATTGCTCCGGGAGATTGGCGCGGTCATCTTTGACCGTCGTCTTGAATGACTTGAGCAGGTCACCCATATTGGCCATCTCGACCTCACCGCCGATGAGCAGTTCAGTCACAAAACTGGCCGTCACCTTTTCGGATGCGTTGCGGTCACCACTCAGGTTGGAGAACGGCAGGACGCCGACCTTTTCATAAAAGCCGAAATCCGCTTCGCTGTTCACGTACGTTCTCGGCCCTCCGCAGGAGTACACGACCAGCATGGTCGACAGTGCGAGGAGTAACAGGTAGAGCCGTTTCATAATCTGCAGGTCCTTTTATAATTGAACGTTAAAAATCACCTGGACCGAGCGGTCGATCGTCTTGAGCCCCTGACGAGTCGGCGTCTCGGTATATAAATACGCGGTCGTTAATGTCGTCCGCGCTGACAAATTCATCAGTATCTGACCATTGATCGTGTACGGTACGAGACTGACTGTCCCTGGAAGTCCCGCTGTACCGGTCGTGAGCGCTTCCTGCTCCTGGCGGTTTGCCGACAGGCTGATCGTAAACGCCCGCCGGAATGAGTAACTAGCATACCCGATCCAGGTGCCGGATTCAATATCCAACGCCTGATTGACTGAGTCGCTCCGGAAAGATGCGTTCAAGACAGTATACAGGTAGCTGATATTGAACGAGAGATTCGCTCGCGGCATATAGCTTGCGCCTATATTGATATTCTGCGAGTAGCTGTGCCCCAGTGCCAGCTCGGCTCCCTGGTACAGCGCGGTCATGTTGATCCGCCCTTCAAGCGTTCGCGTAAAATAAAAACGTGAATTGATCGAGCTGTTCATCTGGTAGCGCTGTTCAGGGAGCGAGGGCTCCGAATTATGAACCAGCGAGGCATCGACCAGCGTACGGATGAATCCATATGGTTCGAAACCGAGCGATGCGTAGTAGGTATCAAGCGTATACTTTTCGTCTCCCGAGAGAGTAACTTGCGGAGACTGCTGCACCCAGATCCGGGAAACCGTCATCCGCGTGTCGATTCCGCGGCGCAATCCTCTCGTTACCGTCGCGGCGAGCGACAGATTTTCATTCACTTCATTGATATCACGTTCACGATTGATCTGGTATGACTTGGTGGCATCGAATGAAAGATACCCGAGTGGACGGTAACTCACCTGGCCTGCGTACGACTGATTCTGCGACTCAAATTTGCTCCGGTCGATCTTACTTTCGGCAAAACGACCGCTGTAGGAAGTAGATGCAACTAGATGGTTCCACTCCTGAGTCCCCAGCATTGCTGCTACCGAATGATTGTTGCTCCGGGTGATCGCTTCGATTCCGCCATTCTCGCGGCTGTTCCGGGTATTGTAGTAGGTGTAGTTTCCGGAATAAAATCCCAGGTTGCCAACCTGCTTGCTGGAACTGAGCGTGCCGGTGTAACTGCGCTGCACGTTAGTGAATGGAAACGCTTGTCGGCTTTCTTGCCGAAGGTTCGCATAGTTGACGCGCGCCGACACCAGGTTCATGGTGTAATTCGATTCCACCAGAAAATTGCGCGTCTCGCCATCGATCCGCCCGGTTCGCTCTTTATCCCACGATTCGTTTCGATTGTACACAAAAGCCAGCGATGGTACTTTTGGGTACGACAACGCCAGGGTATTGCGCCACTCGCGATGAATAATGTCAACTCGGCGCAGCCCTTCGCCGGTCTGCGTGACCGCGATCTGCGTATATGGGCTATAACTGCTGGAGAGGAAATAGCCGAACGACCGAAGTTCCGCCGAATATGTCGGACGAAACTCCCGATCATCGGTCAGGCCAAGCTCCCGTCGATTGAGATAAGCGGAGAGACGTAGACGGTTTTTGTACCAGAGGACATCCTCATAATTCAGCAGGAATGTCTCACTATTCAGGTCATCCGAGCTGTTCACCGGCAGAATCACTTCATCGTACTCCTCAGTCCCCGGACGTTGCACCAGCGTCAGCCGATCTCCGATCTGCTCAACATGCTGCCAGGAGAGCGTGCCGGTGCCATAGATCCGCCCTGCCTCAGCGTCTATTGCGCAGAATCCGATCAGGAAGAGTATAGGCAGTACTCGCCTCATTAGCGGCGCCCTCTCCCGATCTTCCCGGCGGCAGGTGACTCGATCACCGTCCCTGCGTTATTCCCCGGATCTGGATGGTGCACATTGTACGAGGTCGGTGAACTGTAGTCACTACCGTGACAATCATAGCAATGCTTAGGATGGCTGTATGCATGGGGCATCGGGTTGGCGGAAAGTGGCTGTAAGGTGATTCCCTCCACCGGACTGCCGCCCTGACCATCGGAGGAAACATGACAGCCGAAACAGAACCGTCTGACCTGAACGTTATCATTCTGTATATCAGTAAGGCCATACCAGCCGGGTCGTTCATCCGAAAGGAGAAAACCATTGGCTCCGCCATTTGCATATCCCTGCGAGCCATGCGGATTGTGGCAATCATAGCAGGGGAGACGGCCACCGCTTGGAACATAGCCATTTCCATCGGATACACCATGTCCGCTTCGTTCATCCGGATTGATTGAGCGATCATAGTAATCAGCGATATGCTTTGATGATTCGTCCATGCCGAGCGGGCCATTGATATCGTGGCATGACAGGCAAAGTTCGTAATTCGAGGCCCGCGCGCCTATCTGTGACCCAACTATCCCGTTGAATGTTTTGTCCAGCATATCGCGGCTCGAGCTGCCGCCGTGCACATCATGACAATTATCGCAGGAGCCATTGCCGAATGCATCTCTGATCGGCATATCAACGTCAATGTAATGCGGTGAATAGATCGGATTCTGCCACACGACGCGTCCCGGCCACCGCACCAGATTGTTTACTCCCGGTATCCGAGTCCCAGCCGAATTGTATTCAAAGTACCCGGGGTCCGTCGAGCCCAACGGGAGCCGATTGATCTCGGTCGCCGGATAACCGGTCGTTCCACCCGATGGTTGATCTGCGTGACAGCCCCCCTCTGACTGTGCCATGCAGAGTTCGTTGGAGTTCTCCTGAAAGAGCCCGTAAGGTCGCGCCATTCCTGCATCATGTCCTGAATGGCACTGTACGCAGCTCCCTTTCGGAAATGCCGCCAGACGCTGTACGCCGTTCAGTGATGAACCGTGGGGTGACTCGCGGAAACTCCCCTGTGCCACAGCCATACCCACTGTCGCCAGCACAGTAACTAATGACCATGCCGCAATCCCGGTGGTTCTCAAACGACTGTATTCTTTGCCTGGTCTCATGATCTCACTCACTTATTGTGGCACTGTTGGCAACCGGCAATGTATCCGAGCCCGCCTTCGATATAGGGCCACAGCATCCCACGCTGATAATCCGATCCGTGGGATTTGTGACAACTGACGCATCCGACCTGATTGGTAACCTGCGGTATCCGGGCGGTGATATATGATGTCGCCTGGGGCGCCAGATAGGGGACGCGCATTATGCCATCCCCCGAGCCGGGCGTGAAGCCCTCGCCAACACCACCTACCCAGTGAGATGCATCTGCGTGCGGTTCGTATCCATATTCGTTCAACGCTGTATTGCTCGGATGACCGTTGAAGTGAGCCGGCAAGGCGCCGGTCGTATTCTGACTGAGCTGGTCGTGACAGGCAACACACCAGGCAGTCATCTGCTGGGTGATGTAAGCGGAGTTTTCGCGCTCGTATGCGATCGGGGTGATTCCCGCGCTCGGTGGCACACTCGGTTTCTGCTCAGTCATGACATCCAGATCCTCGATCACCTGAATATCCGCTCCAACTCCCGCCGGGTCATGGCTTAGATTCCGGAAATTGTTATTTCCGTGGACAGCATGACAACTGGCGCAATTCAGCTCCACAGACTGGGCCATTCCCTGGAGGGGCATGACGACTGGAATTCCGATCGCATGGCCGTTCGCATTCTCAACCCCCATCAGCCCAAAATGACCCGCACTGCTCTGCAGGGAAAGCGTACTATTGTACATCGTAATCGGTTGCACTACATCCGGAGCGGTTGGATCTGACCCATCATGACAGGAAAGGCAGAGCTCGTTGACCGAGTTCTTCTTGAGCAGATAACTGAATGCCCCTTCCGGCTGCTCAAGTTGACTGCTTGCATGTTGCAGGTGGCAATCTCCGCATTTGAGCGACCCGGCAATGTGCCATTGTCCCGCCCCGACTGTCCCCGCAAGAAACAGACTCAGGATCGAAACAAGTGCAAGCCTTCTGCGCATATCCTACCTCGCCTTACAGGATGCTCCAGATGGAGACGGTGCCGCGTTCATCCACCAGGATCAGTTTGTTGTCGACCGTCACCGAGGCCGCCAGCGGAACAATCCCTGGGGGAGTGAGGTCGTACTCATCAACCGCTGTTCCCGTCTGGTCGTATACTCGCCATTTGCGATTTGAGGCATCCACCACCCAGATCATCTCCTGCCGAGTGATCGCCACCGCCGCGGCCTCCCATGTCCGCTGACGGTCGGGCATATTCCAGTCGGCCGTAAACAGCAATGATCCGCTCGTCGAAAAGACCTGCAGCGGATAATCTCCTCGATCTGAAATGATCAGCCGTCCGGAGAGATCGCGCTCCAGATCACTTGGTTCCCAGACCTTGCCGCGCGCTCCATGCCCATGTGCGACTATGACCTTTGTGTATCCCCAGGTAGAGTCTAATAGCACCACCTGCCCGAGTTCCGGGTCAAGGAGCAGATACCCGCTTTTATCCAAAACCAAGTGGGAGATCTTGCGAATCTGACTTGGCTTAAGCGTTGCCGCCAGGTCAGCCAGCGTGTCGCACTGCTCCGGGGTTGACTCGTTAACCCGAAGCACCAATTTCTCTTTGGTGACGACTAACAGGGAGGCATCATTTTCGAAGTTGAGCGCGCATGGTCCGTTCAGGAATCCGGTTTCCCCGATCACAAACGCCAGTTGACCGGAACTCTGAAAAACAAAGACACGATTCAGATTCTCATCGGCGACCGCAAACCGGTCGCTGGTAGGGGAGACCGCCAGAGCGGAAAGCCGGGAAAACGCATAACGACCGGCTCCCGTCAGTGATGCTTCCATCACCGGAGGAGATGACTGAGCCGGAACAGAAATTGTTCCGGCTAAAATCAGCGTTGCCGCGAGCAAACGCAATAATCTGGTAGTTCGTCCCATCGTTATGATTCGCTTACATCATGACAATTCACACAGAGCTTGCGGTTTTTGTCGGCGATCAGGATCGCCTTGTAGTTCGATGAATGCGGCGAATGACAGCCAATACAATCCAGCGGCTGTTGCGTGCGCGGATTGATCACCTCTTTCCCCATCGGGTGATAGTGCGTCTTCTTGACATCATCGTGGCAGTTCATGCAGAGTTCCATGATATCCGGAGTACTGAGCAGACCCTTGTAATTGCCAGAGTGAGGCTCATGGCAGTTGCCGCAATCCTGGAACGCCACCTCATGCTGGAACTGACCTGTAAATTCGGTAGTATTGTGACAGGTCAGGCAGGTCTCCACGCCATCTTTTTTCTGGAGCGATTTGCCATAGCCGACATGCGCGCCGTGGCACCCCGTGCAGCCATCTTCGCTGGCCACCGGTGCATGCACCACCGCTCGCATCATCTCCTTCTCGAAATCCTGGTGACAACTGAGACAGAGTTGTTTCCCCGGTGCAGTCAATTCACGTGTACCGGTCGGCTGGTGACACTGGTTGCAGTCTCTTCCGACAAACGGCTGATGCGCCTTCGGCAACAGGAGCGACTTAACTCCCTTCGCGGAAGCATGCGCTTCATGGCAATTCTGACAGTCCGCCTTGGTCATGTCAAAGCCGTGGTGTGCCGCCGCCAACGCGGGACTCGATGAATTGTGGCAATCGCCACAGAGTGCCTGTTTTTCTTTGGTCAAAAGTGCTTTGATCGAACCGGCATGGGCTTCGTGACACGAACCGCAGTCGCCCGTACGGGCTGGTGCGTGCACGATCCCCTTTTCCATCTTCTCTTTCATCTCTTTGTGACAACTGATACAGAAGGTGGCGGCCGGTTTATTGGTCAACGAGGCAAACTCCGAAGCATGTGGCTTGTGGCAATCGAGACACTTCCCGTCGCCAAACGGCTTGTGCTGTACTGGCAACTTCTTCATGTCCCGCATGTCGGCATGACAGGTCAGGCACAGCTTGTTGCCATCATCTCGTAACAAATGAGTGAAATCTGAGGAATGGACCATGTGGCAGTCATTGCACTGACCTGCCGCAAAGGGAGCGTGGGGAACTGGCATTGCACTCTGCGTCGCTACCATATCGTGGCAAGTTCCGCACATAGTATTCATGTCACCGACCAGTTGTACCGTACCATCCGCGTTTTGCGTATGGCAGGCATCGCAGGTCTTGTCGGCAAACGGCGGATGATCATTCTCTCGAAGCAAACTGGGGCGCTTCGAGCTGTGCGGGTTATGACAATCGGCGCAGTCCGCCTCGGTCAGGTTGTATCCGCTATGCTTGGTCGTCAATTCCGCATTCAGTTCATGGCAGGTACCGCAGACTGCCGATGGCTTGTCCGCGATGAATCCCCGGTGGTCCGAACCATGCGAAGTATGGCAGGCGTTGCACTCGCCGGCGATCACCGGTGTATGCATCGTTCCTTCGCGGAACTTTGCTTCCAGCGTTTCATGGCAGGTGTAGCAGAGATCGGCGATCCGGTCACCCAACGCCGGCGGGCGCATGATCATCACGCCATGCGTGGCGATCGGACGCATCCGCCCGACAATCAGTCCTTCCTTGACCGAGCCATGCGCGTTGTGGCACCCGGTGCAATCACCATCCGCCACCGGCGTATGCACATGCGACTTGCTCGCATTGATATCTTCGGCGGCATGACAGCTCAGACAGAGCGGTCCCGTCTTTTCAGTCAACAAAGATGTCTGGGCTGAGAAGTGCGGAGTATGACATCCTTCGCAACCATCCTGTGCCGGTGGATGTTGCGTCGGCATCGCCAGCCGAAGGGCGACATCATCGTGACAACTGAGGCAGAGGGCTGTTCCTTCCTTGCGCACCAGATGTTTCGTTTTGGTATGGTGTGGCTCATGACACGCGGCGCAGTCCTGCTCCATATAAGGCGTATGTTGCGACAGGGAAGAGGATGCCGCGGAATCCAGATCATGGCAGCTCTTGCACAATTTGGACGGCGAATCTTTCAGTAAATGATCAGTGACCCCTTGGTGTGGGGCATGGCACTGGCTGCAATCCTCAGCTCCAGCGTGCACGGTGGTAGCGGAGTCCCGTGCCACCACAAACTCGGTATGGCAGCCGAGGCAGAGGCTGTTGTCGGTCGCCTTGGCCAACTTGGGGTTGTTGGAGCCATGGACATCGTGGCAGGTCGAACATTCACCCATCAGCACCGGCATATGGGCGACGATTGTCGTGTCATGGATCAGATCCGTATGGCACTCCCCGCAGATCTCGCTCTCGCTTTTCTTCAGGAGCTTGCCATGGGTCGAGGAATGCGCCGTATGGCAATTGTCACAGTTGTCTGCCTCAACAGCCGCATGTGGATGCGCCAGAGTCGGACCGGCGGCCTGGTCGGCATGGCAATTCTGACACCCATTCCCAGCCGTCACTCCATCGCTAAACGCTATCTTACCGGCCTCATCCGGAAGCGAGTGACAGACATCGCATGACCCCTCTGCAAACGGGGCGTGCGCATTTTCCGACATCAACCCTGCACTGTTGTTCGAATGTCCGGAGTGGCAATCGGCACAGCCCAACCCGGCGATATGCTTTCCTTCATGAGCCGCGGCGACTGCCTTGCTCTCCAGCGCGTGACAGGTCTGGCAAAGTTCGGTTGCGGCCGTCTTGAGTAAACCCTTGTGCGGGCTGTTATGAGCTGAATGGCAGGTCGTGCAGTCCTGCTTCTCATATGGAGCATGCTTGTGCGATGCTGTCCCTGCTTTGGGGACATCGGTACCGTGACAGGCAAGGCAGAAATTCGGATCATCTGCGCCAGCCGGACCGCTCCGGAGTAACGCCTTCTTGTCAGAAGAGTGAGGATCATGGCACTCCCAGCAATTGCTGTTGGCGACCGGGAAGTGCACTGACCCGACCGCATACTTCTCCTTCAGATCTGCGTGACAGCCGAAACACAGCTCGTTCCCGTTCTCCTTGAGAACGAGATTATTGGCAAATCCATGTCTTTTGTGGCACGCCTCGCAGTTTTCCGACTTGAGCGGGTCATGCATCACTTTTTTCGAAGTGAACTCAGCCTTCGCTTTGTCATGGCAATCGTAACACTTCTTGGCAGCCTCAACAGGGGAGACCGCCATTATCGCGAGAGTAAATGTTGCCCAGACAAGATGCTCTATCCATGAATCACGCAGACGTCGCATAGCTTTAGTCACTCTTTCACGGGTTCCGGGGCCTTGGTATACTTCTGGTCATTTACCATGAAGCTGACCAGCTTGAATCCGAAGTAATTGTTCCCCCTGAAGTGCGGGGCATCGACGAAATAGAACCCCCAGGTCTCCTGCACCAGCGAATCCCCCTGCATCACCTGAACCCTGACCGATGGATTGTACAGCGTATCGGAGAGCTTCTTGTACTCCCCTTTGGTAGTGATCATCAGGTGCGGGTTAAAACGGGTCACCTTCGCCGAGAACTCCTCATCCTCGCCCAGGGGAAAGTTCTGACCAAACAGCACAGTGTCCAGTTGATAGAACTTCGGGTAGAGCCGATGTCGGGTTTCGATCACAAACGTGGCCGTTAACAGGGTCGAATCAAACGGCCCATCCTGAAATCGAAGGGAGTCCGGTAGTACTGGCTGCTGAAGCATCCCAGCATTCCCATGCGAAGGCATCATGCCGGGCGGCATTTTCGGAGCATGTGGGTCGGATTTGGTCGAATCTGACTCCCCAAAGGCGGCAGAGTGAACGACCATTAGTGCGACTACTGTCCACACCAGCAAGTAGAATCGAGCGAGCTTTGTCATGTTACCTCAACACATTGGCACAACTTAGGTTGTGCGAAATTGTGAAAAAGATAACAAAATCGGTCTGCTTGTCAAGCACTATTTGGACAAATCACTCGCTCTTTCAGTCCCGATTCCGACAAAAAATGCAAAGAGGATAAATATAAATTACTTTACGTAACAGTACGCATTTCAGTCGATTAACTTCGTGAATGGAGACTGACCAAGTCGAATAATATGAGGGCGTGCTGAATCTGGCGTTCTACGGGTTCTGCAAGTTTGCTTACTCGAGCGAGTGACAGCCGTTGCAGAGTTCAGTAAGACTTGTGAAATCGCGCAAGCGGGCATGTGTCTGCCCCGAGAGGGTATGGCAGGTCTGACACTCGATCTTTCCGTCCACCAGCCGTAACCGTGAATCGATCCTGACCTTGATTCGATTCCCAGGTTCACCGGAGCCAGCAACTACCTGTACGCCAAGGGGATGATCCCCGTGATCCTGGAAACGCGGGACTTTCAGGCTCGCCGCCAGATCACCTACCGGACCACTTTCCGAGTGGCAAAGCATACAACTTTGGGATGGGCTCAACTCAGCAAACCGACCATAGTCGGCATGATACAACTGCGCCGCCTGTTTGTGCCCCTCGGACAACATGGTCGGATTCTCTCCCTCTCCATGACAGGATGCACAAACCGCCATCTGCGAGGAATGTTTGTCAAAGCGGAATCGGAACGTCTGCCCGGAAGCAGATATCTGGTCGGTTTCATGGAAAGAGTGGCACTCACCGCACCGCTTGTTACTTGTGCGGTGGAATGAGAGCTGCGAGGACTCCTTGCCCGACCCGACCTTGTGGCAGCTCTGGCATTGCCGGGAAAGGTCGAAATTCGGCAACTCATCCGACCCAATATCAGCCACAGCCGCGTGGCAGTAACTACACTCGATCTTCGAGTGGTCCTTGCGTGGACTATCACCGGCCCTGCCGACCCGTACAAACGTGGCCGCCAAAACCACTATTAATAGAATCCCTGCGATTTCAAAACGGATCCTGTCCCGGGAGTTACGCATATCTGGTCTATCGGCAATCTCCGCCTTGCGGTTCTGTCCGAGAATTGCACATTATCAGATGCCCCCTCTTTGTGATTGACAAAAGAGGAGTCGAATGGGTAAGATTAGCTACACTCAGGAAGGTGATGTCTAATGTGCGGTCGCTATACCCTGGCAGTTCAACTTGACCTTATCCAGGATCGATTTCTGCTCAAGAATTCGATTCCCGCGTTTGCGCCACGCTATAACATAAGCCCAACCCAGACAGCGCTGGTCATCACACAGTCTTCCGATGGAAGGGGACTTGAGACGATGCGCTGGGGCTTGGTACCGTTTTGGGCCAAAGATCCATCGATCGGCAACAAGATGATCAACGCGCGCGCAGAGACCCTTGCCGAAAAACCAAGCTTTCGCAAGTCGCTTGAGCGAAAGCGATGCCTCATTCCTGCTGACGGATTTTATGAGTGGAAGAAGCTCCCCGATGGCCGCTCGAAAATCCCAATGCGGATTGTCGTCGGGCAGGGTGATCTGTTTGCGTTTGCCGGATTATGGGATAGCTGGAAACAGCCGGATGGCTCGGAGCTTCGTACCTACACGATCATCACCACCGAGCCCAATCAACTAGTTGCGAAAGTGCATAACCGTATGCCGGTGATCCTCGACCGGAAGTCCGAAGATATCTGGCTTGATCCGGAGATCACCAACCCGCAACTGCTCCTGCCATTGCTGACGCCGTACGCGGGGGAGATGCGCACCTTTGAGGTCTCAAAAGCGGTCAACTCTCCGGCCAATGACTCACCGTCGCTCATCGAACCGACCAGCCTGCTTTAGGCTGTCCGTTCTGCTGTCGCGCTTTGTTCTTCGACTTCTATCAGATCCGATGCCTTCAGCGTATGTGATGACACATACGTGTAAAGTGCGGGAATCACAAAAAGTGTCATCACAGTCGAAAGGATCAATCCACCGACCACCGCTATTCCCATCGAGACGCGGCTCTCTGCTCCTGCGCCAAGTGCCAGCGCGATCGGCAGTGTCCCCAGCGTAGTCGACAGAGAGGTCATCAGGATCGGCCGGAATCGCGCGATCGAGGCCTCCCTGACCGCCTCAAATTTCGTCAACCCCTGTTCACGACGTTGATTGGCGAATTCGACGATCAGGATGCCGTTTTTCGTCACTAAGCCGATCAACATGATCATGCCGATCTGGCTGAAAATGTTGATCGTCTGGTTGAAATACCAGAGCGAGATCAAGGCACCGGCCAGCGCCAGCGGAACTGTTAACAGGATCACGAATGGGTCCCTGAATGATTCGAACTGCGCCGCCAGGATCAGGTAGATCAGGATCAAAGCGAGTATGAAGGCAAATTCAAGCGAGGAAGAACTCTCGGCAAACTCTTTGGAGGTTCCATCAAGCGCCGTCTGAAAAGTTTCGTCGAGCACCTTTTCTTTCACCGCATCCATCGCGGCGATCCCCTCGCCAAGGGTCCGTCCCGGTGCCAATGCAGCCGACACTGTCGCTGAAACGTATCGATTGAAACGATACAATTGCGGCGGATTCGACTGCTCAGTCACCGTCACGATATTATCAAGTTGAATCAGTTCACCGCGTGAGTTGCGGACATAGAGTGCCTTCAGGTCGAGCGGTTCATCCCGATTGTAACGCTGCACCTGCCCGATGATCTGATACTGCTTGCCATCGCGAATAAAGTAACCAAAACGCTGGCCTGAGAGCGCAAACTGCAGTGTCTGCGCAACATCGAGCATACTGACCCCCAGCACGCGCGCCCGCTCGCGATCGATCTCCACCCGAAGTTCAGGTTTGTTAAACTTCAGGTTTACATCGACCGACTGAAATGTCTCATCCGCGCGCGCCTCTTCGAGAAACTTCGGGAGAACCTCGCGTAACCGTTCAAAATTAGGAGCCTGGATAACATACTGCACTGGCAGGCCGCCGCCCCGCCCTCCGCCACCGATCGTCTGTTCCTGCACCACGATCGTACGCGCATCATTCATCTTGGTCAGGCCACTAGCCAGTTTGTTGGCGATCTGCTGTTGCGATAACGAACGCTGATCCGGGTCAACCAACATCAACCGAATGAACCCGGTGTTGACCGTCGATGAGCCGAAACCAGGAGAGGTCACTGATACAACCGCTTTCGCCTCTGCTCCCGCGGTATCTCGAACCAGATCCACAAGTTGAGTAACTATCTGGTCCATTGCCTCAAAAGAAGTGCCCTCCGGCCCGGTTATCTGCAGGCGCATCGCACTGCGATCCTCCAGTGGCGAAAGCTCGCGCTTTAGATTTGCTCCGACGAGAATGATCAATCCAAGTGTAACGGCCATGACCACAAAGGCAAGCGACCGATGTTTCAGAAACCAATCCAGGCTCGCCGCATAATTTGCATTCATCCGGACAAAAAACGGCTCGGTCGCCCGATAGAACCGACTATGCTGCGCATGTGGTTTGAGGATGCGCGATGCCATCATCGGCGTCAACGTCAGGGCGACAAACGCGGAAATAATGACCGACCCAGCCAACACCACACCAAACTCAGTGAATAATCGGCCGGTCAAACCCTGCAGGAATATGATCGGAAGAAACACTGCGGCCAATGCCGCCGTCGTCGATACGATCGCGAAAAATATCTCTTTGGAGCCGACGATCGCGGCCTCCATCGGAGAACGCCCCGCCTCTACTTTGGCGTAGATATTTTCCAGCACCACAATGGCATCATCCACCACGATCCCGATCGCCAGCACAATTCCAAGCAGAGTCAGGACGTTGATCGTGAAGCCCACTACGTACATGATGAAGAACGTGCCAATGAGGGAGATCGGTATCGCCGCCGCCGGAATGACCGTGGTCCGCCAGTCACGCAGGAAAAGAAAGATGATCATGATCACCAGCGCGAACGCGATAAGAATTGTCTCCTCTACCTCGGTGATCGACTTGCGAATGAATGTCGTAATATCGAATCCGTACCCCATCTCGATATCTGCAGGGACATCCTTCTTTATCTGTTCGATACGGCGGTAAAATTCATCGGCGATGGCAATATTATTCGAACCCGGCTGCGGCGTCACGGCGATGCCGACCATCGGTATCCCATCGCGGCGAAGGATCGTCCGCTCATTCTCTGAGCCGAGCATCGCATACCCGACATCCTTGAAGCGGACAAGTTGCCCGTCAAGATCCTTGATGATCGTATTATTGAACTCATCCTCAGAGGAGAGGAGTCCCGAGGTTCGGATACTTAACTCAGTTGCATCCCCTTCGATGCGCCCTGTCGGAAGTTCGACATTCTCGCGCGTGACAGCATTTCGGACATCCGTCGCCGTGAGACCATATGCCGCCAGTTTGGCAGGGTCCATCCAGAGGCGCATGGAATAGCGCCGCTCGCCCCATATTCTAACTTCCGACACGCCCGGGATCGTCTGGATCCGTTCCTTGAACAGATTGTTGGCTATTTCGGATAACGAAAGCAGGTCGCGGGTGTCGCTTTTGAGACTGAGGAAGACGATCGGGCTCGCATCTGCGTCCGCTTTCGAAACTATTGGCGGATCGGCGTCCGCAGGTAATTGACCGGTCGCCCGCGACACGCGATCGCGAACATCATTGGCGGCCGCTTCAAGGTCCGCATTGAGATTAAACTCTACTGTTATGGACGATCGACCGTCACGGCTCGCCGAGGTCAACGATCGTATCCCGGCGATACCGTTGATGGATGTTTCCAGTGGCTCAGTGATCTGCGACTCGATCACATCGGCGTTGGCACCCGTGTAATTGGTCGTCACCGTCACCAATGGCGGGTCGACGCTCGGATATTCGCGCACGCCAAGCGACCGAAGGCCGATCATTCCAAAAATGACGATAGCGATCGACATCACGATCGCGAGCACGGGACGATGGATCGATACGTTTGACAGGCTCATTCGTTACTCGCGCTCTGGAGATTGGATATCTGGATCGAGGCTCCCGGCCTGATCTGCAACAGACCCGACGTGATCAGTGTGTCACCCGGATGTAATCCCTCTAAGATCTGAACCGACTGCTCGGTCCGCGCTCCCGCCTGTACCACGCGCACAGCCGCTTTGCCCCCTTCATAGACGAACAACTTGTAACTTTTCAAATCGGGAATGAGAGCCTGAGTGGGGACCATCAGCGCATTGTCAACGCGCTCCAACGGGATATCGACATTCGCAAACGCTCCGGGAAGGATAGACTTGTCTGAGGGCTCGGTCAGTGCCCGGATTTGGATCGTCCGGGTATTCCGGTCAATTCGTGGCTCAACCGCATAGATAGTCGCCTTATGATCACTCGGGTGACCCTCCAGTTTGAAAGTCACTACTGTCCCCACAGCGAGGAGCGGGCCGTATCTCTCGGGCGCCGAGAAGTCCAGTTTGAGGCGGCTGATATCCTGAAACGATGCGATCTGCGTCTCCGAAGTCACATACGCACCTTCAGAAACATTGCGTAGCCCCACCACGCCGCGAAAAGGAGCATGGATCTCTGTCTTGGCGATCTGAGCCTTGAGCAGATCTACCTCGGCTTGAAGGGAGTTTGCTTCTGTCACCGCCGCTTCGTAATCTTCCTGGCTGACTCCCTGAGTCTTGTAAAGCGCTTCATTTCGTTTCAGCCGGTCATCAACCTGCTTTTTCCGGTGAATCGCTTTATCGAGGCCGGCCTGCAATTCGTCATCATTGATCTTGACCAACAGATCCCCCTTTTCGACCACTTTTCCTTCCTGGAAATAGATCTTGATGATCTTGCCGGAGGTCTCTGGTCGAAGGATCACTTCTTCGTTGGCCAGCAATGATCCGGTCGAGGAGATGCGGGTGTTCAGCGTCTGTGGTTCAACGATCAACGCGCTGACATTCAGTGGCGCCCCTTGGCCACGTTGGCCCGAGGGAGAACCCGGCTGAACTGAATTGGAGGACATTAGGCGACGACCCACCAGGCCGCCGATCGCGACTACGGCGATGGCTATCAGGACGATATTGCGAAGTTTCATGGCGTGCCGAAGGCATCCCTTTATCAATGGCTATAATAAACTCACCGACAATACTGCATACTCGCTTGAAACGCAACCGCTTTGCGTTATTACTGTAACCGGGACCACCATTGCTGGTTCCTGACCGGGAACCGGGCAACCATGGGCCGCACCTCTCTGTATAGTCTGAAGGGGAGAGAGCAGATAGCTCCGAACCAGCACCAACCGCAATTCCACTTTCCACTATTTTATACCATATGGCTGCGACGAAGTTGATTTAGCCCATACGATTTGAAGAACTATTAACTTGTTAGGGCAATTCGGCGGTGCTATTCTGGATACAGTTTCCGCCAGGACCGTGCAATGAGACGATACTCACAGCTACTTCTCGCCACTCTCACCATCCTGCTTCTGGCAGCGCTGGTCATATTTCTGGAGATACCCGAACGCACCCGCTTCTGGTTTGAACTATTCACCGCTGGGCACACGCTGGTTTTCGGTCTCTGTGCCCTGGCATGCCTCTGGCTGAGCCAGCTAGTAGCCAGGGGACGCATCCATTTTCGCCTCTCTCATTATATCATCGCCTTTTTCCTGGCCGTCCTGGTCGGTGGCGCTACCGAGATCATCCAGCCGTTTGTCGGACGCGATGGCGAGCTATCCGACCTCTACCGCGACATGCTGGGCGCCGTTGCCTTTCTTTTCCTGGCCATGACTTTTGACCGCCAGATCACCTGGGATTTCCGATCGGGGAAATGGCTGCGTTACACCGTTCGTATTCTGGCGCCTGTGCTGATCGTCCTGATCTTCTGGCCGGCGATCAAATGGGGGGGAGCCTATATCTATCGCGACCGTCAAATGCCGGTTCTTCTCGACTTCAATTCAAGCGTCATGCGTCTATTCACTCGCGTCGCCAATGGCCGACTTGACATTGTTCCTGCACCCGTCGACTGGCCAGCCGCCCCGCCCAAAGTCGCCATGTTGACGCTCTATGCCGGAGTTTACCCTGGACTGACCCTGAAAGAACTGTCTCCTGATTGGTCCCGCTATCGCGAACTGACTTTTGCTCTCTTTTCCGCGCGAACCGATACTCTGGTAATGGAATTTCGGGTCAATGATCGGCACCACAATGAAAAATACAACGATCGCTTTAATACCATCCTGAAAGTCACTCCCGGCCTGAATCAACTCGTTTTTCCGCTTGATCGGATCAGCAAAACCGCTTCTGGTAGATTTATGGACCTTACCGATATGGGGACGATAGTTCTTTTTGCGCACCGTCCGACCGATTCCCTGTCACTCTATCTCTCCAGCATCCGACTCCAATAAAAAACCCGCCTTCGATCGAAAGCGGGCTAAGAATAATCACGACATCATTCGGTTATTCCAGAACTGGATCGACCAATTCGATCGTCTCAACCTTACCGAATTCGTCAAGTGGCTTGTCAAATGTCTCCGGTTTCCCGACCACGACAAGGGTCAGTTGATCCGGGTTGAGATACTTCTGCGCCACCGCCTTGATATCGTCAAGCGTCACCTTGGCGACGTTTGCCTGATAATTGTCATAGAAATCAGTCGGCAGGCCATTGTATTCCAGTGACATCAGGTTCGACACGATCTTTCCGCTGGTGTCGAAATTGAAAACGAAGCGATTAATCGCCGCATTCTTGGCATCAGTCAACTCATCCTGATTTGCCCCCTCCGTCCGAATCTTGGCGATCTCTTCCATGATGATTTTGGTCGCCTTGTAGGCAGTCGCACTCTTGGTTTGACAGTACGCCGCAAAAACGCCGTAGTCACGGGAGTCGATATCAAAGCTCGAACCCGCACGATAAGCGAGACCTTCGTCGGATCTGACCCGCGAAGTCAGTCGGGAAGTGAATGACCCGCCTCCCAGAATATAGTTCATCATTCCGATCGCATACCGATCAGGGTTGTCCCGCTTGATCCCCAATTCACCGATCCGGATATTTGCCTGGTTGATATCCTTGATCACTTCGTATACGCCCGGCTTGGTGGCAAACGTCACCTCCGGCGGGGGAGCGGGGAGAGCCGCAGATTTCTGCCAGTCACCGACCAACGCCTGCAATTTCGCGATCAGCTCGTCTCTCTTGAAGTCCCCCGATATCCCCACGATAATATTATTCGGAACGAAAAACTTCTTGTGGTAGGCGATCAGATCGTCCGTCGTCAACGCCTTGACCGTCGCCCATTCGAGAATTCGCCCGTTCGGGTGGTCCCCGTAAACCAGCTTATTGAAATATCGGTTGGTGACCGATCCAGGCTCGTCATTGCGACGCTTGATCGAGTTGCGAATATCAACTTTGGCCAACTCCAGCTTTTCGGCAGGGAAGGCCGGATTGCGAAGCAGATCCGCCCACAACTTCAAGCCCATTTCCATATCTTTGGAGAGGACATTGAGACTGGCCGTACCCATCTCGTCCATAATGCGCGTTTCAAGCGAACCGCCCGCATATTCCATCAGCATATTGAGCGAGTCACCTGAGATCGTGGTTGTGCCTCCCGTCCGCATAACCGTCCCGACCAACGATGACAAACCATCCTTGTCGCTTGGATCATAGACACTGCCGCATCGAATGAGGGTATTGATATTCAGGACCGGGAAACGGTGATTCTCATACAGATAGAGGACCATTCCATTCTCCAAAACCACTCGCTCGACATCAACTCCAACTTTGGGTATTCGAAGATCGCCTTGCTTCCCCGTGAGTTTGGCGATCATCTTGGATCCTTCCGACTTGGCCACCGGACCCTCGCCAAATGCCACCGAGGCCAGCAGCAGGATCATCAGGAATGTGTAAATATATTTCACGTTCTGCTCCTTTTAGCTCTGCTTCCCGGGCCGTCCGCCAGACTGGGCTTTCGGGGTCTTGGTGATAAAAGCGACTGTCCGATTCGACTTGGTCAGGTACTGATTGGCCACACGCATGATATCTTCTGCAGTGACCTTTTTCAATTCCTCACGACTCTGCAGGAAATAGTGCCAGTCGCCGGTAATGCTTTCACTGCTGGCAATGCGAAACGCCAGCCCGTTGTTTGATTCCATTGAGCGGATCAAAGATGCATCTACCTGATTGCGCATTTTCTCCAGTTCCCAGGTTGAAACCGGCTCGGTTTTCAGCCGTTCGATCTCGGCATACACTGCCTCTTCCAGTTCGGCCGTGGTATGGTTGCCGAACGGCGTAATCGTGACATTAAACGCTCCCGGAAAACGCGAGCCTCCGGCCGACGCATTCGCGTTTCCCAACTTCTTTTCGCGGATCGCTTTATAGAACCGACTGGTCCGCCCGCCGGAGAGTATGCTGGCAACCGCTTCCAGTGCCGCGCCATCCGGATGCCCGATCTGCGGAATGTTCCATCCGATAAATGCCTGCGGGTTGGCATCCATCTCAACTTCGACCCGACGCTCACCCGACTGGTCTGCATCCCGACTGACCACCGGCGGAGGAGCGGGGAGAGAGGGGACCTTTGAAAAATACTTGTCCGCCAAAGCAAACACTTCCTCGGCGTTCACGTCGCCAACCACTACCGCCACCGCGTTGGCGGGGGAATAGTGAGTGCGGAAATACTCCTCCACCTGTTCGCGACTCACTGTCATCAGATCGCTCATCCAGCCGACTACCGGCCAATGATACCCCGATGCCCAGAACATTGCCGCGCTCAACGATTCATCCAGTTTGCCGAATGGATCGTTTTCCGTGCGAAGCCGACGCTCTTCCATTACCACGTCGCGTTCGGAGTAGAATTCGCGAAGGACCAGATTCTCAAGACGATCTGACTCGAGATACATCCACAGCTCAAGGCAATTCTTCGGCAGAGATACATAATATTGCGTCCCGTCATTGCCGGTCGATGCATTCAGACCGCTTCCGCCGCTCGCCAGGTAAGCGCCCCACAGTTCGTCTTTGATAACGTACTGCTTCTGGATCGATTGAACCTCCGCGATCTCTTTCTTCAAGCCAAAGTACCTTGAAGAGTCGGTCGCTTTGAGCGGATCGGCCAGCTTCACCAACTCTGCTTTCATCAGCGCTGCTAGTGAATCGATCTTCTTCATTAAAGGAACCTCGGCGGCATAATTGCTGGTGCCGATCGTTTTGGTCCCTTTAAAGAGCATATGTTCCAGCAAATGCGACACACCGGTTATCCCCGGTTCTTCATCCACTGATCCGGTGTTAAATCGAATGATCGTGGAAAAAACCGGCGCGGCATGATTCTCTAATACCAGTATTCGCATGCCGTTCGAGAGAACTTTCTTCTTCACATCGAGCTGGATCTCGCCGGTCGCCGCCTGCACGGTTATACCGAGCAACAGCAGGGCAAGACATACCGAGAGGAATGTTCGCATAGCGCCTCTTTCCTTACGCTGAAGTGATTAATATTTTCGGGGTGTATTGTGTCTGTGTGAGACAGTCGACTAATGAACTACGGAGTGACCGCATGGATGGAAAGGTACAGCGGTAACCCCGAACCCGGCAAGTCCTATTATGCATGAAAAACGGCTGCCGCATTCACGACAGCCGCACAGGAACGAGCGATCTTCTCTCTTAACTACTATTGCTGACAGGGGGCAAAGGTGACATCCTGCCCAACAATGTACCCGATAAGCAACGCCAGGTCGGTCAGGTCAACCCCGCCGACTCCGTCCAAGTTTGCTTCCGCCGGACAAGTAATGAAAGACCCGCCCACCGTCAAATGGGTGATCAAGCGCGACAGATCAGACAGGTCTGTTGTCCCCGCGCCATCTATATCTCCTGTCACGCCGATGCAACAGTTCCCCTGCGCATACGCTACCGCCGCCAGCGGATCGATTCGCCCCGCTCCAAGTTTCCCTGCGTAGAGTGGATTCACGCCATCGATATCAACGGCCGTCAATAGCAACGCGTCGCGTACATCCTGCCATGTAGCTGTCGGGTTTACCGAATAGACCAGCGCTGCCGTCGCCGCCACAAAGGGAGCCGCAAAGCTGGTTCCATCCCACCAGGCGTAGGCTGAATCCAGAAATGGTGCGTATATCTGTCGCCCCGGCGCTGCGATATCAACCTTGTTATTGTAGTTGGAGAATTCGGACTTCATATCGTTTGAATCAAGCGATGCGACCGAAAGCACGTATGAATCCGACGCAGGGAAGAGCTCCACTTCACTCGAATCATTCCCCGCCGCCGCGATTACCATGACATTCTGGTTGCGGGCATACTCGATCGCCGCATCCAATACGTCATGCTTACCATTCATGACGATACTGAGGTTGACTACTTTACATCCAGCCTCAACCGCATCAAGCAAAGCTTCAGCGATCGTAAACCCATTGCCACGACCTGTCGTGTCGAGAACACGGTAGGCTACCAACTGAGCATCAGGCGCCACCAAATTGACAATTCCAGCGACAAAAGTTCCATGCCCCGATGCCACTCCGCCGGGCTCATCAACCGCTATCGAATCACCTGCTACATAATCATACCCGGATGTTACTTGTGTGGTCAGCGCTGGGTTGGTTGGATCGATCCCGGCATCGATTATCCCCACGCTCACCCCATTACCACCAGTGATCGCCTGCGTCTGGGGAATTCGTAACGTGGTCGCCGCTGGCTGCGTTAGCGGATCGAGCGAAGGTACCGCATCAAGGAACGGCTGGCTCGATTGGACCGCTTCCGGTGCATCGAGAAGGTAGTTAGCGGCACAGTAAATGACTTCCGGTTCAAGCGCGATCACCGCCGCCAGACTCTCTGCATCCTGCCCCGGAGCCGTATAGAGCAAATAGGCGGAGATATGGCTCAGGTACCGACCAAATGTGGTCCCGTACTGTGCATGGATCGAGTCGATCGTATAATTAGCGGTCACCTGGCAAACCATTTCACCGGGGACAAAGTCGCCGCTGGTTCCGGCACGAGATTCACCCGCCATGCTCGCCAGAAAGAGAGCCAACAGGAGCGCTATTCGTAGATTTCGGTACATCATATCTGATCCCTTATTCTCCCGCGCCGTGGATTGCGAAAGCCGCCCAATGGTAAGCCGAAGGAAACTTCTGGCGCACCGTCATTGCGGCTTCACGAGCCGATTCGGCCAGCGATTCACCCGATAAAAACTGTTCGTAAAAGCGATTCATCCATACAGCAGTCGAACGATCCGATACCGGCCAATAGCCGGCGATCACGTTCCGGGCCCCCATTTCCAGGAGAGAACGGACCAGCCCTGTCGATTCCTCGCCTGGTAGTGCGACCTGCTGGCCCGATCGACAGGCCGCCAACGTCACCAACCCGACTCGCGCCTCCCGAAGCCTGAAATCCGCCGCAAACATCGGGCCATCCACCAGACTAAGAGACGAGTAAAATGGGTTGTCCGGTCGCAAATTTGCGTGACCGGAATAATGCCAGATCCTGGCTTCGCCCCCGGTCGGCCAATCGGCACGGGTCGCCGCCCGATGAACCCGGCTGTTGTTTGGAGAACGCTCAGAGAGCCCCCGAAGTTCATCGGAAACACTTGGAAGGTCCGCCACCGCTCCTTCAAATAACTCTATTGTCTGCGATCGGACGGCAATACTGCAGGCATGGACGAAATGTCTAAGGCTCGGGGCCAGCGTAAAGTGGTGGCGCTCAATCAATGGTGATCCGTCAACCTGCATCGCCTGCCAGGGGAGATTGGCAAGGTCCCCTTCCGGAAGGAGCAGGAGTCGCTTGGCCGATGACTCCATCTCCAGCGGCTTCCAGAACTGATCCGCCAATTGTGCAAAAAACCGCTCCTCGGCCATGATCTGATTACGAGAGGGGAGATGCTGCGCCAGCAATTCAGTCTCGAGGATAAACCGCCATTGCCGCATCGCCTCTGCCAACAGCGAACGACCATTTCGCACCCGGGTAACCCGAGTTTTACCCGACTGATGTACAAATGCCACAACATCCGTGTCCGTCATATGAAACTGGACAATCGGCAACTTGCTCGAGACCACGCTGATTTCACGCATGATCTGATCAATGCTGTCTACCGATCCCGACGCGCCGATCTCTGCTGAGGCAAGGTCCAGCCGAACCTGTTTCTGGAGTCGCGTCACGTTCCGATGAGCCTCTACTGAAAGTTCTCCCCGTTCGCCGGCTACGCCCCCGATCTGGCGTGACAGTGCGGCCACTTGTGCCGCCAGTTCCACCAGGCTCATCTCCGCCCGTTTCCGCTGATCCGATGACGCACCCAGCGAGGAAAGTGGCGCCCAGACCCCGGCCGTTTTGTATCGTTCTGACCATGCGGCGGCCCGGTCCGCCGAACGGTCAAGCTCTGACTCGATCAATTTTCGATGAGGCGAAGACTGTCCGGTCGCAAACTGACTCCTTAGCTCCAACGGAGGCAACTGAGCGCGCACGGCATCCAGCCGATCCGCTGCCCGTTTCCAGCACCGTATGGCGTTCTGCCTGTCACCCGCGTTCTCTGCGGCATCCCCAAGCATCGTCTGCCAATGAGCAAACAGGTGAGGGACCTCCCGGACCGCTCGGTTGCTCGAAAGTCTGCCAAAAGCGCGTCGGGCGTGCCGACTGTCCGCCGCGTCGTAGAGATCACAGACCGCCTGCCAGAGCGGGAGTTGCGCCTTGGTGAATCTCCCACGGGCGCGAGCAAGTTCTTGCTCACGAGTTTTCTTCTCTTTCAAGTTCTGCGAATGAACAAGATAAGACGCGCCCAGAAATCCGTCGTTCTTGTCTGCTTCAAATCCACTAATTGCACGCCGGGCTGCCTGTTCAGCCTCGGTCTGTAAGCCCAATCCAAATGCCGCTTTCGCCCGAAACAGCGCCGCTTTGGACTGCTCATATCGATGCGCCATTCGGCGGAACTGTGCCTCAGCGCTTCGTGATGCTTCCAGTGCATCCGTCAGCAGATTCAGCCCAAGGTAAACTTCGGCTCTATCAAGTTCACAGACGGCAGTTCCTTTCGGTTGCCCGGCCGTCCGGTACGCCGCTTCACATTCAGCCAATTCTATGAGTGCAACGTGGAATTCGCCACGCAACATCGCTAACCAGGCGAGACCATACTTGGCGTCCGTCGCATCCAGCTCGAATGAGTGTTTGAGATAAATATCTCGCGAGGAGCGATACAACGGTTCTGCCGCCGCAAAATCGAACAACTGTACCAGTGTGTTCGCTCGGTTATACTGACAGCGGGCTACCGACAACTCATCGCCCGCCGACTGAAAATACGCTTGAGCCTGGGCGTATATCCGCTCTGCATCGCGATGTTTATCCTGTCGATGCAGCAGGTTGCCCAGATTGACACGGGTCATGGCGACATCAGCTGTCGCATTGACCTTTTCGAATGCGCGAATCGCCGATCTTGCTCGCTTGCGTGATTCGGAAAAATTCCCCAGATACATGTAAACATCGATCAACGCCCGGTCGATCCTGCCGGTGACCATTGGATCGGTTTTGGCAAGGGCGCGTGCCTTCAGATACGCTTGTTCGGCATCTGCATGACGGGCTGACATATGTGTGATACGAGCGAGGACCCGATAGCCGGTCAAAGGGAGGGGAGAAGGGTTGGTCGACGCGAATCGAGCGAAACGACGGGCACTCACCAGCGCCTGCTTTAGCGACTTCTGCGCTTCGATTCGCATCCGATCATCGATCGCCTTGGCCAGAACAGACGGATCAGTCCCATTCAGTTTTCCGCTGGACAGAAAGCGATCTACCGCCGCACTCAGCTTTGTGGCTTCTGTTTCCACGTCATCTCCGGAAGTTCGAGCCGTACATCGCCTGCATTCACGCTAATATGACGCGGCGGCTTGCCTGAACTCCATTGAAAGAAGCCAAGTTCATTTGCCTTGATCTCCTGTCGATCAACTCGCAGGATCACTCCATCTCCGAGAGGCTGGTCGCCGGTCACCTGGGCGGTGAAATCCCACCCCGAACTCTGGCGCTCCGCCCGGATATCCAACAAGAACGGCCCGATCTCAAATCGGAGTCGCCTGTCCTGTTCAACCGTCTGGCTCCTCACGCCTACAGCCGCCGGTAGCGACCAAGAGTCAAACGCCAGCCGCGCGATCATTCCATGCAATTTTGTCAGCGGATTGCTGGATGCTACAATTTCCTTCGCCTTGGCGATCCACCCCGATGGTGCATCCTGCAAGGAGAGCTCTCCGGTGACAGGAAACTGGCGATATAATTCAAACAGCGTTCGGCAATCGTCACAGACCGCCAAGTGGTCGTTCAACGTCTGTTGTTTCGTCTGCGCGGCGGAGATCAATTGCTGTCTGCTTGGATGCTTTTCCATACTCATTTCCCTACAAGTTGCTTTCTGGCTTCGGCCAACAGAGAAACTCCAGCCTATTTTCGTACATCTGCCAGATCCTGCTCCTCAAGTATCTTCTTGAGGCGATTCAGGCAACGCCCCCGTATCGGTCCAAGGCTGTTGAAAGCGATACCGACCGATTTGGCCACCTGTTCATAAGAAAGTTCTTCCGGAGAAAAGAAAAGCGCCCTGAGCAGTGCCCGACACCTGTCATCAAGCTGCCCAAGGCCGATCTCCAGCCGCGACTGACTCTCCAACCGTTCGAGAGTCTCATCCGCCAGGGGGGAGGCATCGACCTGTTCAGCCATCACGGAAGAATCACGTACAGCGCGAGCCTGACGCGACAATCGGATCGACTCCCGTTTCGATGTCGTCACTAACCAGGCTGAAATGCGACTTGGATCGGAGATCTTTTGTCGGTTCTGATAGAGCAACACAAACGTCTGCTGAAAGCAATCCGCCGCGTCGGCCATTGATAATCCCGCTCTCGTGGCGACCGCATAGACCAACGGCTGATACTTGTCAACGATCTCGTTCCAGGCTTGTGATCGCCCGGCCATGAGGTCTGCCCAAATATCTCTGTCTGATCGTTTCATACGAGTATCGACGGTCGGTTTGGCCGAGTGTGGGTCATGTAAGTTTCTGTTGTGGTGGAAGTTATCTCGTTCCTGCGGAAACATATCAGGCCGATTGTCCTTTCGCAAGCAGATTTGAGCCCCTCGGGCAATTCTATCGACATTTAGATCCTGTACTGGTCTGGACGAAAGCCACAGACCGGCGACACCTCACTATCGCCGGCCGTGGCTCGGTCCTCACGCCGCCGACTTTTCAGCCGACGGTTCGTACTTTGTCTTACATACTGGAATCTTCGCGGTGCATTCGCACGATATTCAACTGCCCATCGCTGACAAATCCCTTAACTTCGACACGCATACCCGCCGCGAAGTTCTCCAGTTGGAGCGGCTCATTGTTGAGTCCGGAAAGATCAGCCATCCAGTCAACGGTTCCCATCCGGTCCTCACCGACAAACGTAACGATTCGGCTCGAAGCGTCCACCGAGGCCAGGATATCAGTGAACTCAACTTCCATACGCGGGTTGGAGGGAGAGTCCTCGACCTCGATCGCCACCGCGTAGATGGCGCCGTTCGGGAGGTGATTCCCCCAGACCTCTATCGTATCGCCGACCTTGAGATCAGCAAGGGTCAGGCGAGTACGCGTTGAATCGATAGGATTGTCATCATGCCCCCGACGTGCGGCCGCCCCAGTAGATCCGATATCTTCCGACTCCGAAGAACCAAAGATGAAGGTCATGGAGTCGGTCACAACCTGCCAGCAAAATGCGGTCAGGAGAGTTCCGTTGGCATAGTCAACACTGAGAATAGTGGTTTTGAACTCGATCTCGGCCCGGAAATCGTCGCCACCGGACATCTGATCCATGCGTACGCGAACACGTGAGGCAAGGATGGAGCCATCGGTTTGTGAATTCCCTTTGATTTCAACAGAATCGCCAACACGGATCGCGCCAAGCGTAATGAACGTCTCCGCATCTTCATTTCTCTGCACCAATTCCGCGAACGGCGCCGCGAAGATCATGCGCGCATCATTGACCAGCTTGATCTGGTTGGTAACGGTGTCCACAAACTCGATCCGTCCGCCAAACTCCAGCTCAGTATTCGCATTGTCGTTTGGACGGATCCGAACGCGGTCGGCCGTCAAAACATTTCCCGACCCATTGCCGCGAACTTCAATCGAATCACCAACGGCGATCTGACTGAATTCGATCGGCGTCTCCGATCCGCCATCTTTGAAGACCAGTTCAGCGCCCGAAGGAACCTGGACATCATAGGAGTGACCGGTAACGGTCAAGGAGTTGGTTGTAGTATTTGTCGTCGCGACTCGGCCGTAAATCTCGACCTGCCCGCGAACCTGATTTTCGGTAAAGTCGCGTTGCCCGGACTGTACCGAAGTCTTCATGGGAGCCACAGGGTTGTCGGAACAGCCGACCATTCCCAGCAACAATCCTGCTGTTGCCACGATACCTGTTAAGCTCAATCCTTTGCGATTCATGAAAACCTCCTGAAAGGGGGTGTTACCCGGTTGAATGTTCATTCTGTTTGGGCAACAGAGTGGACCCACGCACTCTTCGTACGCCATCGATCCCCTTTTTTCTGTATAGCAAGTGTGGGGACCCCATGGAGCATGGGGCAGGATATCCGTTATCGCTCCTCAATTCTCTGTCCGATAACAGTTTCTCGTTGACATCGCCGCGCCCATGCTGTTCTTTGTCCCTTTCGCCTTAACCACAGGAATGATGCGATGGCTGAACGTACAACCGGTACTGTCCTGACTGACCCTCCCAAAGAAACGCTATTCACCCAACTCCTTCACCTTCCACGACCGTTCTGGATGGTCAACATCATGGAGATGTTTGAACGCCTTGCCTACTATGGCGTCCGTGTGGTGATCCCTATCTACATCGCCCAGGCTGACGAAATCGGCGGACTCCATTTCTCCCAGACTGACAAGGGGATTATTTTCGGTTGGTGGGCATTGGTGCAGTCGCTCGTCCCGGTTTTCACGGGTGGTATTGCTGACCGTTACGGATACAAAAAAACAATCGCCTTTTCGGTGGCAATCAAAATAATCGGATATCTCCTGATGGCGACGCAGCGCGAGTTCTGGCCATTTATGGCCGGGTGTTTGATTCTCGCCACCGGCACCGCTACTTTCAAACCGGGTGTTCAGGGGACGATGTGCCAATCTCTTGACACCAAGAATAGCTCCGTAGGGTGGGGGATGTTTTACATGCTGGTTAATGTCGGAGGGTTTCTTGGACCGCCGCTTGCACACTTCCTCTATGGCTGGTCCTGGCCCGCAGTTTTCTATGGGTGTGCGGTAATCGTCTCGCTCAATTTCCTCATGCTCTTCACCTACAAAGAGGTTCATGCAGGTGGCGAACAGACCGGCGGTGTCTGGAAACTGGCCAAACTGACCGCTAAAAACCTGATCCAGATCAAAGATGACGGCATCCTATTGACGCGCTTGACTGTCTTTGTTTTTATCATGTCAGGCTTCTGGCTAATGTTCAACCAACTTTTTGACATGCTTCCCAATTTTATTGTCGATTGGGTCGACAGTACCAACCTGGTGAACGCCTTAAACCTCCCCAACTTCATGCTCGATCTCAATTCAGATCGCCCTCCTCAACTTTCGCAGGAGTGGATGATCAATTTCAACTCAGGCTTGATCATCTTGACCGTCGTATTGGTCTCCTGGTGGGTCAACAGAATGCGTCGCGTTACTTCCATTACCGCTGGCATCGTGGTGGGATCCCTGGGTCTCGTTTTTGCAGGATTCACCCAATCCGGAGCGCTTTGCATGCTGGGGATTCTGGTTTTCTCTGTCGGTGAGATGTTGGCTTCGCCTAAAATGCAGGACTATCTCGGCGTCATTGCCCCCGAAGGACAAAAGGGGCTCTTCATGGGATATGCAAATATCCCGAATGCGATTGGGTGGTTTATCGGTTCCTATGTCGCCGGCTCAGTCTATGACAAGATGGGCGACAAAGCCAATCTCGCCATCAGCTACCTCGCAGAAAAGTACCAGATGATGGATGTCGAACGAACTATCGCTTTCCAAAAACTGCAGGAAGTCAGCGGATTGGATGCCCGTGCCGCGACCCAGGTGTTGTGGGACAAATACCAACCCTATGAACTGTGGTACTCGTTCGCACTGGTCGGAATTGCTTCAGCGATCGGTATGGTGCTGTTTGCGATTTGGGTCAAGAAGCACGAATCACCTGAAATATAGCTGTCTCGCCAATCCATCAAAAAAGCCGGCATTTATGCCGGCTTTTTGTTTTCCCAAAACTTCTCACCATCACTCCGTGTCAATCGGCAGTAATGTTCCGTTGAAATACGACTCTATGATCTGCTCCAGATCATCCGTGTTCCGCATGTTCTCCAGGCTCTTCCTGATCTCTTTTGCTCCATTGAAGCCGGTGATATAGGCCCGAATATGCTTCTGCATTACCGCAAAGTTCTTCTTCCCCGCGAAGATCTCTTCGTAGAGCCGCGAATGTTCGATCATCACCCGGAACCGCTCTTCCAGCGGAAGTTCCTCTATCCGTACCTCGCGATTGAACAACCATGGATTCCCAAACACTGCGCGCCCCAGCATGATCCCGTCGATCCCCGTCTGCTCTGCCAATTGCTTCGCATGCTCCAGATCTTTGACATCCCCATTCCCCAATAGGATCGTGTCAGTCTGTCGTACCAGATCGACTGCCTTATGCATCAATTCCCAATGCGCCGGCACCAACGACATCTCTTTCGCTGTCCGAAGGTGTAGCGTCAGCACAGCCGGCTCCGCTTCCAATACGTGCGGAAGCCATTCCTGAATGACCTCGCGATTCCAGCCGATTCGCGTCTTGACTGATACCGGCAACCTCCCCGCCCCGCGCTTGGTCGCGAGAATAACTTCTTTGGCAATGTCCGGGTACTTGATCAGTGCCGCTCCACAGCCAGTTTTGGTCACCGTCTTGACCGGACAACCCATATTGATGTCAATGCCGTCGAACCGAGTTCCTGCGCCAGCTCGGCACACTGAAAAAACAGCTCAGGATCATCTCCGAAAAACTGCGCGATGATCGGCCGCTCCGACTCGTGAAACATCAGCGATTTGAGCAACGCTGGCCGACCTGCCGAACAGAGCCCATCCACAGAGACAAACTCGGTCACGAACACATCCGGCTTGCCGTATCGGGCAATGATCCGCCGAAAGGCAGCATCCGTTACATCCGCCATCGGAGCGAGGACGAAGATAGGGCGGGGGAGATGCCCCCAAAAGCCGAAGCGATTCTCTGGCATAGTCATAGCGGGTACCAATATACGGTCAAACCGCGATTCTACAAGGAGAGTTCCACTGTAACGCCCTCTTCCTTCGCTACGCTAACGAGTTGTCCCGCAATCATTCGTGTAGAAATCGAGTCTCCTTTTGGCATCCCTGTTGCTGAATAGGACCATTGGGCTCTATATTACTTCCTGACTCGGCGGACGCGCCTGCATGGAAGTAAGCTGTTCTGAGCGAGATAGATTCGGATCCGTGTACTGCGACCCGCCCTGCGACTTGCCAGGGAGTACCTTAGACCATGTTCGTTTCAACAGATAAAGTGAAGTTTGCTACCGCTTTTGTATGTTTGGTTGCAGCCATCCTGTTGGTTACCTGCGCCAAAAAGTCGGTAGAACCGGAAAACAGCACGCCGCCAATCCCGGTCGGGGCGCACTTTGGTGTCAGCGATACCTCCGGCGCTCCTCCGCTGACAATCCTCTTCACTGACTCTTCTTCCGGAAACCCGGATTTCTGGTTCTGGCGGTTTGGCGATGGCCAGACCTCGTTTCAGCAGCATCCATCCCATCAGTACAATAGCGAAGGCGTCTACGATGTCACCCTCGTGGTCTCACGCGGAGAGGTCCGCGACAGTACATCCCGTTCGGGATTGATCAGGGTTGATGACTCCGCACATGTCGCCGCACCGATTGCCGGGTTTGTTGGCGATCCGTTAACCGGCAATGCTCCTCTCACCGTGCAGTTCTCCAATCAATCCACTGGCACGATCAGCAACTATGAATGGTCGTTTGGCGATGGCGCCACATCTCCCGAATCTTCTCCGTCTCACGACTATCCGGTTCCGGGCGTCTATACAGTTCGACTGATTGTCGATGGACCCGGCGGAGCCGACACACTCACACGCACCGATTATATCACTGCACTTGTGCCGCCGCCGACCGCGCTTTTCGACGCTACCCCTACCACCGGCCAACCACCGCTCGTGGTCAGCTTCACCAATCAATCCACCGGATCCATTACCGCTTACAAATGGTACTTCGGCGATGGTGATAGCTCTGATGTTCGCAATCCCAGCCACTCTTACGAGAATCCAGGACTCTACTCAGTGACGCTGATTGCCATTGGACCGGGTGGCACGGACACCAATACGATCGACGATTATATCGCCGTCTCTGCTGGCCCGCCGATCGCCGCATTCACCGGTGCGCCGACCAATGGTATCGCGCCGATGACCGTCCAGTTCACCAATAATTCGGCCGGCACGATCAGTTCGTATGACTGGAATTTCGGCGACAACGCAACATCAACATCGGCCAACCCGAGCCACCAGTATACCGCCGCGGGGCAGTACTCTGTCAGGCTGATCGTCACTGGACCGGGCGGCGCAGATACTACACAGCGCACCAACTACATTGTTGTGCAGTCCGCTCCGCCAGTCGCAGATTTCAGTGCTAATCCGACATTCGGCCTGGTCCCGCTGACCGTCAACTTCAGCAACCTTTCCACTGGTGATATCACTGGCTATCTCTGGAGCTTTGGTGATGGCGGCACTTCGACCGAAACCAGCCCAACTCATCAATACACAACCAGCGGCACATTCTCCGTCCGGCTGATCACAACCGGCCCCGGTGGAGTTGACACTTTGCTCCGCGCGAATCTGATCACGGCAACCTGGCCTGCACCAATTGCCGCATTCACTGGTCTGCCAACTAATGGTCAGATACCGTTCGATGTTATCTTCACCAACAACTCATCCGGCCAGATCAGTTCATATGAATGGTCGTTTGGCGATGGCGGCACCTCAACTTCGGCTAATCCGACACACAGCTACACAACTGCCGGCCGCTTCACCGTTCGACTCATCGCCAATGGTCCCGGTGGTGCCGACACATTAACGCGCGAAAACTACATCAATGCCGTATACCCACCTCCTGTTGCCGGCTTTACTGGTGCACCGACACAGGGGACAGTCCCCTTTGCCGTAAACTTCACTAATAGTTCTACCGGCCAGATAACTTCATATGCTTGGGAATTTGGCGATGGCGGGACCTCCACCGCAGCTAGCCCTTCGCATTCATATACCGCCCACGGTCTCTATGATGTCCGCTTGATCGTCTCTGGTCCCGGCGGCGCAGATACTCTGCTCCGTTCGGACTATATTACGGCCAATGCGATCACCCCGACTGCCGAGTTCACCTCCGATGTTACCCGCGGGAATATCCCGCTGACCGTTCGCTTCACCGACCAATCGACTGGTATAATTGATTCTTGGAATTGGCGCTTCGGCACCACGATTACCTCGGCCCTCAGGATTCCATCGATTACATTCACTAATCCGGGTCTTTACGATGTCCGCTTGATCGTCACTGGACCGGGGGGGACAGATACGATCATCAAGCCGGGATACATCGAGGCACTTCCGCCAGTCCCAACTGCCGACTTCACTGGAAGTCCAACTGACGGCGATGCTCCCTTGACCGTCGCCTTCACCAACCTGTCGCAGGGGACATTCGACTCCTATGAGTGGAACTTTGGCGATGGCGCTACTTCGCTTGAACTTTCACCCTCACACCAGTACACAGTTGCCGGTATCTACGATGTTCGCCTGATCATCAGGGGACCCGGCGGCGCCGATACCCTGACCCGAGTGAGTTACGTTACTGTCAGGACGCCCAGACCAATCGCCGACTTTGACGCCGATCTGACCCTTGGCACTGCTCCATTGTCAGTCCAGTTTGCCAACAACTCTATCGGTGAGATCGATCTCTATCATTGGAGCTTCGGCGACGGTACCACTTCGAATCTGGAAAACCCAACGCATGAATTTGTCGATCCGGGCACATACGATATTCGGCTGATCGTCGTTGGCCCGGGCGGAGAGGATACCCTCACACGACCCGCCTATATCGTTGTTAATCCGCCACCGCCGGTCGCCGCCTTCGAAGGTAACCCCACCAGCGGAGTTGCGCCGCTCGTCGTACAATTCAGCGATCTGTCGCAGGGGACAATCGAATCCTTCGATTGGGACTTTGGTGATGGCGCCGTCTCTACCGAACAGAGCCCGTCGCATTCGTATGACACACCAGGACTTTATACCGTCAGCCTGACTGTCACTGGGCCGGGTGGTTCTGATAGCATGCAGCGCATCAATTACATCTCGGTTGCCATACCGCCACCGACTGCAGATTTCTCCGCTGATCCGGTCACCGGTACGGCACCGCTGGAGGTCACCTTCACGTCACTGGCTACTGGACAGATCGACAAACATGAGTGGGATTTTGGCGATGGTAACCTCTCTGAGGAAACCAACCCGGTTCATATTTACCAAAACGTTGGGAGTTATACGGTCCGTTTGATCGTCTCCGGTCCGGGAGGATCCGATACCCTCACACGCGTTGATCTGATCTCCGCCGAAGAACCCGGCCCGATCGCCAATTTTGATGCCACGCCGTTGTCCGGCATTGCACCTTTGGATGTCCAATTCAACGATCTCTCGACAGGTGTGATCCTGACCCATTTCTGGAACTTTGGTGACGGCGCGACTTCAATTCTTTCGTCGCCGACACACCAATACGTCACTCCTGGCACCTATAGCGTCACGCTGGTTGTCGTCGGAGTGGTCGGCCTTGATTCACTGCGCCGCACAGATTACATCGTGGTCAATGAACCACCGCCGGTCGCCGCTTTCTCTGCTAACACCACGTCAGGCACCGTACCGCTCGAGGTTACTTTTGGCAATCAGTCAACAGGGACCATTGACAGCTTTGTTTGGGATTTCGGCGATGGCAACAGCTCAATCGAAAAAGAACCAATCCATCAGTACCTGAATCCGGGACTCTACACCGTCCGACTGATCGTCACAGGCCCCGGTGGAAGTGACACCCTTGAGATGATCGATTACATTTCCGTGCTCGGAATCGAAGGTACGGGCAGTGCCAACCCGACTCCAAAATCTATCCAGAACGGTACAAAGCTGAGTCCGATCGAGCCAATGCGCAAAGAATAGCCCGAACCATATTTGAATGACTTTTTGACCGGTTGTCGAGTTTACCCGACAGCCGGTTTTTGTTTTTCCTTGACCCACTCGTCGATGGCGAGTAGACTGTCCGCCTGAATGCAAACGCCGTGAACTTCGAGAATAGGATTAGATATATGCAGACTGCCGCCAGACTTCAGGGGATGCGTCCGTCACCGGTTCGTATGCTTTCCGAGGGTGCCCCGCCCGATGCCGTACCGCTCGGACTTGGCGAGCCTACCTGGACCATGCCAGAGGCTGCCCGAATCGCGCTGACCAAATTCCAGGGTGTCTGTGGCTATGGCCACAATATGGGAATACCTGAACTCCGGGAGACTGTCGCCAAGTACTACAATGTCTCTATCGATCAGATCATGATGACTGGTGGGTCGCAGGGAGCTCTGTTCGCCATGCTTCAGGCCTACATCGGCCCCGGTGACAAGGTCCTCGTTCCCGATCCTGGCTTCGTTGCTTATCCCGGTATTACCAGGATGGCCGGGGGAGAGGTTGTCCGCTACTCGCTTTCTCCTAAGAACCGATTTCGCCTCACCGCCGAGGCCGTCCTCCCGCATCTCGACATCCCGGGTCTCAAAGCAGTCGTCATCAACTTTCCGTCAAACCCGACCGGAGCCGGAACCACCGTCGCCGATCTGAAAGCAATTGCCGATGCCTGCCGCCAACGAGACCTGCTGCTGATCTCCGATGAGGTCTACCGTGATCTCTATTTTGGTGAACGACCACCCTCGCTTCGCGAGGTTACCGATTACGGGATTGTCGTCAGCTCAGTCTCGAAAGCCTGGGGCTCTCCCGGGTTGCGCGTCGGTTGGGCAGTCGGCGATCCGGCCGTCATGGCCGCCATGCGCATCATGCACTCTTTCATGGTGACCGGAGTTTCGGTCCCGGCACAACGGGCTGCGATCGCCCTCATTGAGAATTCGGCGGAGATCCATGCTGCAGCTCGTCGCGAGGTCCAGGGCCGGTGGGAAGCTCTCCATGCAGCGCTGAAAGAATTCATGGGAGTTGATGCTCCGCCACCCGATGGTGCTTTCTACTACTGGACTCAACTCCCCGTGCAGGGGACTGGCGACCCCTTGGCCTTCTGCTTCAAACTGCGCGATGAAGGCGGTGTTGTAACCGTCCCAGGCGGGCTTTTTGGCGATATGGGCAAACCATATCTCAGGATCAGCTTCGCCGCGTTCCCCGAACAACTTCGCGAAGGGATCAAGCGGCTTGCCCGCTTCTGGTAACAAACAAAAAGGGCTGTCACCTGACAGCCCTTTTCTTTATTGTCTCAAGAAATCTACTTCGTGATCCAAAAATCGCGCGGATACAGGCGCTGCAATGTGGTCGCAGGACCCTCCGTCGATTTCAAATACTTCTCATATGATTCGAATTGCGTTTCCGGCCCGACAATGAAATAGCGCGCGTCGGCCTTCTCAATTGACTCTTTCGCCGATGGTCCATACCCCGGAAGGAGCAATCCGTACACAGTCTCCATCCGCGCCTGCACCTGTTGTGCGAACATATCGCTCTGTCGCAGAGCAAGCATCCGCTTGCGGAATCGAGCGACCACTTCAGGTGCAAGCCCATCCGCCAGGTCGGCCGCAATCGCCTCGCCGCGCGACTCATAGCTCGCACCGGATCGCGACATGGAGAATGCCTGCGCCAGCGCATACTCGGCCAGCGATGGGTCATTCGGCGCATTCTTCAGTTCATTAACCACAAACTGCATCGTCTGCGACAACTCAGGACAACGTTCCGCATAGTAAACCATACGACCCGTCATCTCATTGCTTCGAAGTCCATTCGAGTAGGCGAGACCCGCCCCCCAGGTCTTCATGAACATCGAATGTGCCCCGCCTCCGCCATACAACCGCGCCGCCAGAAAATTGTACAGCGTTTCATCGGTTGAATCGACAAAGCTGGCACACGCCGCAGTATTGTAGAACACTCCCGCCCGGGTATCTTCAAAAACCAGTCCCGCATACTCCGGACGATTGATCTCTGGATTCCGCTCTTTCAGTCGATCAAAGACCAACGGTTTGTTGGCGCTCGATACCCGATGACTCGGTGCTGTGCCAAACTTCTGCACGATTTGCGCGAGCCCGGGTTTTACCATTGCCTGCGCGTTCGTGCTTCCTACCACAAAGCTGCGCACATTATCCTGCCGTAGCAGATGCGCCAGCGCGACCTTGATCTCCGCCAGCGCCTCACCGGCCGGTTGCAGATAACCCTGAGCGATCTCACGACAGAGATACCCGAAATCGCCGCCCAGCGAAGCATCCGGGATCTCGGACACCGTAAACCGAAGATCACTGAACGCTTCCTTGAGAGACGCCTTTGCGTCAGCGCCAAGCATCCCAGCCCGCATTGCCAGATCATCACCGCCCGTCGCTGGGCCGCTTCCCGAGACTGCCTCAGTCAACGCGGTAAGCAGGGCCGTCAACTCAGCTCGCGACAAACCTGTCGCCCGTACCGCAAGTTCACCCAGAAAATCGGCGAACTCTTTACTGTCCGCGTTGGTCGCTCCATCCCGAAGCATCCACTTCAGTTTCATCAGTGCATGTGCCTGGGTAAGGAAGCAGTCTGCGTACAGCAATGTCGGATTATCCTGCCGCCAGTACGCATTGACCGGCGAATCGATCCATCCCTCAACCGAACCGCGCATCCGATTCCGCGTCCGCGCATACGCCTGGTCGATCGCATCCCGCAAACGGGGGAGATTCTCAGCGCGCAGATCCGCTTCGAATAACGCCGACGCCAGCCATCCTATCGATCGTGCCGTCTCCATTGAGTCCGACCCAGCCGCACGAGCCACCAGTTCGGCTCGCTCAGTACGGAAATTCACACTGTAATTGACACTCAACCCCTGGATCTCTTTCCGTCGCATCTGCTGCACATCCGCGGAACTGATCGCTTTGCCGTCACGCACGATCCCAATATCCGACATCACCGTCGGCAGCGCCGGGATATACATCAGGAGCGACTCGGGGAGGGCATCCAGTCGAAACGCCAACCCGACAGTAGCGCCTGTCATGTTCTCAAAAGTAGAATTGACCAGCGCTCCGCCCCCCGGAAGCGTCTCGGATGCGAATTTCAAGTGGTCATCGAGTGTCATAGGTGGTTCGTCGGTGAAGGGAGGCATCGGAATCGACTTCGCTTCCTGGTCGATCAATGCTGTCTGCTGGTCGTATTCAACCTTGAACCTCTCGATCGCCTCACCCACGGAACTCACCGCGTACTTATCTTTCAGCCCATCTATAAAGGCCTCGACCCGAGCTTCGCGTGCTCGCTCTGAAGCGGTCAGCATTGATGGGTCAGCCACCGCCGCGACCGCGAAGGGCTTCGCGTCAAGCAATCCCCACTTGCGCATGAACTGAGCCCAGACATTCCCCGGTAGGGCCAGGGCGGATTCCACAAATTCGAATTCATTGTCAAACACCAGTGACCGTTCAAACCCGGATTGCTGCGACGACCGAAACGCGCGGGCCAGCCACTCCGAACCGGTGCCGCGGAATCCAAAGCGGGGAGGAGTATTGAGAAACACTCGAAGATTCCGTTTCCGTTCATCCATCCGACCGCGTACTGCCTCAAGTACCTTCCCATACTCCGGTGAATCAGCTTTTAGTTCGGCGATACTTTTCAGTTCCCCCAGAATGAACGTCCTAAGTGAATCGATCCCGGCCTCATTGAGCATATCGCGATTGACATTCTCCAGCGCGAGATAAACCGGCTGGCCAAGGTCCGACGAGACCCATCCGCCGATCGAGGTCACCCCGCAGTCCAGTTTGCGACTCTTCGAGTCGATCATCGATTTGTACAACACCGAACTCTGATCGCTCGAGAACGTTGCCATCAAGAGCTCCATCAGATACTGCTCGCCCGGCGACAGCTTCTGCACAGCCGGCCAGGCAAAGACCAGATGTCCCGGCTCGTCCGCCTTCTGCGATGGATACGGCGCCAATCGAATGGTCCCGCTCGATGCCGGATTTGGCACCGGGAGACGATCATTCAACGTGATCGGGTCTGGACCAACCTTTGCTTCTGGATCCACCTCGGAAAGGATAGTCGACAGCCGTCCCAGGCAATCGGCAATGGGAATGTCCGGCGGGATCGAAAGAATTGCCCCCATATTGTTGATCCGATAGGAATTCTTGTGGAAAGTCCGAAGGTCCTCCGGCGTCATTGTCCGGATCGCGTCGGGAAACCCTCCTGAGGAGTAGGACATCGGGTGATTGAGCCCATATACCAGTCGGTCGATCTCAAAGTACATTGGCCCCCAGGGGGACTCAAACGACGAGATCATCTCATTATAGACCGTCCCTTTTTCCTCCAGGTGCAGCGAAGAATCGGACTGGTCAACTTTGATCCCCATATTGCAGACCTCGCGGCGGATCTCTTCATCCGAGAAATTCGGATTCACCATCGCATTCAACTGCTCTTTGAGGACCCTAAAGAAGACATCCGCACCCGCATCGGTGTGCGAATGATAACACGTCTGCAACTGCATCGTGAACGCCGAACTGGAGGTCAGAGACATATCTTCAAGCGACGCGACATACCGCCCTACGGTCCCTTTTCCCAACAGCAGATGCTCACAGGTATGCGGCTCACCCTGGTCTGACGGGGGAAGCGAATTCACCCAGATGAATACCTGCGGCAATGACTGGATCGACACCAGGTCCAGCACGAATCCGCTCGGGATATGGCGGAAACGAGCCCCGATTCGCTTCTGGTCAGCATTGGTGTAGACCGCCTCACAACGAAACTCCGAGATCGTCTGCTCCGGCGTCAAATTGGAGTAACTGAGATCGGCCGCCAAAGTTGGCATCGCCAGCGCGATCACCAGCAGGCATAAGGTCACTAACTGCTTCATGGGTTCTGTTTCCGACAGTTTGAGTTTGTAGAATTCCCGGTAGGTCACACCTAAGAATACATCCATAACTGGGGGATATTCAAGTGATATCTGAGCATGAAATGCAGGATCTGGGCTACGATGCCTCAGAGGTCGCCATCATTGCGGTGAAGTGAGGGTCGAACCTCACCTCCTTTTCCGTCGGTCCGGCAGCCGCCACATACGCCCGCTCCAACAGACCGCGTGCCGCACTTTGATCTCCCAGCAACGCTTGAGTGCGGGCAAGATTCTGCATCACCTCACCATCGATCCGGACATCCTGTTCCAGCGCCTTGACCAACTCGACCGCCTTGTCATTTTCCCCCGAGGCCGCCAGCGCCATCGCTCGAAAGACAAGCGTGTGCGGATCGACTCCCGTCTCATCCCCATGCGGAGCACCATCGGCGATCGACTGTGCAAACAACGCCCCCGCTTCTGCCTCCCGACCCTGGATCAGGTGCAGATATCCCAGATAATACCTTGCCGCAAAGACCAGATTCCCGGCCGCAATCGACTCCTCGAAATACTGTCTCGCCTTGTCATACTGACGCTGCACCAAATAAACATATCCGGCATCGATTGCCGAATTGGGGTCTCCTTTGTAGCGCACCGCATGCAGGAAGTTTTCCAGCGCCAACTCCAGCACTCCCAATTTCAGATAGACCACCCCAAGCAGGTGATACGCACGTCCATAGTCAGGTCCCAGTTCGATCGCGCGCTGCAATGTCGCCATCGCGACTGTATATTTTCGTTGATCCAGATTGAGCATGCCGAGAAGGAGCAGGGTCTCCAGATCGGTAGGCGAAAGTTCCAGTGATTTGCGCGCCCATTGAGTCGCTTCTTCCAGCCTCCCTTGTCCAAGCTTCAGCCATGCTAAAGTCCGATACCCAATTCCATACTTGGGATTGTGCGCCACCGCCGCTTGAAATGATTCCTCGGCCTTGTCCAACTCTCCCGAGAACATGTAGACCCGACCGAGCGAGCGGTGTGCCTCAGGAAGCGCAGGGGAGATGGTGATCGCCCGCGTCGCCTGAATCCGAGCCTGCTCGATCTTTGCCGGGGTCCGATCATAGTAGGCCATATACTGAAACGAGTAGACATCGGCCAGCCCCGCACAGGCAACCGCCAACTGCGGATCGATCTCCAACGCCTTCTTATACATTGACTCGGCAAAGGTCAGATCTTCAGGGCGACTCGTCGCGTAGTAACTCTTCCCCTTGAGGTAATAGTCGTATGCCGAGATATCGGTCTTGAGATAATCCTCGATCTCGATCGCCTCGGCTCCCGTCTCTTTGGCCAGCGAGTCAGATACATCGCTTGCCGCTTTCGAAAGCAACTCAAATATCCCCGCCGCCAACCCCTCATACTTGTGCGAGACCACTACTCGATTGCCGCCATCGCCATAGACGGAAAGCGTCAGCTTGACCTGCTCCTGCCACCGCAGGATCGATCCGATCAGGATATAGTCCGACCGGAATTTGACGAACATCTCTTTCACGTTTCGCTGCAAGGAAGTCGATGGCTCCGCCGCTACGATCAGGTCCGTCCGTCGCGATACCTCGTTAATGACATCATCGGTGAACCCCTCGCAGAAATAATCCCACTGCGGATCGCCCGACAGATTCTTGATATCTACCACTGTGATGCTTTTTTTCGATTTGACCGGGCTATCGCCGGATACAAGCGTACTTGCCCCACGGACGGCCGCAAACGCATCCAGTATCGCCTGCATCCCCTGGTGACGGTCCTCAACTCGCTTGGCCAGCGCCTTGAGGATGATCTGTTCCAGCCATTCCGGAATCGATCCCTCGACTGCTCTGGGCGAGACCGGATCCTCATGAAGGATCGAATATATGATTGCCGCCGGATAGGGCCCCTCAAATGGCCGTATCCCTAGAAACAGCTCATAAAGAAGCGTACCGTAAGCAAAAATGTCGGACCCGACCGTCAGCGCATCTGAGTTTATCTGTTCGGGGGAGAGGTAGTGTAGCGTGCCTTCGATATTCCCCTGGGCATCCACCGCATTGGATGAAACCACCTTCGCCAATCCAAAGTCGAGAATGCGGGCCTCAAACTCCTTGGTCAGTTTGATATTCTCCGGCTTGAGATCACGGTGAATAAGATTCTCGGCATGTGCCGCCTGAAGTCCGCGCGCTATCTGCTCGGCTATCTGAAACTTCTGCTCCATCGTCAGGTCGTAGGTGGCCTCCCGCAACGATGGTCCGGCTATGAATTCGAGCGCTATGTATGGATGATCATCGATCTCCCCATGTTCCCAGACCTTCACCACATATGGCGAATTGATTCTGGCGGCCCGCTTAGCTTCATCCGCCAGCCGCGTCCGGTATTCCGTATCGCGAGCCAGATCGGCCCGGATCAGCTTGAGCGCGACCACCCGGTCCAGCCGACTATCCATCGCTTCATAGACCATCCCCATTCCACCCTCGCCGAGCGCTGAGAGGATCGTATACGGCCCGAAACTACTACCTGTTGCTAACATCTCTATCCGCTATTTCCCGCTAATTGATCGATCTTATGGATAACTATCAAATATACCGCTACCCTTAACGGAGGCAACTACAACAAAGAACCCCGGTCGTATGGCCGGGGTTCTGCAAATCTACGAGAGCGGGGGAGATGTCGCTTACGGACAGCTCGGAAGTGGCGCCTGACCCGGCCCGCCCAACAAATACGATATGACCAACGACAGATCCACCAGATCAACCTGGCGCGTTCTCGCCAATCCTGCCGCTTCAGGACAAGGGAAAGTCACCGTCCCCTGTGGCGACGTCAGGTACGCGATCAGAATACTCAGGTCGGAAATATCCACTCCACCGATGCCATCAACATTCCCGAGCGAGAACTCACAGCAGGTCCCGACAATATACAGGGCAAACGTCCGCGAATACTCCGACCATGCGACTCCGTCAAACGACCGCACCCGCCAGTAATAGACCGAGTCTTTCCCCAGCGGCGCCGGAAGGTCAAATTGCGGCTCTGTCAGCCCCGTCGTATCGTATATCGGCGAGCGGAAATCGTGGTACTTGTCCAACTGCAACTGGTAAGAGACCGGATTATTGCCCAATCCCTCCAATAATACCCACTCAACCTGCGGACGGGTTTTGTTTACTGCGACGCCGTTCGGCGGCCAAATGGAGGATACCGGCTCCACGGTATAATAGAAAACGATACTGTCACCCGCCGAGGGGTCCGTCCGCATCGTCCCGCTGACCGCGCCGCCATAATCCGAGAATAACTTGATCTGTTGAGTGCCGTCGATCCGAATATCCTGGGTGAAATTTGAACCTCCGCCACCCGAAGCACTGCCGTCGTCGATAGGCTTGATGATCAGCTTGTATTCGCCATACTCCAGATTGTAGTCAAACAGACGCACATCCAGCTTTCCATCCTGATTGACATCCAATCGCCAGGCGGCCGCACCGGCCACTGTCTGGAAATTCCGAGAGATCACAAACCCATGCGGGTTGATTACCCGAACATCATAATCACCCAGCGACGAAGTTACCATTTCATCTGCCAGCAGTGAGAAATCGGGAAGTCCGTTCAAGGCCAACACGACTGGCGTGTTGGTTCCGCCAGTCACAAAATCGGGGTTGCCGTCGCGGTCAAAATCTGCCGTCGCCAGCGCCTGGAAGGCTTGCTGCTGGCTGGACAGCGGAACCGTCGCCGCGTACTCCAACATCCCGGTCCCATCATTGATGAACACATCCAGCCCACCTGTCCGGGCATTGACTACCGATATATCCTGATCGTTGTCGCGATCAATATCGGTCACCGCTAGACTGGTTGCCAGGCCATCCACCGTCATGGTCTGCGTGCTCAACGTAGAACCATTACCATCCCCCAATGCGATAACCAGGTGGCTGGTTGAGTTGACACTGTCAACCAGCGAGGTGACCAGCGCAATATCCGTCAATCCATCTCCATTAAAATCGACATTCGATTGTACAAATGCTCCGGTATAACCTCCAATGAGCGCTATCGACTGTGACAACTCAAAACTGCCGTTACCCATGTTTCGGCGCAATTCAAGCGCCGAGGACGTCACGGTCGCCAGATCATCAAACAGATCCCCGTTGAGATCGGCTCCGTCCACAGCCAGAAAACTGAAGGGGAGGGCGCCGGACTGCATGGGTGACCCCTCAGCCGCCCCATGTAACAGGAAGCTTGGGCTCAGCACGATATCCATATAGGTGTCCGTATCAAAGTAGCCGAATGCCATGGTCGAACCAAATGCCGCGACGTCCAACGGACGATTCACCGGCCCACCCAATGAGATAGAATCCAAATCAAACTGACGGTTAGATTGATTGAATAACCGATAGAAAACCCCCGCACCATTCACAGCGATATCTAACAGCGTATCGCCATTGAGATGAGTGATCGCGACTGGCGCGCCGGTCACTCTCAACAACCCGATCGGATCCTCGAATCCTCCTCCGGATTGCCCGAATGCCACATACAGGCTCTCTGACTGGCTCCCCGTATACACAATGTCGATCCGATTGTCAAAATCGAGATCGGCCGACTGGACATACAGCATATCCGCTTGAAATTGATCGCCCGGCTCAAAGGGAAGTTCGCAGTAGTCGCCTATCCCGTCGCCATCCGCATCCCCTTGCTCGGGATTAAAGTACTCTGGACAATTGTCACAGGCGTCCCCAACCCCGTCACTGTCCATGTCAATCTGATCCGGGTTGGCGATTCCCGGGCAATTGTCGCAACCCGCCAACAGAGCGTCGCCGTCTGCGTCAGAAAATCCTATCTTGAGAACCAACTCGTCATAATCCAAATCGCCCCCACCCGAGACATCCTCGAACGCGACGATATACTCGCCCGTGATCCCCGTCTCAAATACCCAGACATGGTCCACACCATCAGGGTTCAGTGCCGTCTCAGAGAACCAGAAATCGTTGTTCGAGGTCACCGCCGGTCGAAGGTAAAACCCGAACAGCCCCTCCAGCCCGATCGCGACCTCAAAACTGTCGTTGATAGCTGACTGATAGCCACCGAATGGGATAAATGAGTTTATGTCACCTTCAGCATAATAACCAAAAGATGCTTTGGTCGAGTATGCAGTCCGCTTCCCCAAAACTCTGACCGCCATATTACCGCTGGCACAGAACAGCTCCTGGCCGGTCTCATCCTCCAGCACGTTGATGTCATATCCGAGCGAATCAAACATCGCCTGAAGGTTCTGTCCGGCTGGGATCCGCATTGCCGAGGTATCTGCGTCGAGAGTCTCTTGCCGTGTCTGGGCTATCGATGAAACAGTCAGCAGGAGTAGCAGCAGGAGGATAGTTCGTACGACTTTCATCTGGTCCATCATGTCACAATCTCTCCACGTGTGGAGCGAGGCGTTAATGTTTGATAGTAGTTTTGCGGTAAAACGATCGATGCCGCCGGGTATCCGCGAGTCGCCCAGTCTGGAGTCGGTCGAAGCATAGGTACTTGCTTACTCATAAGATAGTTTGTGGACCAATAAAGTCAAGTATTTTACTGGGTTAGCCGGCCGAAACAAGCCCGCTACCGACCGTTTTCGCGCTGATTCTTGTAGCCAGTCGGCCCACCAACGCGTATATACTGCCAGCCGGACACTCCGGCAGAGCCCGTCAGCCCAGAAGGAACCAGATGCCGAATATCAGTGACCTTGAGTTACAGCGACTAAAACAGGCGGTCGAGGAACTTACCTCGCTTAACCAGATCGCCAACGCCGTCAATGTCACCATGAAGGTCGACGCCATCACCCAGTCGATCCTCGACCACTGCCTCAAGCGCGTAGGCGCCGTGCAGGGGGGAGTCTTCCTTCTCCAGCAATCGGATATGACTGGCGCCGCCGACTTCAAGACCTTTGTACGTGAGTTTACCCCCGATACCGGCGGGATCCCTCTTCGCCTCAACCTCAGCCTTACCGGCTGGATGATCAAGAACAAGACCGTCCTGGTGTGCAATTCTCCCATGACCGATGATCGCTTCCGCGGCATCGATTTCGACGCCATGGGGTTGAAGTCCATCCTGGCCGCTCCGCTCATGGCGCGAACAGGTCTGATCGGCGTCCTGGCGCTCTTCAACAAAAAATCCCAGGATGGCTTTACCGATAACGATAAACGCTTCCTCGCGATCGTCGGCGTCCAGACCGCCCAGGTCGTTGAAAACGCCCGCCTCTTCGAGAAAGAACAACAACTGCGGGTCGTCGAAGAGGAACTGAAACTGGCCCACTCCATCCAACAGGGCTTTCTCCCTAAGGCAAGCATCAGTGCCGATTCAATTGATATTCACGGCATCAATATCCCGGCCAAAGAGGTGGGAGGAGATTTCTTTGATATCGTGAAACTCGATGATCATCACTTTTTTCTCTCTGTTGGTGATGTTTCCGGTAAAGGGACACCCGCATCGCTCCTTATGGCTAACGCTCAGGCCGTTCTTCGATCACAACTCTCCATGGAAGGGGAGACCAACATCGCCGAGATGGCCGTTCGCCTGAACCGCTTGATCTGCCAGTTTGCCCGCCCCGGTCAGTTTTTGACTGCCCTTTTTGGCATCGTTAATACTCAGAAGAAGACATTTGATTTCGTTAATGCCGGCCACCTGGTCCCGCTCTTCTTAACAGAAAAGGGAGAAGTCACGAGCAATTCCGAGGCCGATCTCCTCATCGGCGTTCTTCCGGATTGCCAATATACCGTACATCAAGTCCCGCTTGCCGGAATTAGGGCTATCTGCCTTTACAGCGATGGTGTGACCGAGGCGCTCAATGAAAATGACCAGATGTATGGGGATGATCGATTACTGCAGGTCTACGCATCCACTCTCAGTCCGACCGCCAAAGACTGGGCCGAACGTATTCTCGGCGATATCACCGCCTTTGTCGGAAAACAGTCCCCCTCGGATGATATCACTGTACTGATCGCCCGACTCGCCTGATTCACTGACTATTCGCCAGGCAGACGGATATCGTTTCGCACATACAAAACCGCCCGTTCAGCCAGCGATGGTATATAGATCGAAACTGGCTGATAAAGCCGATGAAACTCCGGTAACTCCACCAACTCCCGATCACTCAGAAAGCTCGGCTCCAGTCGGCCTAGACTCGAATGGAACTGAATGACCGCTGGATTCCTTCCAAGCACATATCTACCGTCCCCTTTTTCATGTCCGGCCAAACCGCTTCCCATGTCAGCCACCTTCCGGTGAGCTATCGTCACATCATTCAGGCCAAGCATATCGACTACGGGCAACCCTGAATAGTAGGGAATAGTCCCTGCAGTATTGGTGGCAACCAGACTCCCCGGCAGAAGATTCTCTTTCAACCAGAGCCCAACTTCCTTTCCTCGGATCGCGACTTTGTCCGCTTGGATATGGCCAGTGATGGGAAATGCAAACATCATCTGGTAAAGATTGAACCCAACTACCAGCACGATTATCGCACTGACTAACACCTTACGTATTCGCAGCGAATCAATTCCGTTCGCAGTCGCCAACACCAAAAGCGGAACTACCGGCGCAAGAAACCGAAATGCCGGCATGCAATCTCCTCCCACCAGCCAGATATAGACTATATGCAGCACCAGATACGCGCCGCCCAGTAGGAAGAAAACACTTCGCTTCAGTAATCCCTTCCAGACAGCTATTGCCGCCAGCAGAAACAGGGGCCATACGACGATTGCCATCTCCCCAAGATAATCACTCCCACGCACCAATTGCGCCGCGCTTGAGCCTACCTTCGCATAAAAGGTGTTTGGAAGCAGGAAACCATAATAGGAGTAGCGCCACACAAAAAACGCACCATAGACAACCAGAAACGTCGCCAGCAGATAGCTCGCTTCCCGTTCTTGTTTCCTAAGTATGCGATACATGGCGTGTAACCCTATCAAACCGACCAGAAGGATTCCCTCCGGCCGTGTCATCACCACCAGCGCCGCCAGTATGCCTGCTGTCGCAAAACGAACGGATGGACGCAGGTACTTGTCTGTTGCATAAACCTGTATCGTTAACAGGATCAGCAGCCCGAAGAGTGAAGCTTCCATTCCTGAACTCGGCCAGGGAGTAAACACGCCGCAGGAACACAGCAGAAGCACCGCCAGACCCGAGACAGACCGAGAAACCCCGCTAATTATCCGATAGCTGACCGCAACTAATCCGATCGTCGCCAGTGCCGCCAACCACCCCAATATCCGAGCCAGGGAAACGGTCTCCATCCCAAGCCAGTTGCCGATTCCCAGCAAAAAGACCCAGAGAAAGGTCGTATATCCCTCGACCCGCTCGCCCAGGTTGAAAACCAACCCATTCCCGGATGCGAAATTCTCGCTGTACCGGAAAGAAATAAACGCGTCATCCAGCATCCAGGGCATGATCCGGTAATTGTGGATAACCATCGCCACCAACCCGATAACCAATGCCGCCCACCAGAAGAGAGACTCCCTTCCGTTACCACCTGCTGGCTGTGAATTTGTTTCCTGATTCACCTCTTTCATCTCGCGAAAGGTAGATTTTCCCCCGGATTTCAGCAAGTAGTTCTTCTGCGCATCTCATTGGGGATTGCCAAGCTACCGGTTCTGTGTTATGCTACTTGCTGGTGGACGGCTTGATTGTCAGGAAGGACAGTACCGTCGCACCTTTTCGGACCCTCAAGTGCTGCACGTGGAGACACTATGCGTACTCGATTCTCTCCGTTCACTCTCGCAGGTATCTTCCTGACGAGTCTGCTCATCCTCATTAGTTCCTTTGGCTGTTCCAAATCCGACGGCGACAAATCCGGTTCTGATCAGACTGCCGCGCCAGCCAAACTGACAATCGGCGTTTCCCTCCTGACACGAACTCATCCGTTCTATCAGGATCTCGAGGCAGGCTTGCTCGAAGCCGCCAAAGCACACAATTATGAGCTACTGATCACTGCCGGCGAATTTGATGTCGCCAAGCAGAAAGATCAGCTCCAGGACTTCATCGTTAAGAAAGTCAACGCTATCATCGTCTCGCCAACCGATTCTCGCTCGATCGGCACCGCGATCAAAGCTGCCAACGATGCTGGCATTCCTGTATTCACAGCCGACATCGCCTGTTTGGCCGAGGGCGTGCAGATTGTCTCCCATGTCGCCTCTGACAATCTCGCCGGTGGCAAACTGGCCGCCCAGGCTCTCGTCGAAGCGCTCGGTGGCCAGGGAAAAGTAGCGATCATTGACCATCCCGAGGTCGAATCGGTGATTCAGCGTGTTAAGGGATTCGAAGATGAGATCGCTCTGCACCCCGGCATTCAAATAGTAGCCAAGCTTTCCGGCCATGGCGTCAAAGATCAAGCCTTCCGGACTACCGAAGATGTTCTTCAGTCCAATCCTGATCTGAAGGCTATCTTCGGTATCAACGATGACTCCGCCCTTGGTGCCCTTGCCGCTGTCGAAAAAGCAGGCAAACAGGGCCAAGTGAAGATCATTGGCTTTGATGCTGTTCCGGAAGCCCGCGAAGCGATCAAGGCAGGGAAGATTCACGCTGATGTGATCCAGAAACCGCACGAGATCGGAAGCAAAACGATCGAGGCCGTCGCCACCTACATCGCCGGTGGACAGGTCCCTTCGACTATTTTGATTCCATGCGGCCTCTTCACCCAGGCGGATGCTCAGTAAACACGGACGAGTGACTGGTTGGGCAGTCTGTGAATACAAATCCTCCCGTACTGCTGGAAGTCTCCGGTCTGCATAAAGCATTCCCGGGCGTCCAGGCTATTAAAGATGGCTCACTGCAGCTCCGAGCCGGGGAGATCCATGCGCTCGTCGGAGAGAATGGCGCCGGGAAAAGTACGCTCATCAAGATCCTCACCGGCGTCCACCAACCCGACGGGGGAGAGGTCAGCATTGATGGCCACCTCTGCCGCTTCCAGTCGCCGATCGATGCCCACCGCGCTGGCATCGTCGCCATCTATCAGGAATTCACCCTTGTCCCCGCAATGTCAATTGCAGCAAATCTCTTCCTCGGCAGAGAACAGACCCGCTTCGGCGCGCTGCAATCGGGACAGGAATTTGTCAAAGCACAGGAGATTCTCACCCGTCTCGGCCTGACTCTTCACCCCGACTCCCGCGTCTCCACTCTGTCAGTCTCAGAACAACAACTTATCGAGATCGCGCGCGCCCTGCTGGTTGATGCCCGCATTCTGATCATGGATGAACCCACCGCCGCCCTCACCCCTCGTGAGGTCGCCAAGCTTTTCGGCATCCTTCGGAAACTCACCGCCCAGGGGATAGGTATCCTCTTTATCAGTCACCGGCTCGATGAGGTCCTTGAAATCGCCGACCGGATAACTGTGATGCGTGATGGTGTCACTCTCACCAGCCAAAACGCGTCGGGCATGAACCGACGGACGCTGATCGAGCTGATGGTCGGGCGCTCGCTCGATGACGAATTCCCCAAATACTCTACAACGCCTGGCGAAGTTCGTCTGCAGGTGAATTCGCTTTCCGGCGGCAAAGTAAGGGGGATCACCTTTACCGCCAGGGCAGGGGAGATTATCGGCTTTGCCGGTCTGATGGGCGCCGGACGAACCGAAATGGCCAGACTCGTTTTTGGTGCCGACCCAAAAGAGACTGGCGACGTTCTGCTGGATGGCCGACCGCTCACCCTGCATTCTCCACAAGATGCTATCCGCGCCGGGATTTGCCTGCTAACCGAGGATCGCAAAGGACAGGGACTGGTACTCTGTGCCTCCGCACGCGAGAACTTCTCCATCTCCAGCGTCAAACGCTGGTCCCGATTTGGTCTCCTCGACCGCGCCAAAGAAGCAGCCCGATTCGAATCCCACCGCCAGGCTCTCGCTATAAAAATCTCCAGCCCCCGCCAGCGAGCCGAATCCTTGTCCGGTGGCAATCAGCAAAAGCTCCTTGTCGCGCGATGGCTCGAGGTTGACTCGCAGGTTCTGATCTTCGATGAACCGACTCGCGGTATCGATGTCGGCGCCAAGTTCGAAATGTATCTCCTCATCCGAAAACTCGCCGCACAAGGGAAAGTGATTCTCTTGATTTCATCAGAGCTCCCTGAGATCCTCGGCATGTCCGATCGCATCATCGTCATGAAAGCCGGAACACTCTCCGGCGAGATCACTGATGTTTCTTCCGCAACCCAGGAACAGATCATGGCGATGGCCGTATGAGCAACCAACGACGCGATTCCGCATTCACTCGCCTCCTCTCTGATTACGGGATGCTGATTGTCCTCGTCCTCCTCTGCATCCTCTTTTCAGCATTGACTGTAACGGAACAAACCACTACCGGCAAAAAGGGAGCCGAACTACTTAGCAAAGAGGTAATCGCCCTCTATCCGCACGAAGGCAGAATTCTCATCCTTGCAGGGCTGAGTCCGGCCGAGCTGGAATTTGCGAATGAAATGAAGAGACTTCTTCGAGCCGACGGCTACAATGCCGCCGGCTTGGTGGGTGAACCATCCGACTTGAGAACCGAGGTTTCCGGGGATACTACTGGACCGGCCGTCACTGCTGTGGTCACGACCGATGCTACTCGCCCTATTGTCCTGGGATTCCGCGACATTCCGCCGATCTCCGGAGCGCAGATACTTACTCCGCCCAAACAACACTGGCCAACTTTCCTTCTGGCAGATAATCTGCGCAATGTCGCCAACCAGATTGTCGTGATTGCAATTGTCGCCATCGGCATGACCATGGTGATCATCACTGCCGGGATTGATCTCTCCGTCGGAAGTCTCATCGCGCTTTCCGCCGTCGTCATCGCCTGGGTCGCCGGAGCACTTGGCGGCACCGAGATCTCAAGTTTCGGCATACTGGTGGCCGCATTCGCCGCACTGGTCGCCTGTGCATTGACAGGCGCCTTCAGTGGCCTCATGATCACCGGCTTCAAGATCCCACCATTTATCGCCACGCTCGCCATGATGCAGGTCGCCGCAGGCATCGCCTATATCATTTCGCAAGGGAAGCCTATCTACCAGCTCCCGGACAACTTCGTCTGGCTCGGTCGAGGAACGGAACCACTGCTCGACCTTCCCATTGCGGTCCTCCTGATGTTGCTTCTCTATTTCTTCGCCTGGGTCCTGATGGAGCGCTCTGTCCTTGGACGCTACATCTATGCTGTCGGCGGAAATCCCGAGGCCGCACGTCTTGCCGGTATCAATGTCAATCGTGTTCTGCTTTTTGTCTACACCCTCTGTGGTCTGCTGGCTGGACTGGGTGGAATTATCATGGCCTCACAACTCAAGTCCGGCGCCCCAACATACGGCCTCACCTACGAGTTATATGTCATCGCCGCCGTAGTTGTCGGCGGAACCAGCCTGAGCGGGGGAGAAGGGAAAATCATTGGCACCCTCATCGGTGCCTTCATTATTGCGGTCATTCAGAACGGCATGAACCTCACCAATATCGAGACCTACACGCAAAAGGTCGTCCTCGGTCTGGTGATTCTCGCCGCCGTTCTTTTTGATAGATTAAAACAGAAAGGGCTGATGCATCGCCTTCGCACATCCGGCCCGGACAGATCGAATAGCAAGGTAACGTCGTCATAGCAAGGAGCGCACCCGTGCGTAGCATTTTACCAATCTGTTTCCTGGCGGTCATCCTGTTGACTTCCGCCGTCCTCGCCCAGGCGCAGGACACTGCCACCCCGAAACCGAAAGTCGGCGTTGTCAGCACCGCCCATCTGGACACCCAGTGGCGATGGACCATCAAGAACACTATTGAAGAGTACATCCCGAATACTCTTCACGACAACTTCAAGCTCCTTGACCTCTATCCTGATTATGTCTTCAGTTTTGAGGGCGCCTTCCGCTACCAGCTCATGAGAGAGTACTACCCGGAAGACTACGCCCGCCTCAAGAAATATATCGCCGATGGCCGCTGGCGTGTCACCGGTGCCTGGGTTGATGCCTGCGATGTTAACATCCCGTCATTCGAATCCCTCACCCGCCACGCATTGTATGGCAATGGCTTCTACAAGAAAGAGTTCGGCAAACAGAGCTACGATATCTTCATGCCCGACTGCTTCGGCTTTGGCTACGCCCTTCCATCAATTGCGAATCATTGCGGGCTGAAAAGCTTCTCCACGCAGAAGCTTACCTGGGGTTGCTCCGTCCCCGTCCCATTCTCTATTGGTGAATGGCAGGGGGTCGATGGCTCCACCGTTATCGCGGGACTCAAGACCGGAAACTATGTCGCTAAGATCAAAGATGACCTCTCTCGCGATACCACCTGGCTGAATATGGCCAATCAACTTGGCAAAGAGACCGGCGCCTATCTGTCGTATATGTACATCGGCACCGGCGATGTCGGCGGCGCACCGGAATCCCTCACGGTCGATTGGCTCCAGAAGTCAATCAAGTCTGATGGCCCCATGACTGTCGCCTCCGTAGGCGCCGATGATCTCCCCAAACTAGTTGGCGAGTTCCCCAATGCCAAATTGCAGAAATACGACGGCGAACTGGTGATGACCCGCCACGGCGTCGGATGTTACACCTCGCAGGCCGCCATGAAGCGCTGGAACCGTCGCAACGAACAACTTGCCGATGCCGCCGAGCGTGCCGCCGTCACCGCTTCTTTGCTTAATGGCTACACCTACCCGCGCGAAACCCTTCGTGAGGCGTGGGTCCGCTTCCTCTGGCATCAATTCCATGATGACCTGACCGGAACATCCATCCCCGAGGCATACGAATATTCCTGGTCCGACGAACTGCTATCGCTCAACCAGTTTGCCAATATCCAAACCGATGCCATCTCCGCTATCACTCCTGCATTGGATACTCGTGGTAAAGGAAAAACAGTCGTCGTCTACAACCCCCTCGCGATCGATAGAGAAGATGTCGTTGAAGTCGATTGTCCGTACGCCTCTGCGACAGTTATCGATTCGCACGGCAAACAAATTCCCAGTCAATTGATTACAGATAATGAAGGAAAACAGAAAGTCATCTTTCTGGCCAAGCTTCCACCTGTGGGCTATGGTGTTTTCGACATTCGCGAAAACAAATCGACTCCCGATGTTGGTCCGGAAATCGCAAAAATCTCTGTGTATAGTAAAGCATCGGGCAAGACATTTCTTGGAAACGAACGATATGATGTATCAATGAACAGAAACGGTGTCGGAGGAATTTATGACAAACTCGCTAATAAGATTCTCCTCGCTGCTCCTATCGAATGGCAATTGATCTACAACAAACCCCGTCAGTGGCCCGCTTGGGAAATTCAATACGAAGATATACTTAGTGGAGTAAACCAACTAGTATACAACGATCCAGGAGAGATCGAAGTTATCGAATCCGGTCCCGTCCGCGGCGCAATCAAAATCACCCGCACGCACAACAACTCCACCTACGAGACCATCATCCGCCTCGCCGCCGGTTCCGCCGGTGACCGGATAGAGTTCATTAATAATGTCGACTGGGCCGAAAAAGAAACTCTCCTCAAAGCCGCCTTTAAACTGAACGGCGTCGACGATACCGTCACCTACGACCTCGGCCTCGGCTCAATCAAGCGTGGCATTAACAAGAAAGAGAAATACGAAGTCCCCGGCCATATGTGGGCCGACCAGACCGCCACCGACAACTCCTACGGCGTCTCTATTCTCAATGACTGCAAATACGGCTGGGACCACCCCGACAACCAGACCCTGCGCTTAACACTCATCCACACTCCCGGCGTCTTTGACTCCTGGAACTGGGTCGGCGACCAGAGCTCACAGGATATAGGAAACCATGACTTTCACGTTTGCCATCGCCGGTCACACCGGCCCGGTGCTGGAATCCGACATCCCATGGCAAGCCGCACGTCTCAACCAGCCGCTCCAGGTCTACGAGGTTCCGCAGCATCCTGGCAAACTGGGCAAATCGCACTCGCTTCTGTCGCTGACGCAGAACGACAAGCCGACTCAGCAGGTGATGGTCAACGCTGTCAAGATGGCCGAGACCTCCGATGAGATCATCATTCGCGTTCGCGAACTACAGGGGAAACCCGCCGACAACATCACCATCAACTTCGGCCGTCCGGTTGTCTCCGCTCGCGAAGTCAATGGTCAGGAAGAAGAGATCGGGACGGCTGTCGCCGCCAAAGACAAGCTCACCTTCTCGCTAACTCCGTTCCAGCCGAAAGCGTTTGCTGTCCGGCTTGGCACCAATCGCATGATGATGGTCCAGCCTTTGGTTTCTCAGCCTGTCGCACTTCCATACAATCTCGATGGCATCTCCACCGATGCCAACAAAACCGATGGCAACATCGATGGCTCCGGCAACTCTCTCGCCGGCGAACTGCTCCCGGATACACTCACCTATCGTGGCGTCAAGTTTGTCTTCGGCCCCAAAACCGATGGCGCCCCCAATATCGTCTCATGCGACGGACAGAAGCTTGACCTTCCCGCCGGAAAGTGGCGTCAGGCACACTTACTGATGATGGCGACTGGTGGTCCGGTTGAAGCGCATATCACTCCAGTTGCCTCTGGTGGCGCGGCGGCACCGTATCCAGTGCGTCTGCACGAGTATACAGAGCCGGTTGGTCAGTGGGAGAATCGAATGGTTAATGGCCGCATGGTCGACACTCGAGATGAGATTCTCCCTGCCTACATCAATCAGACTCCGATTGCATGGGCGGGAGCACATCGTCACACTTCCGACGGCAAAAACGACATCTACAAGTTCACCTATCTATATGAAGTCGCTGTACCGACCATTGCGGGAACGACCCAGATTCAGCTTCCGTCCGACTCTCGTCTGAAGTTGCTGGCTGTTTCTGTATCGGACAACGCCCGTGACGCGGTCTTCGCCACAGATGAACTCTACGACCAGGCCGATGCCAAATTCGCCCGCATCGCCGCCGACCAGACGGCCTTCATCGATAGCACCATTGTCGCTCTCTCCACACCATTCCCCGGCACGACTATCCGGTACGCGATGGATGGCTCCGCTCCAACAAAGTCCTCGGCACTCTTCGAGCGCCCCTTCGCCGTCAACCAGACAGCCACCATCATGGCCATGCCATTCGTGAACGATGCACCCGCCGGCCCCGCCACCAAACTGACTGTCCAGAAACTTATCCCCCGCGGCGCTGTCAAAGTCGGCGAAACCAAACCCGGCCTTCGCTTGATTTACTACGAAGGCGAGTGGACCAAACTCCCGAACTTCGATTCCGTGAAAATCACTAGAGAGATTGTGGCCGACACGATTCTTATTCCATCTATCGCTCGTCCAGAGGATTACGGACTGATCTTTAAGGGATACATTAGCGTGCCACAAGATGGTCTGTATGAGTTCGGACTTAACTCCGATGATGGCTCTGCGCTGATCATCGGCGACAGCCTCTTGATTGACAACGACGGCATCCATGGCGATGGTGAGGTCCCCGGCAAGATCGCCCTCAAACTGGGGATGCACCCGATTGAACTTCGCATGTTCCAATGCAAAGGCGGTCAGGCGCTCAATCTCTTCATCACCGGCCCCGGACTCCCCAAGCAGGAAGTCGGCAAAGCAATGCTCTTCCACTCGCCGGTAGCAAAGAAAGGCAAGAAGTAACCGCGTTACTTCCATCACACGAGGTTAATGTGAAAATTCGTCTCAGTCTGTTTGCACTACTTGGAGTGACCTCACTCCTGATCATATTCCAGGCTTCGGCATCCGCCGAGGTCGGCCAACTCCGCCATGTTGTCTCACATAACGAAGTCAAGGTCGTCACCGACCCGTCAAAAGGAAGTAACAGCTACCCGGCCTGGTCTGTTTTTCCTTCGTCGGACATCACCTACCGCAAAGTAGTCCTCTGGATAACCTACGCCTGCCCCGACAGCCTTCATTGCGGCGAGTGGGACTACATCGATGCTATCTACCTCCGCAAATCCGGGGGAGAGGGTGCACCGCTGCAGAACATCGAACTGGCCCGCATGATCTCTCCGTATGGCTGGCGCTTTGATTCCGAGTGGAGTTTTGACTGGCATGTTGATATCACCGACTTCGCCAACCTCCTGCACGACTCGGTGCTGATAGACTTCATTCACACCGGCTACGAGAAAAACGATGACCGTGGATGGAAGATATCGCTCGACTTCGTCATCACCGAAGGACGACCCTCGCTCGAAGTCCTCCGCATGGACACCCTCTGGTGCGGAAGTTTCCCCTACGGTGACACTGCTAAGCCGATCGAAAATTTGCTTTCCCCGATCACATTCACTCCAGCCGAGGGGGCCGAGA